>NZ_WVUH01000013.1 GCF_017614955.1 Micromonospora echinofusca
CCCGAGAGGTCTGGGCAACGGTACCCGCCACGCCGGACGGCGCGGGGGTAGGTTCTCGGCCATGTCGATACTCACCGAAGAAGATGTCGCCCTGTTGTCCGAATCGCACCTCGCGCACGTCGGCACGGTCGAGCCGGACGGCACCCCGCACGTCACCCCCGTCTGGGTGGACACCGACGGCGAGCACATCCTGTTCAACATCGTCAAAGGCTGGGTGAAGTACCGCAACATCGCGCGCAACCCGGCGGTGGCGATCTCGGTCTCCGACCGGGCCAACGACTTCCGCACCCTGTGGGTCAAGGGCACGGCGGAACTCGTCGAGGAAGGCGCCGACGAGCACATCGACAAGATGGCCCGTAAGTACCTCGGCCGGGACCGCTACCCCCGGCGGAAGTCCGGTGAGCAGCGGATCATCGTGAAGGTGACGGTCACCCAGAAGCTCGGGCTGCCCTGACCGGCGGGCCCGCCGGCTGCGCAGGTGTGGCGTCGACCGGATCGGGGGTACCGGTCAGGCGGTCTTGCGGGTCGTCTTCCGGGCGCCGGCAGCCTTCTTGGCCGGCGCCTTCGCCGTCCCGGTGGCCTTCTTCCCGCCGTTCCCGTCCCCGGCTGCCTTCTTCGCGGCGGTCCTGGCGGCCGGCGCCTTCTCCGCCTCGGTGGCCTTCTTCCCGGCCGTCTTCTTCGCGGCCTTCTTCGCCGGTGCCTTCGCCGCCTTCCGTTCCTCGGTCTTCTGCTTCCCGGCCTGCTTCATCCCGGCCGCCTTCTGCGCCGAGCGGGCCGCCGAGATCGGGGTCGGTTCCCGACCGCCGGTCGGCTCGCCCCGGGCCGTCCGGGCCCGCTCCACCGACGCCTTCAACGCCGCCATCAGGTCCACCGCGGCGGCCGGCGCGCGTTCCTCCTCCTCGGGTGCGACGATCTCCCGCCCCTCCACCTTGGCGTCGATGACCTCCTGCAACGCGGCCCGGTAGTCGTCGGTGAAGGCGTCCGGTTGGAAGTCCCCGGTCATCGAGTCGATCAACGAGCTGGCCATCGCCAGCTCCGGCGGGCGGACCGTGATGTCCTCGCCGAGGAAACCGAAGTCGGGCTGCCGGATCTCGTCCGGCCAGAGCATCGTGTTGAGCAGCAGCACCCCCTCCCGTACCCGCAGGGTGGCGAGCTGCTCGCGCTGGCGCAGTGCGACCTTGACGATCGCCACCCGCTCCGAGTCGAGCAGCGCGTCCCGCAGCAGCACGTACGGCTTGGTCGCCGCGCCCTCCGGCTCCAGGAAGTACGCCTTGTTGTAGAGGATCGGGTCGACCTGCTCGGCCGGTACGAACTCCAGCACGTCGATCGCGTGGGAACTGGTCAACGGCAGGTCGGCGAAGTCCTCGTCGGTCAGGATCACCATCTCGCCGCCGCCGATGTCGTACCCCTTGGCGATGTCGTCGTAGGTGACCTCCTCGCCGCAGACCGAGCAGGTGCGCTTGTAGCGGATCCGGCCGCCGTCGGCCCGGTGCACCTGGTGGAAGCGGATGTCCTTCTCCTCGGTCGCGGAGTACAGCTTCACCCCGATCGAGACCAGGCCGAACGAGACGGCACCCTTCCAGATGGCCCGCATCTGCGCTCCCTTCCCCCGGTATTGACCAGGATCGCATCCGAACGAACCGGGCGCGACGGGTTCGCCGCCGATCTACAGTCGGTAAGAGCGAGCGGCAACAGGGCGGTGGCGGCGAGGCGGGGCCTGGCCGAGGGTGGCAAGGCGGAGGAGGAGGTCATGCCGGTGTTGCATGGCCGACGACGACAACGCCGCCAGCCGACGTGCCAGGGCGTGTCGCAGCCCCGCCAGTCCTGTTGTCGGTCGCTTTAAGTGCCCGGCGCACCGCTTCGGCCGATGCTCGCGATCACCGGGGAGCTGCCCGCAGGCCCCGGCTGGGCGTACGAGTTCAAATGGGACGGGGTACGCGCCCTCGCCGACATCTCCGGCGGCCGGCAGCACCTGTACGCCCGGTCGGGCGTGGAGATCACCGCCGCGTACCCGGAGTTGGGCACCCTGCACCAGCAGGTGGACGACGCGCTCCTCGACGGCGAGGTGGTGCTCTTCGGGACGACCGGGCAACCGTCGTTCACCGCGCTGGCCGAGCGGATGCACGTCCGGGACCGGCACCGGGCGGCCCGGCTCGCGGCAGCCGCCCCGGTCACGTACCTGATCTTCGACCTGCTCCGGTTGCGCGGCACCGACCTGACCGGCTGGCCGTACCACCGGCGCCGGGCGGCCCTGGCCGACCTCGGCCTCGGTGCGGCCCGCTGGGCGGTACCCCCGGACTTCCCCGACGGACCGGCCACCTACACCGCCGCCGGGGAACACGGCCTGGAGGGGGTGCTGGCCAAACGGGTCGACTCGGTCTACCGGGCCGGCGTGCGGTCCCCGGACTGGGTCAAGGTCAAACTGGAGGTGACCGGGGACTTCGTGGTCGGCGGCTGGCGTCCCGGCGCCCGGCGGATCGGTGGCCTGCTGGTCGGGGTGCCCGGACCGGACGGCCGACTGACCTACCGGGGCCGGGTCGGCGGCGGGATCGGCGCGGCCGTCGAACGGGAACTCCTCGCCGAGTTGGAGCCGCTGCGTACCTCCGACCCGCCGTTCCGGGGCGACGTGCCCCGGGAGGATGCCCGGGGCGCCATCTGGGTAAGACCCACCATCGTGGTCGAGGTGAAGTACGGGCAGCGCACCCCGGACGGGCGGCTGCGTTTCCCCCGGCTGCTGCGGCTACGCCCGGACAAACCCCCGGAGGAGGTCGACGATGCCGGCTGACACCCGGAAGACCCGCGTCGAGGTGGAGGGGCGGGAACTCGTCCTGTCCAACCTGGACAAGGTGCTCTTCCCCGAGGTCGGGTTCACCAAGGGTGAGGTGATCGACTACTACACCCGGATCGCCCCGGTGCTCCTGCCGCACCTCACCGACCGGCCGGTGACCCGGATCCGCTTCCCGAACGGGGTCGGCGACAAGTCGTTCTTCGAGAAGAACAAGCCGGCGTCGACGCCCGACTGGGTACGCGTCGAGACCCTGCCCGCCCCCGGCTCCTCGAAGGGCCGGGAGACCATCGACTACGTGGTCGCCGACGACCTGCCCACCCTGGTCTGGCTGGCCAACCTGGCCGCCCTGGAACTGCACACCCCGCAGTGGCGGATCGGCGCGCACCCGGACATGATGGTCGTCGACCTGGACCCGGGGGCGCCGGCCACGCTCCGGCAGTGCTGCCAGGTCGCGCTGCTCATGCGGGACCGGCTGGCCGCCGACGGGATCGACGCCTACCCGAAGACGTCCGGGAAGAAGGGCATGCAGCTCTGCTGTCCGATCGCCGGTACCCAGGACGCCGACGAGGTGTCGGCGTACGCCCACCGGATCGCCGCCGAACTGGAGCGGGAACACCCGAAGCTCGTCGTGTCGAAGATGGCGAAGAACCTCCGCCCCGGCAAGGTCTTCATCGACTGGAGCCAGAACAACGCGGCGAAGACCACGGTGGCGCCGTACTCCCTGCGGGCCCAGTCGATGCCGTCGGTCTCCACCCCGCTGACCTGGGACGAGGTCGAGGCCGGCGCGGCCGGCAAGCGGCCGGCGACGAAGCCGTACACCGCCGGGGAGGTGCTCGACCGGGTCGATAAGTACGGCGACCTGCTCGCCCCCCTCCGCACGCCCGGCCCGGAACTGCCGATCGGGTGATGTTGTCCGGCCACCGGGCGTCCGACATCCTGATAGCAGGCGTGTTATCTTGGCTGGGTGAACTGGGTCGTCCTCGTCCACCCGGAAGCCGACCTTGAGCTTGGCAAGATCGGCCCACGCGAGCGTGTGGCGATCCTCAACGCGCTCAAGAAACTTCAGGAGATTGGACCGACCCTCGGCTATCCCCACACGTCGGACATCAGAGGTGCCAACGCCCTGCGTGAGCTTCGCCCCCGCGCGGGCCGCTCCCCGTGGCGCGCCTTCTACCGTCAGATTGGTTCCGCTCTGGTGGTCGGCGCCATCGGCCCGGAGGCAGAGGTGGATCCCAGGGGATTCAGACGGGCGACCAGTAACGCGGAACAGCGCTTGGACGAGGTGGAGGAGGAAGCATGAAGCTTTCCGACATGAAGACCCTGGACCAGGTTGTTGCGGAGAATCGCCAAGACCCGCAGTTCCAGGTCGAGTGGGACCGGACTGCCTTCGCCCGGGCTGTCGCAGTCAGAGTCGTCGCCCACCGCACCCGGACTGGTCTGACCCAGCGGGATCTGGCCAAGGCCACCGGACTTACCCAGCCAGCCATTGCCCGGCTTGAGCGTGGCGATCACGAACCGTCGTTGGGGACGCTGGCCAAGCTGACGAAGGCCACAGGGCTCTCCTTCGACCTGAAGGTCGCGGACGGCGGCGTGGATCTGTCGATCCGGAGCGTCCAGCATCTGCGTAAGCGGGCCAGAGTCGTACGGGTGCCAAGGGGTGGTCGGTGGGTCTTCCGGGACACCGGCAAAGCGGCGCAGGCTCAGGAGGCGGCGCCCACCCGACGGATTGCCTCCTGACCTGTCCGCTCACTTTTTGGGTGGATCCCCGATTTCTCAGCCGGCGGGCCAGGTGGTGAACGAGATCCGGGCGTTCAGGTTGGCCGGTACGCCGAGATAGCGGTAGCAGTTGACCCGGATCTGGGTGTCGGCACCGAGGCTGGACCAGCCGACCAGGACGCAGTGCCCCCGGGGATCGCTGTCGAACATGCCCCGGTGCGCGTTGACGAAGGCGGTGCCGAAGGGGGTCGCCGTACCCGTGAACGTCATCATGTACTGCCCGACGTTGGTGCCGAAGACCGTGCCGGAGGTGCCGCCGTACCCGGGGAGGGTCGAGTTGTAGCTGTCCCCGGAGATCCGGCCGTCGCGGACCGTGTCCCGGTAGAGCGTGCCGCTGGCGAACCGGGGGCCGGTGGACCTGCCGAGCAGGTCGACCCGGGAGCCGTACGTGACGGTGAACCGCGAGTCGACCGGGTTGCCGGCCGCGTTGACGCACCACACCTCCCGGCTGTCCGGCCAGCCGGTCTGACAGTGCACCGCCCCGGTGGCGTACGCGGTCACGTGCGTCATCGGGAAGATCGGCGCCCCGTACTCGCTGTCCGGATTGCGGTTCATGTGGAACCGGTAGTGTCCGGTGCCGATCCGCTCGTAGGAGATCGGCCCGCCGGTGGAGTCGTACCGGTAGCCGTGGGTGATGGTCCGTAGCCCGGTCGGCACCGCCTGGTCGGTCCAGAAGTACGCCAACCGTCCCTGACCGATCTGCCGGACGTTCGTGTAGGTCGCGACGAACCGGCTGTCCACCGCCGCGCCGGTCGCCGCGAAGCAGCGGACCAGGATCTCCTGGTCCACCCCGCTCAGGCTGCGACCCCAGGCGACGACCGTGCAGTGGACCGGCCCGCCGCCGTACGCCACCACGTGCGCGACGCCACCGCTGGTGGCCGCGCCCTCCAGGACGACCGTGTACGCCCCGACGCCGGTCCGGCGGATGGTCACCGGGTTGCCGGTGGAGTTGGCGGTGTAGCCGCCGGTGATCTGGTACTCGGCGGTCGTGGGCGAGTGCGCCCAGACGGTGGCGGTCACCTCGGTCGCCAGGGTGCCGACCGGTCCGGCCGAGGCCGGTGCCGGCCCGGTCGCCAGTGACCCGGCCAGTACCCCGACCGACAGGGCGGTCAGCCCTGCGGTCAGTTCCGGGCCCCACCGCCGCAACCGCGATGCTCCGCTCCGCACACCCGACCACATCATCGTGACCTCCTGACCGTGGCATTCACGGCAGTGAGTGTGTCAGTCGTCCGCCAGCGCGTCGGCCGACGTCAGCGGAACCGGAGGGTGTTCCGTTGGTGGCGGACGATCCGCCGGGTGCACGGCACCAGGTGGTCGGTGGGCAGCGCACACCGTCCGCCGCCGGGCAGCAGCCGGTCGCAGTACACCCGGTGGCGTACGCCCTGACTGTCCTCCTCGGAGACGGTGACCTCGCCGGTGTCCACGGCCCGGGTGAGGCTGGCCAGGGCACGGGCGGCGGTCCGCGCGAGCATCCGGGCCCGGGCCAGGTCGGGCACGGTGACCGGCAGGTGGATCACCCATCGGGTACCCGGGGACAGGCTCATCGGCCGGCCAGTTCGTACGCGCTGGGGGCCTGGGCGGACTGCCACGCGCGGAGGGCGTCCTTGATGCGGGTGTTCTCCTCGCGGACGGCGGCCAGTGCGGTCTGCGCGACGGCGAGTTCGCCGGCGACCCGGTGCAAGAACGCGGTGACCTCGGTCGGGTCGAGCCCCTGGCGGCGGTGGTTGAAGCAGCGTTCGCGGACCTGCCAGGGCCGCAGCGGCGGGTACCCGGTGCGCCCGTCCACGACCGCGTCGGCGGTTGTCTCCGGTGGACGGTACCGGCGGTGGCCGGGCCGGTGGCGGGTGGACAGCAGTCGGCGCAGGAATCTACGCACGGCAGGGTCACCTTCCGTTTGGGCGATCTTGGTCTTGGTGGTGTTACCTGGATGGAAGGGGGTGCCCCTGCCAGTTCGGGTCCGGCAGGGTCACCCCCGCCCTGTCGCCGCAGCCTTCACCGGCGGGTACGGCGGCAGGGCCGTCCGGCGCGACGCGGGCCGTCCACGAAGGCGCCAACCGACCGCTTCCGCCACCTCGTCGCTGACGGTGACGCTACCGACACTGAACCACCTATGTCAACGTTGTCTGCTACCCATAATTCTTAGCTTTGTCTTCGTGGGCACATGCTTTGCCTATCTCGGACCGTCGATCGATACTGGGAGGGCCAACCGACTGCAAGGGGCCGTGACGTGCCTATTCCGCCCACGATGGACGAGTTGATCGATGATCTGCTGAAGCGGATCGAGGAAGGGGCATACCCGCCTGGCTCCCAGTTGCCCTCCGGTCGTGCCCTTGCCGCCGAGTACAACCTGTCCCAGTCGACGATCAGTCGCGCGATGGCGACGCTGCGGGAGCGGGGGATCCTGGTCGGGCGCCCGGGACGCGGCGTCTTCGTCGCCGAGAAGTAGGTACGCCGGAACGGGAGCCGCCGCCAGGGCCCCGTGGGTCTGCGCGGCAGGGGCTCCGATGGGCTGCCTGTCGCGCTGCTTCCTTTGTGCGTGCCCGACCGGTTGGCGCAGCAGCTCGGCTCTGGGATCGATCATTGCCGTGCTGACCGCGCCTCGGTTTCGCCCCACCCCCATGATCCACTCGGTTTCCAGGTAGTCGGGGTGTCCGCCCCGGCGCGATGGCCCGGTTTCCTGAAAACGGAGTGGATCATCGGGGGAGAGCTGAGGGCGGTGGACAGGCAGGCGGCGGGTTCGGCCGGTACGGATTCTGTCGCCTTACCGGCCCTGAGGGGCTGTTCATGACGTCGCCGACGTGTTGTCATACCGGAACGACGACGGCGCTGACCTCGTTGCGGAGGCCCCCGGTGATCCCGCTCGGCCTCCCCCCTCATGCCTGAAAGGTGCAAGGATGCACAGAAGACCCACCTTCCGACTGGCGGTCCTGACCGCTACCGCCGCCACCTTCCTGGCCGGCGGTGGTGCCTCCGGTGCGGCGATCACGGCGGCCCCCGCGACCGCCTCCCCGGGTGTCGAGGCGTGCGAGCCGGGCGCCGATGCGCACAGCGTGGCCCGGGTCGCCGAGGGCGCCACCGCCCAGGAGCCGGAGCTGTACTCGAAGAACGAGGCGAACGCCTACGGCGTGATCAAGGATGCGCCCCGGCTGGCCAACGGCAGCGTCACCGTGCCCACGGTCTTCCACATGATCTCCGACCACGAGCTGACCGCCAGCGAGAAGCAGCGGTGGAACACCATGATCGCGGCGCAGATGGAGGTGCTCAACGACTCGTTCGCGGGGCGTACCGCGCCGGACGCGGCGGACACGCCGTTCCGGTTCTCGCTCGTCGAGACCACCTGGACGGTGAACAGCGCCTGGTACACCGTCGTGCCGGGCAAGAACGAGCGGGACATGAAGAAGGCGCTCTACACCGGCGACTCCCGCACCCTGAACGTGTACGCGGCGAACATCGGTGGTGGCCTGCTCGGCTGGGCGTACTTCCCGAAGGGCTACAACAACGGCCGCGACTACATCGACGGCGTGGTGCTTCTGGACGAGTCGATGCCGGGCGGCACGGCCGGCAAGTACGCCCTGGGTGACACGCTGACCCACGAGGTCGGGCACTGGATGATGCTGGAGCACACCTTCGCCCACGGCTGCTCCGCCTCCGGCGACTTCGTCGAGGACACCCCGCGCGAGGCAGCTCCGCAGTTCAACTGCCCGGTGGGTGCGGACTCCTGCGCCGCCCCGGGGCTGGACCCGATCCACAACTTCATGGACTACACGCAGGACTCCTGCATGAACATGTTCACCCCGGGCCAGGCGGACCGGATGAGCGACGCCTGGGTCGCCTTCCGGGCCGGCGGCGCCGGCTGACCAGCCGCGTCGGGGGGCTGGCGGGTCGCACTCAGCAACCCGCCAGCCCTTCCCTGCGTGCCGCCAGCGCGTCGAGGATCAGGTCGAGGCCGAATTCGAACTGCGCGCCGAAGTGGTATCCGGGTTGTTGGACGTGCTGCGTGGCGAACTCGACCAGGTGCGGGTGATCGCCTGCCGGGAAGCCGTCCATGATCGAGTCTGCGACGGCGTTGGCGGTGTCTGCGCTGTCGAACGGCAGCGATGCCTCCTGCAGCACGAAGCCGTAGACGTACGCATCGACGATCGCGTACGCGTGGGCTGTCATCTCCAGCGAGAATCCGCCGGCCCGCAGCACGCCCAGCATGGCGTCGTGATGGCGCAGGGTGGCCGGCCCGGGGCTGGTCCGGGTTTCGACCAGGGCCAGCGCCCAGGGGTGCCGGGCGAGGACCGTACGGGCTGAGACGGACCGTCGGCGTACCTCGGTTCGCCAGTCACCACCCACCACCGGCAGGTCGATCTCCGCGAAGACACCGTCGACGAGGGCGTCGAGGAGTTCGTCCTTGTTGCTGATGTAGTGGTACAGCGACATCGGTTTGGTGTTCAGTTCGGCGGCCAGTGACCGCATGGTCAAGGCCCCCAGGCCGTGCGCGTCGGCGATACCGATCGCGGCCCGCAGTACCCGCTCGCGGCTCAGTTGCCGTGTTGGTCCACCCACCGCGTGGTTCCCACCCTCTTGACATTCCGTTGACCGGCTTCCCCGCCAAGCGTATCGTACTTAGTACGACGTACTTAGTACGAAAATTGGAGTTGACCATGTCCCTCACAGCAGCCGGCAGATACGCCGGCGCGTTCATCCTCTTGGCGTTCGGCTTCTACGGCATCGGCAGCGCTCTCGCCGGGCAGTTCGCCGGGACGGTGCTCGTGGTACTCAACTCCGTCATGGTGTTCGCCATCGGCGTCCTGGTCTTCCGGGTGCTGCGCCGACCTCATCCGGGGGCCGCCTGGACCTACCTCGTCGCGCGGGGCGCGGAGGCGTTCCTGCTCACCGCCGGGATCGTCCTGCTGGACCCGGTCGGTGCCGGCGCCGCCGACATCGCGTACCAGGTGGCCATGCTGGCGCTGGCGCTGGGCAGCCTGCCGTTCTGCCTGGCCCTCCACCGGCGGCGCTGGGTACCGCGCTGGCTGGCGATCTGGGGATTCGCCGGGTACGCGCTGCTGGCGACCGGCATGGTCGCCGAGCTGACGGGGGCCTCGGTCGGTGTCGTACTGGCGATCCCGGGAGGCCTGTTCGAGGTCGTCTTCGGCATCCTGCTGCTCGTCCGCGGCTTCGCACCCGCGACCGCCGGGCAGCCGGGCACCACCACCGGTAAGCCGGGCACCACCACCGGGCAGCCGGACGCAGCGACGGGTGTGGACGGTGACCTCCGGGCGAGCCGGTCGGCGCTGGCCGCCGGGCTCGGCCTGCTGTCGATGGCGGTCCTCGCGGGGCTGGCCACCTTCGGCGTCGTGGAGCGGATGGTCTCCGCCGACCCCGTCGAGACCACCACCCGGCTGCTGTCGCATCACCAGCTCTTCGTCTTCGCCGTCGTCGCCCTGTTCACGGTGGCCTGCCTCGACGTGCTGGTCGCCTGGTCGCTGCGGGCGTTCTTCGCCGACACCCACCGCGCCGTCGCGCTGCTCTCGGCCTCGTGCCGCACCGGGTACGGGGTCGTCTTCGCCGTCGCGATCACGCACCTGATCGCCGCCGCCGGTCTGCTGCACGACGGTGCGGCGACCGACCGGAACAGTCAACGGGTGTACGCGCAGATCACCGGATTCCAGGACGTCTGGAGCCTGGGGCTGATCGTTTTCGGTGTCCACCTGATGCTGGTCGGGTGGCTGGCCTGGCGGTCCCCCACGGTGCCGACGTGGGTGGCGGTGCTCGTGGCGATCGCCGGTGCGGGCTATCTCGCCGACTCGATCGGAGTGCTGGTCTCGGCCGGGTACGCGGTCGAGGTCACCGCGGTCACGTTCGTCGGCGAGGTCGTCCTCATGGTGTGGCTGCTCGTGTTCGCCGCGCGGTCACCCCGCCGTCGCCGGTCCACCACCACCGAAGGGGATCCGGCCCGCCCGTTGCAGCCCGCATGACGGTCGTCGCGGTAGGTGCCCGGCCCGGGGTCGTCCGATCCCGGGCCGGCCCGATCCCACCCGTCAGTCGACCGTGGGCAGCGGCGGACCGAGGACGTCGTCGGCGTCGACGATCGTGTACGCGTACCCCTGCTCGGCCAGGAAACGCTGCCGGTGCGCCGCGTACTCCGTGTCGATGGTGTCCCGGGACACCACCGTGTAGAAGTGCGCCTGCCGCCGGTCGGCCTTCGGCCGGAGCACCCGGCCGAGCCGCTGCGCCTCCTCCTGCCGCGAGCCGAACGTCCCGGAGACCTGCACCGCCACCGCCGCCTCCGGCAGGTCGATGGAGAAGTTGCCGACCTTCGAGATGACCAGGGTGCGCAGCTCCCCGGAACGGAACGCGTCGAAGAGCCGCTCCCGCTCCCTGTTGGTGGTCGAACCCTGCACGATCGGGGCGCCCAGGTACTCCCCGAGCTGGTGCAACTGGTCGATGTACCCGCCGATCACCAGTACCTGCTCGTCGGTGTGCCGGTCCACCAGGGCCTTCACCACCGGCAGCTTGGTCCGCGCGGTCGCCGCCACCCGGTAGCGCTCCTCGGACTCCGCCGTCGCGTACGCCAACCGCTCCGCGTCGGTCAACGTCACCCGTACCTCGACACACTCCGCCGGGGCGATCCAGCCCTGCGACTCGATGTCCTTCCACGGCGCGTCGTACCGCTTCGGGCCGATCAGGCTGAACACGTCGCCCTCCCGGCCGTCCTCCCGGACCAGGGTGGCGGTCAGGCCGAGCCGCCGCCGGGCCTGGAGGTCGGCGGTGAACCGGAAGATCGGCGCCGGCAGCAGGTGCACCTCGTCGTAGACGACCAGCCCCCAGTCACGGGCCCCGAACAGGTCCAAGTGGGTGAAGGCGCCGCCGCGCCGCGAGGTGAGCACCTGGTACGTCGCGATGGTGACCGGGCGGATCTCCTTGCGCTCGCCCGAGTACTCGCCGATCTCCTCCTCGGTCAGCGAGGTGCGCGCGACCAGTTCCCGCTTCCACTGCCGGCCCGCGACCGTGTTGGTGACCAGGATCAGGGTGGTGGCCTTCGCCTCGGCCATCGCGGCGGCCCCGACCATGGTCTTGCCGGCGCCGCAGGGCAGCACCACCACGCCCGACCCGCCGGCCCAGAACGCCTCGACCGCCTCCCGCTGGTACGACCGCAGGCTCCACGCCGGGCTGCCGTCCTTGCCCGCCTCGGCCAGCTCGATCGGGTGCGCCTCACCGTCGACGTACCCGGCCAGGTCCTCGGCCGGCCAGCCCAGTTTGAGCAGCGCCTGCTTCAGCCGGCCCCGCTCCGACGGGTGCACCGCGATGGTGTCGTCGTCGAGTTTGGTGCCGAGCATCCCGGCGAGCTTCTTGCTCTTGGCGACCTCGATCAGCACCATCCGGTCCAGCGCCCGCAGCACCAGGCCGTGCGCCGGGTCGTTGACCAGCTGCAACCGGCCGTACCGGTCCATGGTCTCGGTGACGTCCACCAGCAGCGCGTGCGGTACCGGGTAGCGGGAGAACCGCAGCAGCGCGTCCACCACGGCCTCGGCGTCGTGCCCGGCGGCCCGCGCGTTCCACAGCCCCAACGGCGTCAGCCGGTAGGTGTGCACATGCTCCGGGGAGCGTTCCAGCTCGGCGAAGGGCGCGATCGCCATCCGGCAGGACTGCGCGTCGGGGTGGTCGATCTCCAACAGCAGGGTCTTGTCGGACTGGACGATCAGTGGTCCACCGCTCACGCCGATGTCTCCTCCCGCAGCCGCCGTGCACAGCCGCCGTACGCAGCCGCAACGGTCCTCCGGCCGACCCACCAGTCTTGCACGTCGGCGAGGTTGTCGAAAAAATCTCCTCACCGGGTGCAACCGGACGGGTACGGCTACGCGTCTAGCAGACGATGGCTGCGTCGGGAGGGCAGATGAGGAAATCACGTCCCACCGTTCGGGTGCTCACCCTGGCAGCGATCACGCTGTTCGGCGCCGGAGCGTGTACGCCCGAGCCGCGTAAGGACGGGGATCCGGCAGCCGGCCGCACCCCGGTCCGGGTCGCGGAGCAGAAAACGGGGGCGGGCGGCTCGCCCGGGCCGGACCAGCGGAAACGTCCCACCCCCACGGTCGCTCCGACCCGCAGCAAGCCGACACCGAAGCCGACCGCGAGCCGGCCGGCGCCCCGCACCACGACGGCGTCACCGGCCAGCGGCTGCCCGCAGGGCGAGCACCAGCGGGCGGTGGAGACCTACCTCGCCCAGCTCGGCGGGTTCGGCCCGGTCACCGTCGACGGCCGGCAGTCCGCCGCCGACTGCGCCGCGATCAAGAAGTTCCAGCAGCGGTACGACATCCGCCCGGCCGTCGGACGGGCCGGCCCCACCACGTACGACGTGGCGAAGCGGCTGGCCACCACGGACGTGCGGGCCTGCCGGGCCGGTTCGGGTACCACCTTCTGCATCGACCTGACCCGGCAGACCACCTGGGCGATGCGGGACGGCAAGGTGATCATGAAGCCGACGGTGACCCGGACGGGCATGCCCGGCTACGCCACCCCGGCCGGCACCTTCAAAATCAACTTCCGGAACGTGAAGGAGTGGTCCGACCCGTACGAGGTGTGGCTACCGTACTGGCAGCACTTCACCCAGGGCATGGGCTTCCACCAGACCACCACCTACCTCCACGACAAGGCGATCGGCTCACACGGCTGTGTCAACTTGTTGCCAGCCGACGCGGTACGCATGTGGGAGTTGGGCAAGGTGGGCACGACGGTCAAACTCATCGGGCGCCGCCCCGGCACCTGAGGAAGTGTCACTGTTGACCCTGACGACGGGTGGACGGGAGGCACAGGTGACAGTTGACCGGGACGTGACCCGCGACGGTTCCACCGGACTGCCCGACCCCGGTACACCCGGCCAAGGGAGCGGGGCGGGCAGCGCGCCGGTGAGCCGGGCCACCCTGGCGGCGTACGCGGTCGCCGCCGTCGGACTCGTCGGCTGGTTCCTCTTCGGCTGGCTGGTCCTCCAACAGGGATTCGTCTCCTCGGTCGGGGAGGCCGTCGGCACCGCCTTCGCCCTGCTGCTCGCCGTGTCCATCGTGGGCACGGTCCGGCGCAGCCGCCGCGACTGACCTCACTCGTCCAGCACGGCCGCCGTGATCCGGTGCAGCGCGAACGTGTGCAGCATCTCGGTGCGCTCGTCCTCGGCCCGCAGGTAACCCGCGCCGATCGACACCGGCCGGACCAGCCGGGACGCGGTCGCCCCGTGCGCGTCCACGTACCCCACCCACACCTTCAGTTTGTCCCGGACCGCCTGCTGGAGTACCGCCAGCGCCTGGGTGTGGTCGTGCATGCTGCCCGCCCCGCTCGGCCCGGTGGCCCCGCGTACCGTCTCCGGCACCCGCCGGGCGGCCCGGGCCGCCGCGTCGCCCCGGCGGATCTGCTCCACGATGCCGAGCAGCCGGGGCGTACTCAACTGCGGGGTGGTCGACGGGTCGACCACCCGGGTCGCCACCGACACCCGGGCCGGCGCCCGCCGCGCCTTCGGCCGGGTCAGCACCGCCGCACCCGAGGCGTCCTCCGGCACCGGGGCGTACCCCGCGTCGCGTAACGCGTTCAGCATCCGGCCCACCTGGAACGCGGTGACCAGCACCGTCGGTGCCAACCGGCGCAGGCCCAGCGACTCCAGCCGCCGGTCCGCCAGCACCTCGGTCAGCAGCCCCTCGTCGTCGCTGCGCAGGTACGCGCCCGCCGACCCGACCCGTAGCCCGCCGTGCCGGCGCGCCATGTCGTCCACCAGGTACGTCAACGCCTGCGGCACCGGGGTACGGGACCGCCGCCGGAACAGCCCGTGCAGGTCGTCGGCCGAGTACCCGGCGTCCAGGGCACGCCGCACACTGGCCGGGGTGACCCGGTGCACGCTCGCCCCGCCCGCCGACTCGGGCTCGGTCACCGCGTCCAGTTCGGCGGCGAGCGTCGGCTCGGGCGGCCCGGGTACCACCACGCTCAGATCCGCCTGGACGAGGAAGTGGTCGACCGGGGTGGGCAGCAGCGCGTCGAGGGCACGGACCGCCGTGGACGCCTCACCCGGGCCGGCGTCGGCCTCCGGCCGGATGCCCAGCGGGTCGTCCGTGGAGGCGGCGGCCCGGGCGTCCGCAGCGGCCAGGTCGGCCAGCAGCAGCCGGCCGTACGAGGTGAGCGCACCCAGCCCGGTCACGCCGAGCCGGGCCGCCTCGACCAGCACCTCACGGTGGGCCGCCTCCCGGCCCCGGCTGCGTCGCGGGGACCGCCAGTCCAGCAGCGCCAGCACCTCGTCCGCCCCGGGCGCGGTACCCGCCGGCAGGTCGGCGAGGACCGTCAGCACCGCCCGGCGGGCGGCCGGCGCGGCGGCCCGTTCCGCCTCCGGTGCCAGCGCGTTGATCGGTCGGTCCCGGTCGTCGCGCTGCCCGACCAGCCCGACCTGACGGGTCATCGTCAACCAGGCCCGGATGAGCTGCTCCCAGCGCCGGGCCAGGGAACCGGCCCGCCACAGCTCGTACCCGGCGGTGGGCAGCACCTGCTGGTCGGCGCCGGTGCGGGTGGTGGTGGCCCCGGGCAGGTCCAGTTCACCGGCGAGCCCGGCCGCGTACATGGTCTCCAGCAGCAGGGCGGTGGTCGGCTCGTCCACCCCGACGGTCCGGGCCAACCGGCGCAGGTCGCGTACCCCGATCCCGCCGGACCGCAGGACCGGTGCCGGCTCGACGGCCAGCGCCTCCAGCAGTGCCTCGGCGTGCCGTACCAGTTCCAGGGCCTGCCCGGCCCCGGCGGAGTCGGCGGCCTTCGGCTCGCGCGCCGGGCTGTCCGGCACGGGAGGCTGCGGGTGCAGCGGCCCCAGCGGCCCGGTCTCCCGGCGGAGCAGCAGCCCCAGTTCGCGGGGGAGTTCGACGGCGGCCTCCCCGGTGCCGCCCGCGTCGGAGATCACCACCAGCAGGCCCTGGTCGACCAGCCAGCGCACCGGGGAACCGGTGGGTGCCCCACCGTTGACCTCGTCGGCCGGCAGGTCCCCCTCGGCGCCGGCGGGCACGGCGCGCAGGGCGCCGGGCGGGAGCGTGCCGACCGGCGGCCCGGCGGCCAACCGGTCGAGGATCTTGCGGGCCGCCGGTGGGGCGGCCAGCACCGTCCGGCGCAGCCGGGCCGGGTCCGCGCAGAGCGCCGCCGTGCCCGGGTCCAGCTCCGCCGCCGGTCGGCCCAGACCTGCCGGGTACGGCGGGGACACCTCGTCGACCCCGGGCACCACCCGCAGCGCGTCCGCCGGGCCGTGCAGCAGGAACAGGGCCCGCAGCCGGTCCAGTGCGGCACGTACGGCGGCCGGGTCGGTGCCGCCGGCCAGGTCCAGTACCGCCCGGACCGAGGTCGGCCCGTCGGCCGGCTCCCGGGTCAGTCGGGCGGCGTCCAGGATGCGCAGGGTGAACTGGTCCAGCCCGTCCAGGGCGCGGGCCACCGAGACCCGGGACTGGGCGCGTAGGGCCAGCGCGGAGACGTCGGCGGGTACCGGCACGACGAGATCCGGCCGCAACCGGAGCAGGGCGGCCAGCGCGTCGTCGGACAGGGTCCGCAACTGGTCGGCGAGTGAGGTGGTCATCGTCGTTCCACGCTATCCGGCCGGAAGCCGCTCGGCCCGTCGGACGTCCGGCCGGATAGGTTCGGCCGGTGTCCCCTCTTGTGGTCGGATTCGACCTTGACATGACCCTGGTGGACTCCCGTCCCGGGATCGCCGCCTGCTACCACGCCCTGACCGCCGAGACCGGGGTGTACGTGGACGCCGACGCGGCGGTGTCCCGGCTCGGCCCGCCGTTGCGGACCGAGATCGCCCGGTGGTTCCCGCCGGAGCGGGTCGAGGCGGCCGTCACCCGGTACCGGGAGCTGTACCCGGCGTACGCGATCACCCCGACGGTGCCGCTGCCCGGCGCCGTCGCGGCCCTCGCCGAGGTACGCGCGCAGGGCGGCCGGGTGGTCGTGGTCACCTCGAAACTGGGCCGGCTCGCCCGGCTGCACCTGGACCACCTCGGGATGGCGGTCGACGAGGTGGCCGGTGACCTCTTCGCCGAGGAAAAGGCGACCGCGATCAGCCGGTACGGCGTCGGCGTCTACGTCGGTGACCACGTCGCGGACATGGTGGCCGCCCGGACCGCCGGTGTGCCCGGGATCGGGGTCACCACCGGGCCCTGCGGTGCGGACGAACTGACCGGTGCCGGAGCCCGACTCGTGCTCGATGATCTCACCGGATTCCCGGCGGCGCTGGCGGGCCTGATCCGGCTAGCCTGGTGACATCAGCAGTCTCCTACGAAGCAGGGGTTCTCAGTGCCGACGGGTCGAGTGAAGTGGTATGACGCGGCCAAGGGATACGGGTTCGTCACCAGTGACGAGGGTGGCGACGTGTTCCTGCCGAAGACCGCGCTACCGGCGGGGGTCACCGATCTGAAGGGCGGTCAGCGCATCGATTTCAGCGTGGTGGACAGCCGCCGGGGCGCCCAGGCGATGGGGGTCAAGGTGCTGGACGCGCCGCCGTCGATGGCCGAGCTGCGCCGTCGTCCGGCCGAGGAGCTGCACGGGCTGGTCGAGGACATGATCAAGGTACTGGAGGCCAAGGTCCAGCCGGATCTGCGCCGGGGTCGGTTCCCGGACAAGAAGACCGCGCAGAAGATCGCTCAGCTCGTCCACGCGGTCGCCCGCGAGTTGGAGATCTGAGGCAGCCGGGGGGTCAACCCCGCGTCGGCGGCCCGGCGCAGCAGGGCGTCCACCGCCGCGTGGCCCTCCGTCCCCAGGTCGGCGGTGAACTCGTTGACGTAGAGCCCGATGTGCCGGTCCACCACGTCGGGCTCCATCTCCTGGGCGTGGGCCAGCACGTAGTCCCGGCTCGCCGCCGGGTCGGCCCACGCCTGGCGCACCGAGGCGCGGATCCACCCGGCGGCGGCCACCGGGTCGACCGTGCCGCGCCGGGCCAGGATGGCGCCGAGCGGGATCGGCAGGCCGGTGTCCCGCTCCCACCATTCGCCGAGGTCGACCAGGGCGGTCAGCCCGTGCCGGGGGTAGGTGAACCGGGCCTCGTGGATCACCAGTCCGGCGTCGTACCGGCCGGCGGCGACGCCCGGCATGATCTCGTGGAACGGCACCACCTCGATCCGGGCCGGGGGACGGCCCGCCGACCAGAGCCGGAAGAGCAGGTACGCGGTGGTCCGGTCACCGGGTACCGCGACGGTGGCGCCGGTCAGGTCCGACCGGTCGGCCCGGGTGGTCCGCTCGGCGTCGGCGGCCGTGCCGGTGCGGTCGGCCCGGGTGAGCACCAGTGGGCCGCAGCCCCGACCGAGTGCGCCGCCGCAGGGCAGCAGGTGGTAGTCGTCGAGCAGCCAGGGCAGCGCCCCGTAGCTCACCTTGACCAGGTCGAAGGCGCCCCGCTCGGCGGCGGTGTTGGTGACGTCCACGTCGGCGTAGGTGACCTCGACCGGTGGTGCCCCGGGCACCCGGCCGTGCACCAGGGCGTGGAAGACGAAGGTGTCGTTGGGGCAGGGCGAGATCGCCAGCGAGAGCGTCACGCCCCAACCGTAACCGCACGCCCCGTACGGCGGTCGCGCCGCTACCCGGCCGGTGCTGGCCGGATGGCGGTGTTGTTCGGACTGCGGTGCTGGCCGGATGGCGGTGTTGGCCGGTCGTGCCCCGGAGCGTGGTTGCGGAGTGCCGGACCCTGATTGGCGCGCTGTCGAGCTGCTAGCAAAGACGGAGCGCGGGATGAACCGCCGGGGCGGTGCCGTTCCTCTCATCGATCCGATAGCACATTCGGAGCAGCTCGACAGCGTCCCACCAGCACTACGGCACCTCGTGTCGGACGAGTTTTCCACAACTTTGTCCACAGGTTTGGTCCGGCTGTTGAAATGCTCCCGGCCAGCGCGCGAGCATCCGGGACATGGCCGAGGAACCGGGTGGGTGCGATGTCGGTGCGGTCCTGCGGGCGGTGCGCCGTGCTGCGGATCTCAGTCAACGGGAGCTGGCGGCGAGAGCGGGGGTGCCCGGGAGCACGGTCGCGCGGATCGAGTCGGGGCAGACGGGAAATCCCGGGTTCCGGACGGTGGAGCAGTTGGTCCGGGCGGGCGGTGCCCGGCTGGTGGTCGAACCACTCAGCACCGAACCACCCAGCACCGAACCACCCAGCACCGGACCATCCGGCTTCGAGCTGCTCAGTGCCGGTCCACCCGGCTCGGAGCTGCGGGACCGGGCGGACCGGCGCTACCCGGCGCATCTGGATGTCCGCGAGGTGCGCGGGCCCCGGGACTGGCCGGGCGCCTGGTGGGCCCACTGGTACGACCTGCCGCCCGAACGGTGGCCGCTGCCGGTGCCGGCGGCGATGTACGACCTGTGCCGCCGGCGGCGGGACCGGCGCCGGTGGGGCGAGCGGGTGCGGCAGGCCGTCCGGGTACGCCGCATCACGGCGGGTCTGCCGGCGGGTTCCTGGCGGTTCGTGGCGGACCTGCCGGACGGCGGGACCGTCGGCGAGTTGCGGGCACACCAGCGCAGCATGGACCTGCGTTACGGCCACGACCTCGGTGACCAGCGGGAACTCGTCCTCGACGGAGTGCTGGTCGCGCCCGGGTACCGGCTGCTCGGCATCGGACGCCGGTTGGTGGGCGCCTTCGTCGAGGAGATGGACCGGGCGGGCATCCGGGAGGCGTACGCGATCGGGGAGGCCGGCTCGTCCGACTTCCTGACCGCCTGCGGGTTCCGGGTCGCCGCCGGCCGGCCGGTGGCGTTGTCGCTGATCCGGCGCCCATCGAGCTGATCCGGAGCGCACCGGGCTGATCCGGCGACCTACCAGCCCGGGCCGAGGACCGGGCCGAGGGCGGTCGCCGCAGCGGTCAGGGCCGCGAATGCCTCCCGCATCCGCCAGTTCCCCCGGTCCCGGGGACCGATCGGGTTGGAGATGGTGCGCAACTCGGCGAAGGGCAGGCCGGCCTGCGTGGCGGCGACGCCCACGGCGTACCCCTCCATCGCCTCGGCCACGGCGTCCGGGTGCCGTTCGGCGAGGAGCCGGGTGCTGTCGGCGGTGCCGGTCACGGTGCCCACGGTCAGTACCGTGCCCACGGCCGCCGCCGGCAGGGCCTGCCGGAGGGTCCCGAGCAGCACCGGGTCGGCGTCGACCAGGATGCCTCCGCCGAGCTGGTCGAGGGGCATACCCAGCTCGTCCAGTGGGATGAACCCGTCCGGCGACTCGGCGCCCAGATCGGCGGCGATGCTACGGCTGGCCAGTACCGTGCCGCCGACCTCGACCCGGCCCGGGAAGCCGCCACCTATCCCGGCGCTGAGCACCGCCCGGTACGGCCGTCCGGCCGCCTCGGCCAGCGCCAGCAGCCGGGCCGTCGCGGCACCGGCCGCGCCCGGCCCGACCCCGACCGGTGCGACGGTCACGCCCTGCCCACCCGACCCGGCCGCCGCGCACGCCGCCAGCCCGGCCCGTACCGCCTCCGCCTCGACCGGTACGGCGGTGACGACCAGCAGTCCCGTCACGACAGCGGCCCCCGGGGCTCGCTGCGGGACTCGTCCTCGCCGGCCCCCTGACCGGCCACCGCGGACGACGGCCGGTAGATGTGGAAGCCGGGCGGGGCGAGCAGGTCGTCCGGTACCGGGTCCGGCCGTAGCGGCGCGGGGGAGGTGGGCGCCGGATCGTCGGCCGCCGCGCGTTCCCTGGTTGCCGCCCGTTCCTCGGCGGCGGCGCGTTCCTCGGCCGCCGCCTGCTCGTCCGCGGCGGCGATCTCCTCGTCGGTCGGCACCGAGCCCCGGAGCCGCTCGCCGCGCAACCGGCGGACCACCAGCACGGCGCGGATCGTGACCAGCAGAGCGAACCCGGCGGCCACCGCGACCCCCGTCCGGCCGTCGAAGGGGACCAGCCCCAGACCACCCCCGGCGACGAAGGCGAGCATCAGGGCGGTCTCCGAGTGGGCGAACGAACTGGCCCGCAGCCGCTCCGGGATGCGCTCGGAGATGGAGGCGTCCACCGACAGCTTGGCGATGCCGCTGACCAGTGCGGTGACCAGGCAGAACAGGGCCACCGTGAGGAGCGAGAAACGCAGCGCCGCGAGCCCCGCGACGCCGGTCACCACGAGCATTCCGGTGGACTGGATGCCGGTCGGATGGTGGATGCGCAGGCGGGTACCGATCGCGGTGGCGAGGAAGCTGCCGACCGCGAGGGCCGCGCCGACCAGCCCCAGCGCCCCCTCCGGACCCAGGTCGCGGCCGAACACCCGGGTGGTCAGGTCACCGCCCTTGATGGCGAAGGCGAGGAAGAGCAGCAGGAAGCCGTAGAGGCCACGCAGTGCGGCGGCGCCCAGCAGGGTGGCGATGACCAGTCGACCGGCCGGCCGGCCCCGGCCCAGCGGCCGGTCCCCGGTGTTGCGCCGCAGGCCGAGGGCGCGCAGCGGACGGGGTACCCGTTCCGGTGGCTCGGAGTCCGCCTTCGGGGGCAGCCGGAGAGCGACGACCATGCCGACCAGGAAGATCACCGAGGCGACCCGGAGCGGCCACTGCGGCCCGAACCAGAACGCGGCCAGGCCGATCGGGGCGACGAGGGCCCCCGCCACCGTGCCGTAGACACTGGCCCGCGCGCCGACCTGGGAGAGACCGAGCCCCTCCGGCAGCAGCCGGGGTACGGCCGCCGAGCGGGCCACACCGTACGCCCGGGAGAGGGCGAGCACCCCGAAGGCGGCCGGGTACAGGCCGAACCCGTTGATGTAGTCGGAGATCAACCAGGCCAGGAAGGCCCGACCGAGCATGGTGGTGGCCAGGGCGTACCGGCGCCCGTGCCGCAGGTGGTCGAGCAACGGGCCGACCACCGGTGCGAGCAGCGCGAACGGCACCATGGTGACCAGCAGGTAGAGCGCCACCTTGCTGCGGGCCTCGCCGAGTGGCGCGTTGAAGAAGATCGTCCCGGCCAGGCCGATGGCGATCAGGGTGTCCCCGGCGCAGGAGACCGCGTGCAGGTCGAACAGGCGCACCATGCCGGTCTCGCCACCGGCGCTCCGCGTCCGGGCCTGGCCGACCCGTCGGGTCAACCAACGGCCACTGCCGATGGTCCCTCTGGCCAGCAGCCGGACCCCCCGGAAGCCGGTGCCGATGGTGCGCCCGAGCAGCGACCGGTCGGAGCGGGAGAACAGCGGCATGTGCACCATCCTCGCCCATCGCGCCACCGGCTGTCGGCTCTGTCTTGCGAAGAGCTGCGGGGAGTGCCTGACACACGCCCGTACCCATAGGGAAGAATGAGCGTGTGACCAGGACCGCCGCTACCCGCGCCGCCCGTCTCGACCAGGTCTGCGCCGCCGCCGTCGAGGTGGCCCGGGCTGCGATCACCGAGGTGGACCCGACCGACGTCGGCGAGCACCTCCGGGCGGTCGCCGAGGCCGACCGGGTGGTCACCCACTTCTTCGAGTGTCACCTCGACGGCTACCGGGGCTGGCGTTGGGCGGTCACCGTCACCCGGGTGCCGCGCAGCCGGCACGTGACGGTCTGCGAGACGGTGCTGCTGCCGGGGCCCGACGCGTTGCTCGCCCCGGGCTGGCTGCCCTGGCAGGAGCGCCTCCAGCCGGGTGACCTGGGCCCTGGTGACCTGCTGCTCACCCCGCCCGACGACGAGCGGCTCGCCCCCGGCTACCTCCTCTCCGACGATCCGGCGGTCGAGGAGACCGCGTGGGAGCTGGGCCTCGGGCGGCCCCGGGTGCTCTCCCGGGAGGGGCGTGCCGAGACCGCCCAGCGCTGGTACGACGGCGACCACGGCCCCGGGGCGCCGATCTCGGTCGCGGCCCCCGCCTCGGCCCGCTGCGGGACCTGCGGTTTCTACCTTCCGTTGGCCGGCGCGCTTCGGCAGTCCTTCGGGGTCTGCGGCAACTTCTACGCCCCCGACGACGGTCGGGCGGTCAGCGTCGACCACGGTTGTGGCGCCCACTCGGAGGCGCTGACGGAGACCCCCGAGACGCCGGTGGACGAGCTGCCCACGATCTACGATGACAACGCGGTCGAGCCGGTGTCGGTCGACCGGGCACCCGGCCCGGTGGAGTCCGGCGAGCCGGCGGAGCCGTACGAACACCCGTGACGCGGTCGCGCCACTGACCGGTCGACCGGTGCGGTGGCCGCCGGGTCAGCGGTTGGCGCGGCGGCGCCGACGGTTGGCGTCGTGTCGCAGCATCACGGCCAGCCCCGGCAGCCCCACCAGGAACCCGGCGAGGCAGATCGACAGCCAGTTCTCGTGGCCGGTCGCGGTCAGCCAGTCCCGGAAGAACACCAGCAGCACCAGTCCGGCCACGGCCCAGGCCACCAGCCCGGCGACGGCGAACGGCACCATCGGCGGGTCGGGTGGTTCGGGGCGGGGCTGACGCTGCGGCACGGAGCAAAGAGTACGCGATCAACTTTCGCTGTGCGGCTGTGATCTGCGACGATGCGCGCGTCCAACGACTGATCCACCTGCGAGGACCTGATGGATACAGCGCCGCCCGAGACAGGTAGCACCCCACCCGCTACCCCTCGCCCGCGCAACGGTTTCGACCGGTTCTTCGAGATCTCCGCCCGCGGCTCAACGGTGAGCCGGGAAGTGCGCGGCGGTCTCGCCACCTTCTTCACGATGGCGTACATCGTGGTGCTCAACCCGCTGATCCTGGGCAGCGCCGTCGACGGTGACGGCAAGCGGCTCGCCATTCCGGCCATCGCGGCGGCGACCGCGCTGGTGGCCGGGGTGATGACGATCCTGATGGGGGTGGTCGGTCGGTTCCCGCTGGCGCTGGCCGCCGGGCTCGGCGTCAACGCCCTGGTCGCGTACGAGATCGCACCCCAGATGACCTGGGCGGACGCGATGGGGCTGGTGGTCATCGAGGGCGTGATCATCGCGCTGCTCGTACTGACCGGTCTGCGTACCGCCGTGTTCCGCTCGGTGCCGACGCAGCTCAAGACCGCGATCGGGGTCGGTATCGGCCTCTTCCTGACCATCATCGGGCTGGTGGACGCCGGGTTCGTCCGCCGGCTGCCGGACGCCGCGAACACCACCGTGCCGGTGGGGCTGGGCATCAACGGCAAGCTGGTGAGCTGGCCGGCGCTGGTCTTCGTGCTCGGTCTGCTGCTCACCCTGGTGCTGGTGGTGCGGAAGGTACGCGGCGCGATCCTGATCGGCATCCTGGGCTCCACGGTGCTGGCGATCGTCGTCGAGGCGGTGGCCAACGTCGGCCCGTCCTTCGTCGACGGCAAGCCCAACCCGAAGGGCTGGGCGCTGAACGTGCCGGAGCTGCCGAAGACGGTGGTCGACACGCCGGACCTGTCGCTGCTGGGCAACTTCAACGTGCTCGACTCGTGGAGCCGGGCCGGCTGGCTGGTCGTGCTGATGTTCGTGTTCACCCTGCTGATCACGGACTTCTTCGACACGATGGGGACGATGGTCGCGGTCGGTCAGGAGGGCGGGCTGCTCGACGAGCGGGGCATGCCGCCGCGTACCCCGCAGATCCTGCTGGTCGACTCGGTCGCCGCCGCCTCGGGCGGGCTGGCCAGCACGTCGAGCAACACGTCGTACATCGAGAGCGCGGCGGGTGTCGCGGAGGGCGCCCGGACCGGGGCGGCCAACCTGGTCACCGGTGGGCTCTTCCTGCTGGCGATGTTCCTCGCGCCGCTGGTGGTGATCGTGCCCTTCGAGGCCGCGTCGACCGCCCTGATCGTGGTCGGTTTCCTGATGATGACCGCGGTACGGACCATCGACTGGACCGACTACGAGATCGCCATCCCGGCCTTCCTCACCATCACGCTGATGCCGTTCACCTACTCGATCTCCAACGGGATCGGCGCGGGGGTCATCACGTACGTGCTGCTGAAGCTGGCCAAGGGGAAGGCGCGTGAGGTGCACCCGCTGCTGTACGGGGTGGCGGCGCTGTTCGTGCTCTACTTCCTGCGTGGTCCGATCGAGTCGGTGATCTTCTAGATCGCCGCGTGGTGATCTTCTGGATCGCCGCGCCGCCCGACTGGTCCGCCGCTGCCGGCGGTCGGTCCGGGTACGGACGGTCAGGGCCGGTGCGGCTCCGGTCACATCGGCCCTGACCAGGTTTGATCTCGGTGAGAGCGGTCATATTCCATATCGTTAGCCAAGCTCATTAGTTAGGCTAACAACTGTGACGGAGTGGATGGTGATGGCGGAACGCGCCGGGCCGACGCAGCTGGCGACCCTGCTGCGCGACGCGATCACCCGACTCAACCGACGGGTCCGGCAGGCCCGCCCGGTGGGCGACCTCACGGTGACTCAGCTCTCCGCCCTGACCAGCCTCCGGCTGGCGGGCGCGCTGACGCCCCGTGAACTGGCCGACACCGAGCGGGTGCAACCGCCGACGATGACCAAGATCGTCGCTAAGTTGGAGGATCGCGGCCTCGTGCGGCGTACCCCCCATCCGACCGATCGTCGGCAGGTGATCCTGTCCCCGACCGAGGGGGGCCGGGCCGTGCTCGACGAGTTCGAGCGGGCCCGCGACGAATGGCTCGCCAACCGGCTCGCCGAGTTGACCCCGGAGGAACGCGACACGCTGCTGCGCGCCGCCGAGATCCTCCAGCAGGTCGCCCGCGGCTGACCAGCCGCCAGCAACCGGGTCCGCTTCGTCCGTCAGGTGGATGACGCGTACGACCCGAGGAGGCGCACCGAGAGTGCGGGCGAAGCTGAGCACGATGTTCCAGTCCCTACAGGTCCGTAACTACCGACTCTTCGCATCCGGGCAGCTGATCAAGCTGATCGGCGTGTGGATGATGTTCATCGCCCAGGACTGGCTCGTCCTCGAACTGTCGGACGACTCGGCCACCGCCCTCGGTGTGGTGACCGCACTCCAGTTCACCCCCGTGCTCCTGCTCACCCTCATCTCCGGCCGCCTCGCCGACCGGTACGACAAGCGCCTGCTGCTCTTCGTCGCCAACGCGTTCTGGACCGCGCTGGCGCTCGGCATGAGCCTGCTGGTGATCACCGGCCTGGTGCAGCTCTGGCACGTCTACGTCTTCGCCGTCCTGCTCGGGGTCGCCAACGCGGTCGAGACCCCGGTCCGCCAGGCGTTCGTCTCCGAACTGGTCGGCATGCCGCTGCTGCCGAACGCGCTCTCCCTCTCGGCAGCCACCTTCAACAGCGCCCGGATCATCGGCCCGGCGCTCGCCGGTGTCGCCATCGCCGTCTTCGACGTCGGCCCGGTCTTCGTCATCAGCGCGCTCAGCTCACTCGCCCCGCTGGTCAACGTGATCCGGATGCGCCCCGCCGAACTCCACCGGGAGGCCCTGCCGCCGATCGAGGAACGCGCCTCGGCCCGGGTCGTCGACGGTCTGCGCTACGTCGCCCGCCGCCCCGACCTGCTGCTGCCGATGGCGCTGATGTCGGTGATCGGAATGACCTTGTTCAACTTCCAGCTCACCCTGGCCGCCCTGGCCAAGACCGTCTTCAACACCGGGGCCGCCTCGTTCGGCCTGTTCACCACCGCGCTCGCGGTCGGCTCGCTGGCCGGTGCGCTGGCCGGAAGCGGCCGGCGCAGCCGCCCGTCGGTCTGGGTCGTGCTGGGCAGCGCGGTCACCTGCGCCGTGTTCGGCACCCTGGTCGGGCTCGCCCAGACGTACTGGCTGGTGGTGGCACTGCTGGTACCGGCCGGATTCTTCATGGTCTTCTTCGCCCAGGCGTCCAACCAGCGGGTGCAACTCGGTGTCGACCCGGCCTTCCGGGGCCGGGTGATGGCACTCTGGGTGCTGGTCTTCCTCGGCACCAACCCGGTCGGCGCCCCGCTCATCGGCTGGGTCGCCGAGACGTACGGCGCCAGCGCCAGCATCTGGATCGGCGGTCTGATCTCGCTCACCACCGCCCTGCTCGCCCTGACCTGGCAGTTGCGCCGTTCCGGCGCCCGGGTACGCCTGCGCTTCGTACCGACCCCGCGCTTCTACGTCACCCAACTCTGAGGTGTAAGGAAGGGCCCCTTCTTATCGCATTTTGTATAGGAAGGGGCCCTTCCTAACAGGCGGGAAACCCGTCAGAGCGCCGCCAAAGCGGTGGCGTGAACGGGCCACTACCCTTAGCGTCAATTCCGTGGAGGTCCCGGACGGGCTCGTGCTGGCACTGGCGTTCCTCGGAATGGCCTGCCTGCCGATCGTCGTGGCCATGGTGCTCTGCGTCGACGAGTTGATCGACCGGATCGTGTGCGGGTTCGCCGACTGGCGCGAGGACCGGCGGGAACGGCGGACGATCAGCCACCTCGACCGGGCCGTGGAGGCCGACTCGTTGACCCGGGACTACGACCTCACCGAATTCGACCGTACCGACCGGCTGAGCATCGAGCGGATCGCGGCCGACCTGCGTACCCTCGGCGGCCACCGGATCGGACTGCGCAGCCGGGCCGTGCTCTGGGACCCGGCCGTGCTGGCGGCGTACGACGAACGGCTCCGACAGGCCAGCCGCTGCCTCGGCATCACCGAGCATCTCGCGGAGTTGGAGGGCGTCGACCGGGAGATCGAGCGGATCCGGGTCGAGGGTGAACTGCACGCCGCCGGTCTGGCCCTGCCCGCAGCCCGGGGCGTCCGGGGTCAACACCAGCGTTGAGACTCTTCGTCGCGCTGTACCCGCCCGCCGGGGCGCTGGACGACATCTTCGCCGAGGTGGGCCGCCTACGGGTGGGACGGGCCGCCGCCGAAGATGTCCGGATCCGACTGGTCGACCGGGAGAGCGCCCACATCACGCTGGCCTTCCTCGGCGACGTCGACGACGACCGGCTGCCCGAGGTGACCGCCGCCCTGGCCCGGGCCGCTGCTCCAGCGGCACCGGTGCCCACGGCATCCCCGCCGCCGGCACCGGAGGCACCAGGCGTCCCGCCGGCACCGGCCCCGCCGGTCGGGCCGCTCCGGCTCCGGCTCGCCGGGGGCGGAGAGTTCGGAGCGGGGCGGCACAGCGTGCTCTGGGCCGACGTCCACGGCGACGTCGCCGCGCTGCACGCACTGGCCGGTCGGATCCGGTCCGAGCTGCACCGGGCCGGCCTGCCCTACGATGGCAGACCGTTCCGGCCGCACCTCACCATCGCCCGCCCACAGGGCCGGCTCGACCCGGAGGACGTGGCCCAGGACCGGGCCGCCCTCGACCGGTACCGGGGCCCGGCCTGGCCGGCGACCGAGATGGTGCTGGTCCGCAGCCACCTCGGCCCCCGGCCGCTCCACCACCGGTTGGCCCGCTGGTCCCTGTAGGGAACGGGTCAGCCGGGCCGCCTGGCTCGGCGCCGGTGAGTCGACGTCTCAGGGCCTACCAGGCCCACGCCTCCGGCCCGGGACCGCCCTGACCGAGCGGCGGGAAGAGTTCGTCGAGCCGACCCAGGGCCGCGTCGTCCAGGTCGACCGACAACGCACCGAGCGACCGGTCGAGCTGCTCCACCGTCCGGGGACCGATGATCGGCGCGGTCACCCCGGGGCGGGAAAGCAACCAGCCGAGCCCGACGTCCGCCGGGTCGTGGCCCAGGTCCGCGCAGAACTTCTCGTACGCCTCGATGGTCGCCCGGTGTGCGGACAGGGCCTCTGCCGCGCGGCCGCCCTTGGCCCGCGACGCGCCACCCTCGGCGAGTTTCCGGACCGCCCCGCCGAGCAGGCCGCCGTGCAGCGGCGACCATGGGATGATGCCCAGCCCGTACTGCTGGGCGGCCGGTACCACCTCAAGCTCGACATGCCGGGTGAGCAGGTTGTAGATGCACTGCTCGGAGACCAGCCCGAGGAAGTTGCGCCGGACGGCCGACTCCTGCGCGGCGGCCAGGTGCCAACCGGCGAAGTTGGACGACCCGACGTAGAGCACCTTGCCCTGGGCGACCAGGGTCTCCATCGCCTGCCAGATCTCCTCCCACGGCGTCGCCCGCGAGACGTGGTGCATCTGGTACAGGTCGATGGTGTCGGTCTGCAACCGGCGCAGCGAGTCCTCACAGGCCCGGATGATGTGCCGGGCGGAGAGTCCCCGCTCGTTGGGCCAGTCGCCCATCCGGCCGTACACCTTGGTGGCCAGGACGACCCGGTCCCGTCGGCCGCCGCCCTGGGCGAACCACCGGCCGATGATCTGTTCGGTGATCCCCTCGCCGGTCTGTCCACCGTAGACGTTCGCGGTGTCGAAGAAGTTGATCCCGTGCTCCAGCGCCCGGTCCATGATCCGGAAGCTGTCCGGCTCGCTGGTCTCCGGCCCGAAGTTCATCGTGCCCAGGCAGAGCCGGCTCACCGAGAGGCCGGTGCGTCCGAGGTTGATGTAGTCCATCAGCCCACCCTGCCACGACCCGGCCGGTACCGCCCGGAGCCTGGTAGGCCGTTGAAACGGTTGGGCGGTACCGGACCGTGGATCAGTACGGGCTCGCGCGTCGGGTCAGGACGGCCGACGGGCCCGGGTCAGGACGACTCGCGGGCCGCCGGGCCGCTGCCGAACAGCACGTCGTCCCAGCTCGGCAGGCGCTTGCGGGCCTTGCCGGCCGCGTCGGTGGTCTCGGTGGTGCCGCCGGTCGCGGTCCGCCGGGGCCGGAGCACCGCGAGCGAGGGTACGGCCGGCACCTCCTTCGGCGCGTCCGCGTCGTCGTCGAACGCCGACCCCTGCCCGCCACCGAGCAGTGCCGCCGCGCCACCGGTGACCGCCCGCTGCCGGGGCGCGTCGGAACCGGCGAGGGCCGCCGGGGAGACCGGGTCGAGCCCCCGCCCGGAGGTCGAGCCGAGCGGACGGTCCAGTGAGGCGAGCAGTGCGTCCCGACCGGCCCGGATCGGATCCCGACCGGCCCGGCCCGACTCGACCGGTGTGGGCAGGCCGTGGCCACCACCCCGGCTCGGCTCACCCCGGGACGGGCCGGGCAGCGCGTGCCCGCTCCGCTCCGGAGCCGGCTCCTGGCCGAGGATCGGCGTCGGCCGCTCGGCGCAGAGGTACTGCGCCATGTCGTCGTGCGGGGTGACGTTCTGCCGGGTCTTGTCCAGCTCCCAGATCGCCTGGGCGGTCGCCTTGCCCGACGGCCAGGTGGCGATGATCCGCCAGGTGCCGTCGTCCCGCCGGTACGCGTCCCAGGAGATCTTCTCGGTGTCGATACCGTGCTGACCCAGCCGGCTGTCGACCACCTCGGCCAGCGGCTGGCCCTTCTCCGAGTTCTTCAGCCGGGTACGCCGGGCGTGCTGGGCGAGCATCGCCCGCTCCTGGAGCACCGGACCGGCGTACCGCAGAACCCGGTCGACCGGGACACCGGCGATCCGGGCGACGTCCTCCGCGGACTCGCCGGACCGGATCCGGGCCTGGATGTCCCGGGGGGAGAGCGACGGTGCCAGGTCGCTGGCGGGCCCCGCCACGGTGAGCTGGGGTGCGCCCGGCTCAGCGTGCAGCACGGTCGACACCCGCTCGTCGATGGGCAGCGCGAGCAGCCGCCCGACCTCGTCGGCGAGTACCAGAGCCTGGCCGTCCTCGGAGAGGGCGACGAAGCGTACTGGGCGCATAGCGTTGCCTCCGTCCCGCTTCGCTGGCCTACGCCACGCGGTCGTCCCACCGTGGCGCCCTTGACGGACACGGTACGCCTCCTGCCGGGCAGGTGGGGGATGCCACGCCCGGATGTCGGCGATCAGTCGCCCCGGTCGGTGTCCGGTGCGGCCCTGGTCGGGCCGCACCGGACACCGGTCAGGACAGGCTCAGGACTGAGCGATGACGTAGTCGATACAGGCGGTGAGGGCCTCGACGTCGGCCGGCTCCACCGCCGGGAAGAGCGCGACCCGCAGCTGGTTGCGGCCCAGCTTGCGGTACGGCTCGACGTCGACGATGCCGTTGGCGCGCAGCGCCTTGGCGATCGCCGAGGCGTCCACCCCGTCGACGAAGTCGATGGTGGCCACCACGTTCGACCGCAGCGCCGGGTCGGTGACGAACGGCGTCGCCACCTCCGAGCGCTCCGCCCAGCCGTACACGATGCCGGCGCTCTCGGCGGTGCGCTTGGCCGCCCAGGCCAGCCCGCCCTGGGAGTTCATCCAGTCGGTCTGCTCGGCGGCCAGGAAGATCGTGGCCAGCGCGGGGGTGTTGTACGTCTGCTCCAGCCGCGAGTTGTCGATCGCGGTGACCAGGTCGAGGAACGCCGGAACGTACCGCCCCGACTCCTTGATCTCGGTGGCCCGGGCCAGCGCGGCCGGGGACATCAGGGCCAGCCAGAGCCCGCCGTCCGAACCGAAGCACTTCTGCGGGGCGAAGTAGTAGACGTCGGTCTCCCGGACGTCCACGGCCAGCCCGCCCGCGCCGGAGGTCGCGTCCACCAGCAGCAACGCGTCCGGGTCGGCGCCGGTCACCCGGTTGACCGGTACCGCCACGCCGGTCGAGGTCTCGTTGTGCGGGGTGGCGTAGACGTCCACGCCGGCCTCGGCGACCAGGGCCGGCGCGCTGCCCGGGGCGGACTTGTGCACGGTCGGCGTACCGAGGAACGGGGCGTCGGCCACCGACTTGGCGAACTTGGCCCCGAACTCGCCGAAGCTGGCGAACTGGGCCCGGTCCCGGACCAGGCCGAACGTCGCCACCTCCCAGAAGGCGGTGGTGCCACCGTTGCCGAGGACGACCTCGTACCCCTCGGGCAGGGAGAAGAACTCGGCCAGGCCACGGCGCAGCCGGGCGACCTGGTCACGCACCGTCTTCTGCCGGTGCGAGGTGCCGAGGAACGTCGTCGACACGCCGCTGAGCGCGGAGACGGCCTCCGGGCGGACCTTGGACGGCCCGCAACCGAAGCGGCCGTCGGCGGGCTTGATCTCGTCGGGAATCCGAATCGTCGGTGCGTCAGCCACGGTACGAAGATCCTTCCGGGTGGGCCGGCGGCCCGGTGAACTGGCGGCCCGCACGGTCCGTGCCGCGAGCGCGCAGGGGCGCTGCGGAGCCGGGGCCGGGCGGGTGTCCGGCGGCGCTGCCGTGGGCTCCATCCTGTCACCCGGTCGGTCCGGTCGGCCCCGCAGTCCCGGTCCGGGCGCTGAGGCGTACCCCACACCGGCGCGGCCCGCGGGCGTCGGGCCCACCGGTCTCCGGGCGTTAGGAAGGGCCCCTTCCTATACCGAAAACGATAAGAAGGGGCCCTTCCTTACACCTCAGACGCCGTGCGGGATGGCGTCCCAGCCCTCGACCTCGTGCGGCTTGCGGGTGCCCGGGCCGACGTACCGCGCCGACGGGCGGACCAGCCGCTGGAGCTTCTTCTGCTCCAGGATGTGCGCGCTCCAGCCGCCCATCCGGGCGCAGGTGAACATCGAGGTGAACATGTGCGCCGGTACCTCGGCGAAGTCGAGCACCACGGCCGACCAGAACTCGACGTTGGTGGCGAGCACCCGGTCCGGCTTGCGGGCGTGCAGCTCCTCCAGGGCGGCCTTCTCCAGCGCCTCGGCGACCTCGAAGCGGGGCGCGCCCAGCTCCTTGGCGGTGCGGCGGAGCACCCGGGCGCGCGGGTCCTCGGCCCGGTAGACCCGGTGACCGAAGCCCATCAGCCGCTCGCCCCGGTCCAGCACGCCCTTGACGTACCCCTCGGCGTCGCCGCTGCGCTCGACCGCCTCCAGCATGGTGAGCACCCGGGACGGGGCACCACCGTGCAGCGGGCCGGAGAGCGCGCCGATGCCGGAGGAGATGCAGGCGGCGGCGTCGGCGCCGGTGGAGGCGACGATCCGGGTGGTGAAGGTGGAGGCGTTCAGGCCGTGCTCGGCGGCCGAGATGAAGTACGCGTCGACGGCCTTGACGTGCCGCGGGTCGGGCTCGCCCCGCCAGCGCTTCATGAACCGCTCGACGATGGTCTGCGCCTTGTCGATCTCCTTCTGCGGCACGGCGGGCAGGCCGAGACCACGGGCCGACTGGGCGACGAAGGAGAGCGCGGTGACCGAGACCCGGGCCAGGTCCTCGCGGGCCTGCTCGTCGGAGATGTCCAGCAGCTGGTTGAGACCCCAGTAGGGGGCGAGCATCGCCACGGCGGACTGCACGTCCACCCGGATGTCACCGGAGTGCACCGGCACCGGGAACGGCTCGGCCGGCGGCAGGCCCGGACCGAACCGACCGTCGACCAGCAGCGCCCAGACGTTACCGAAGGAGACCTGGCCGATCAGATCCTCGATGTCGACCCCGCGATAGCGCAGCGCGCCGCCTTCCCGGTCGGGCTCGGCGATCTCGGTCTCGAAGGCTACGACGCCCTCCAGTCCGGGCTTGAAATCGGCCATGTCGTCTCCTGGCTCTGGTCCGGCGCCCGTACGCACTCCGCCGGCCCGAGCCGGTTGAGCTCCTTAGGCGACCCTCAGGGATGTGTTCGTGACATCTTGCCTGGTGAGTAACTAACTTTGCGACCCGTAGCGACTGTGCTACAGACGACATCCCGCCGTAACCGGGTGCGTGCTTCTGCACCAGACTGGCGGAAAATCCGCTGGCCAGAACCATGGTGGCGGGAAACGGTCCGGTAATGAGGAGGAGAAAGTGACGGGCGACACAGTCGGTCCGGCCGGGATGCGCAACGAGTACGCGGCGGAAAAGGGCCTTTCCCGGGCCGATCTGGCAGCGGACTGGGTGGCCCAGTTCGACCGCTGGTTCGCCGACGCGGTCGGGTTCGGTCTCGTCGAGCCGAACGCGATGGTGGTCGCCACCGCCGACCCCGCCGGCCGGCCGAGCGCCCGCACCGTCCTGCTCAAGGGGTACGACCAGCGGGGGTTGGTCTTCTACACCAACCACACCTCGCGCAAGGGCACCGAGGCGTTGGGCAACCCGTACGCCAGCCTGGTCTTCCCGTGGTTCCCGATGCAACGCCAGGTGGTGGTCTGCGGGCGGGTCACCCCGATCGACCGCGCCGAGACGGAGAGCTACTTCGCCAGCCGGCCCCGTGGCTCGCAACTCGGTGCCTGGGCCAGCCCGCAGTCGTCGGTCCTGCCGGACCGGGCGGCCCTGGACGACATCTACGCGGCCACCGTCGAACGGTTCGCCGGCCAGGCGCAGATCCCGCCCCCGCCGCACTGGGGCGGCCTGCGGGTCGAGCCGGAGACGGTGGAGTTCTGGCAGGGCCGGGCCAGCCGGCTGCACGACCGGCTGCGCTACCGCCGTACCGACCGGGGCGCCTGGGTGGTCGAGCGGCTGGCCCCGTGACCACCGTCAAACAGCGCAACGATCCCGGCGGACGGACCGGCATCCGCCGTTGGGCCATCGACCTGCGACCGCTGCGGATCCCGGCGTACCGGCGGCTCTGGCTGGGCACCGGCGTGGGCGGCTGCGGCTCCCAGATCGCCCTGGTCGCCGTCTCGGTCCAGATGTACGACCTGACCCGGGACTCGTTCTGGGTCGGGCTGCTCGGCGTCGCCACGTTCGTACCCCTGCTGGTGTTCGGGCTGTGGGGCGGCGCCTTCGCGGACGTGCTGGACCGGCGGCGGCTGATGGTGGCGAGTTCGGTCCTGGCCTGGGTGACCAGCTTCGGGCTGCTGGCCCAGGCCCTGCTCGGGGCGGACAGCCCGGTGCTGCTGCTGGTGCTGGTGGCGGTGAACTCCAGTGCGTTCGCGGTCAGTTCCCCCACCCGGCAGGCGATCATCCCCCGGCTGGTGCCGACGGAGCTGGTACCGGCGGCGAACACCCTCAGCTTCACCACCGCCACCGCCACCATGGTCGCCGGCCCGCTGCTCGCCGGGCTGATCCTGGCCGTCTGGCCCCCGGCGGTCGCCCTGCCCGTCGCGTACGGCGTGGACGGCCTGCTCTTCGGTGCCGCGGTCTGGGCCAACCTACGGCTGCCCGCCCTGCCGCCCGCCGGATCGTCCGACGGGGTACGGCGGACCGCCGGTCTGCGCAGCGTGATCGAGGGCTTCCGGTACCTGGCCACCACCCGGGTGCTGCTGCTCTCCTTCGCCATCGACCTGGTGGCCATGGTGTTCGCCATGCCCCGGGCGCTCTTTCCGGCGATCGCCGAGGACCGGTTCGGTGGGGGTGCCGCCGCCGGTCTGCTGTACAGCGCCATCGCCGCCGGGTCGATGCTCGCCGGGCTCACCTCCGGCTGGCTCGGCCGGGTGGGCCGGCAGGGACTCGGGCTCGTCCTGGCCGTGGTCGGTTGGGGGGTGGCGATCGCCGGCGCCGGTCTGGCCCGGCAACTCTGGCTGGTGGTGCTGCTGCTCGCGGTGGCCGGCGCGGCCGACCTGGTCAGTGCGGTACTGCGACAGACGATGCTGATGGTGCACGTACCGGACGAGATGCGCGGCCGGTTGCAGGGGGTCAACGTGGTGGTGGTGGCCGGCGGCCCGCGCCTGGGCGACCTGCGGGCCGGCGCCACCGCGGCGGCGTTCGGCACCGGGATCGCCTGGGTCGGCGGGGGTGTCGCCGCCGTCGTCCTGGCGGTGCTGCTCGCGGTCGCGTTCCCGGCGCTGCGCAGGTACCGGCCCACCGGAGCCGGCACGGGCGCCCGGTAACCGATATCGTCGCCGCCATGGAGACCGTGGAGAACACCGCCCTTTCCGGTGCACAGTGGACCATCGCTGCGGCCGGTCACGAGGCTGTCGTGGTCGAGGTGGGTGGCGGCCTGCGGACGTACCGGTCGGACGGGGTGGACCACGTCGACGGGTACGGCCCGGACGAGGTCTGCCCGGGCAGCGCCGGCCAGGTGCTGGCGCCCTGGCCGAACCGGATCCGGGACGGCCGGTACACCTTCGGTAACCGTGAGCTGCAACTGGCGTTGACCGAGCCGGCCCGGCAGGTGGCCATCCACGGGCTGGTCAACTGGGTACGGTGGCGGCTGGAGGAGCAGAAACCGGATTCCGTGGCCCTGGTCCACGACCTGCCGGCGACCCCCGGTTACCCGTGGCCGCTGCGGCTGCGTACCCGGTGGAGCGTCGGGTCCGACGGCCTGCGCGCCGACCACGAGGTGACCAACACCGGGCCGGAGGACTGCCCGTTCGGTTTCTCGGTGCACCCGTACCTGCGACTGCCCGGGGTGGCGGTCGACGACATCCGGATGCGGGTACCGGCCCGCAGCCGGCTGCTGCTGGACGCCCGGCTGCTGCCGATGGGCATCACCGGCGTCGTCGGCACCGACCACGACTTCACCGAGCCGCGCCGGATCGGCGCGGCCGTGCTCGACCTCGCCTTCTGCGACGTGATCCGGGAACCGGACGGTGGTTCGCGGGTCAGCCTCACCGGACCGGACGGCACCGCCGGGGTCAGTCTCTGGGCGGACGAGCAGTTCGGCTGGTGGCAGGTCTACACCGGGGACACCCTGTCCGGGGAGCGGCACCGCCGGTCGGTGGCGGTGGAGCCGATGACCTGCCCGCCGGACGCCTTCCGCTCGGGCCGGGACGTGATGGTGCTGCCGGCCGGGCACACCTGGCGGGCCGCCTGGGGTATCCAGCCGACACCGGCCTAGGAGCGGCGGATGGAGTTCCGTGAGGTCGTCCGGCGACGCCGGATGGTACGCAACTACGACCCGGACCGGCCCGTGCCCGCCGAGGTGGTGCAGCGGCTGCTCGACCACGCGGTCCGGGCGCCCTCCGCCGGGTTCGCCCAGGGCTGGGGCTTCCTGGTGCTGGAGTCGGCGGAGGACCGGGAGCGGTTCTGGGCGGCGGCCAGCCCGGGTGGCTCCGGCCGGCAACGCTGGCTGGAGGGGATGCGCCGGGCCCCGCTGATCGTCGTACCGCACGCGAACCGCGCGACCTACCTGGAGCGGTACGCCGAGCCGGACAAGGGCTGGGCGGACCGTTCCCCGGACCGCTGGCCGGTGCCCTACTGGTACGTCGACACCGGGTTCGCGGCGCTGCTGATGCTGCTCACCGCCGTGGACGAGGGGCTGGGCGCCTGCTTCTTCGGCATCCCGCCGCAGCGCACCGGAGCGTACCGGGAGGCGTTCGGGGTGCCGGAGGACTTCCTGCCGATCGGCGCGCTCACCATCGGTTACCGGGCCCCGGACCAGCGGTCGCCGTCGCTGCGGCGGGGACGCCGGCCGGTCGACCAGGTGGTGCACCGGGGCCGGTGGGGCGGTTGAGGCCCGACTGGCCCGGGTCGACCAGAGTAACGAAACTGACATGAGCGAACAAACGGCGATGTCGGCGATGGTCGCTAGGCTGACACGGCACGACACCACGGGTCGGCTCGGTCATGGGGAGGGGAGCGCGCCGTCGTGATCTTCAGAGCGGTTCGGGACGGGCGTCCGTACCCGGAGCACAACCTCACGCTCAAGCAGTGGGCGGAGATCCCGCCGCGACCGCTGCGGCTGGACCAGCTCATCACGACCAAGCGGGAGCTCGCCCTCGACAAACTGCTGGCCGAGGACTCGACGTTCTACGGCGACCTGTTCCCGCACGTGGTGCAGTGGAACGGCGGGCTCTACCTGGAGGACGGGCTGCACCGGGCGCTGCGCGCCGCGTTGCAGCAGCGCAACCAGATCCACGCCCGGGTGCTGGTGCTGACCGGCCAGCTCGACTGACCGGTCGGGCAGGCGGGCACCGCGACTGACGGGTCGTTAAGGTGGCCGGCATGAGCCTGCCCGGGACCGCTCCGCTCGAACTGCTCGACCTCGACTCGTCGCTGACCGACGAGGAGCGCGAGATCCGCGCCGTCGTGCGCCGGCTGATCGACGACCGGGTACGCCCGCACGTGGCCGGCTGGTACGAGGCGGGCACCGTCCCGGCCCGGGAACTGGCCCGCGAGTTCGGTCGGCTCGGCCTGCTCGGCATGCACCTGACCGGGTACGGCTGCGCCGGTGCCTCGGCGGTGGCGTACGGGCTGGCCTGCCTGGAGCTGGAGGCCGGTGACTCGGGCATCCGGTCCCTGGTCTCGGTGCAGGGCTCGTTGGCGATGTACGCGATCTGGCGGTACGGCAGCGAGGAGCAGAAGCAGCGCTGGCTGCCGGCGATGGCTGCCGGCGAGGCGATCGGCTGTTTCGGGCTGACCGAGCCGGACCACGGTTCCGACCCCGCCTCGATGGCCACCCGGGCCCGGCGGGACGGCACCGACTGGGTGCTGACCGGCGGCAAGATGTGGATCACCAACGCGCCGATCGCCGACGTCGGCGTGATCTGGGCCCGTACCGACGACGGGGTGCGCGGGTTCGCCGTACCGATGGACACGCCGGGGGTGACGGCGCGGGAGATCACCCGCAAGATGTCGCTGCGCGCCTCGGTCACCGGCGAGATCGTGCTGGACGACGTGCGGCTCCCGGCGGACGCGGTGCTGCCGGCGGCGGCCGGGTTGAAGGCACCGCTGAGCTGCCTGACCGAGGCCCGGCACGGGATCGTCTGGGGTGCGCTGGGCGCCGCGCGGGACTGCCTGGAGACGGCGCTGGACTATGCCGCCACCCGGGAGCAGTTCGGCCGGCCGATCGCCGGTTTCCAGCTCACCCAGGCCAAACTGGCGGACATGGCGGTCGAACTGCAAAAGGGCTTCCTGCTGGCGCTGCACCTGGGGCGGCTGGCCGACGCCGGCCGGTTGCGGCCCGAGCAGGTCAGCGTGGGCAAGCTCAACAACGTACGCGAGGCGCTGGCCATCGCCCGGCAGTGCCGGACGATCCTCGGCGCCAACGGTGTCTCCGGCGAGTACCCGATCATGCGGCACGCGAACAACCTGGAGAGCGTGCTGACCTACGAGGGCACGTCGGAGATCCACCAGTTGGTGATCGGGCAGAAGCTCACCGGCATCTCCGCCTTCGCCTGACCGGTCCCCGTCAGAGCGACCGGCAACAGGGCTGGCGGGGCTGCGACATGCGGCGCGCCTCGCCACCACCGTCCTGTTGCCGGTCGCTGTTACCTGTTCCTGCTGGTCGGAACGCCGGCCTGGTCGGGCCGGCGGGCCTTGTCGGGCGTCCTGTCGAGCTGCTGGCGTGGATGGAGCGGGGGCGCCGGCCCCGTTCGCTGGCCGGCCCCGTCCACCGGGGTGCACCCGCTGCGCCTCCACCACCGGCTGCCCCGGGTCGACCTCCCCCTGATCAACTCGTTTTCCTGGTGGTCGGGGCGTCCGCCCCGGCCCGACAGCCCGGTCTCCTGGAAACCGGAAGTGGAGCGGGCGGATGGACCTGGCCCGGTCCATCGGCGTTTCCGCGTTGATAGCAAATCCGGAGCAGCTCGACAGTGTGCGTCCGCCCCAGGTGCGTCCGCCCCAGGCGCGTCCACCCAGGTGCGCCCCCCAGGCGCGTCCACCTTGGGTCGAGCCTGGTCGGGCCGGAGCCCGGGGCGCTCGACGAGCGCGTGTCGTAGTGGGGACGTACCGTCATCATCAGGCGATACGTCTGGCGAGGATGGTGAGGGCGATGTCCCAGAACGGTGATGTCAACCAGCCCACCCGGGAGTTCCCGGAGTACACGCGGGGTCAGGCCGAGCCGGTGCCGGCGGCAGCGCGGCGGACCGACGACGGGCCGGTCCACGACGGGCCGGCGGACCCGCCGGCCACCGGGTCGGGTGGCGCCCGGCGGGCCGGGGTCGGCTTCTTCTGGCTGGCCGGGGCACTGGCGCTGGCCCTGGTCGTCGGGCTCGGGCTGAACAGCGCGGGGCTCTGGCCGAGCTGGCGCAACCCGTTCGCCGAGGAGCGGACCGACCGTAGCCAGCCGCCGCTGCTCACGTCGATCCAGAACCTGAGCCGCTACGTGGCCGCCGAGGGGAACTTCCAGGTGGTGATCGATCTCCAGTCCGACCGCAAGTACGTGCCGGACTTCCTGCTCAACGACCGGACGCTCTTCGTCGGGGCGGGCAGCGTGGAGTCGTACGTCGACTTCTCGACGATCGCCGAGGGGGCGGTGGTGGAGTCGGCGGACCGGAAGTCGGTGGAGATCAGGCTGCCGGCGCCGCAGCTCGGCAAGCCCAACCTGGACCTGGAGAAGAGTTACGTCTTCGCCGAGAAGCGGGGCCTGCTGAACCGGCTCGGTGAGCTTTTCGGCTCCGACCCGAACCGGCAGCGCGAGGTCTACCAGCTCGCCGAGGAGCGGATCGCCGCCGCCGCCCGGGACAGCGGGCTCGCCGACCGGGCCCGGGAGAACACCCGCAAGATGCTGGAAGGGCTGCTCCGCTCGCTCGGCTACCAGACCGTCACCGTCACGTACACCGCGCCCTGACCGTAGGGCGCCGGCAGGTCACGCGGTGCCCGCCCCGGCGACCCGGGGCGGGCACCGCCGTGCCGTCGGGTCAGTGGACGTTGGCCAGGTACCGGTCCTCGTTCGGCATGATGATCCAGAGCGCCAGATAGACGATCACCTGGGTGCCGGGGAGCAGCAGCGAGAGGAGGAAGAGGAAGCGGACGAAGCCGGCGGACATCCCGAACCGGCGGGCCAGGCCGGCGCAGACACCGGCGATCATGCGGTTTTCCCGGGGGCGGACCAGTTTGCGACTCATCGTCGTCTCCCACTCTGCGGCGCCACGCCGCTTACCTTCGACGGTACGAACGGGCCGGGTGCCCGCCCTCGGTCCGAAGGCGGATCCCGGCCCCGGGTACCACTAGACGAGTAAGTCCTAACGGTCCCGGGGCTGCGGCATAGGCGAAGGGTGTTGAAGATCCGTTTGTGACGACAGACCTCAACACCCTTCTGACCGCACTGTACGTGAAGATCGACGACTGGCTCGG
>NZ_WVUH01000140.1 GCF_017614955.1 Micromonospora echinofusca
GGTCAGGGTACCGACGAACTGGAGGGCGGCCGACGGGTCGGCCAGGTCGACCATCTGCTGGTTGTTGCGCAGTTGCAGCCGGTTGAGGCAGGACAGGGCGAACTCCGGGGCGAACAGGTCGTGCCGGCGCAGCCGGTCGGCCAGGTGCGGGACGCGGTCGGCGTAGTCGGCCGCGCACTCGGCGACGGTGCGCCAGAACGCCTCCTCGTCGAGGACGCCGGCGGTGGCGAGGATGGCGTTGAGGTGGCGGAAGAAGCAGTCGAACACGTCGGTGAAGATCGACAGGATCTTCTCGTCCTCGGGCACGGTGGCCCGGATCCGGTCCACCTGCGGGGGCAGATCGGCATCCGGGTCCATCACCACGATCTCCTCGGCGATGTCCTTGAAGATCACCCGTTCCACCACCCCGTCGTGCAGGACGAGGATGACGTTCTCGCCGTGCGGCATGAAGGCCAGGTCGTGGGCGTAGAGGCTGTGCAGCAGCGGCACCAGGTAGGCGTCGAGGTAGCGGCGCAGCCACACCGTCGGGGCCAGCCCGGAGCGGGCGACCAGCGCGGCGGCCAGCGAGCGGCCGTCGGCGTCGGTGTGCAGCAGGGCGGCCATGGTGGCCAGCCGCCGGCCCGGCTCCAGGGTGGGGACCGGGCTCTCCCGCCACAGCGCGGCCAGCATCTTGCGGTACGGGGAGTACCGGTCGGTGGCCGCCTCGTACTGGCGGTGGCGGTAGCCGATCGCGGCCCGTTCCCGGATGATGGTCAGGCCGCTGCCCTGGAGGATCGGGTCGTTGTCGACGAGGTCGGCGAGCCAGTCGTTGATCGCCGGGGTGGCCGCCATGTACGCGGCGGACAGGCCGCGCATGAAGCCCATGTTCAGCACCGACAGGGCGGTCTTGACGTAGTGCCGGTTCGGGTCGGTGACGTTGAAGAAGGTCCGGATGGACTGCTGGGCGAGGTACTCGTCGGGGCCTTCGCCGAGGTAGACCAGCCGGCGCCGGGCGACCTCGCCGGCGAACGTGACCGACAGTTTGTTCCGCCACTGCCACGGGTGGACCGGGATGAGCAGGTAGTCGGCCGGGTCGAGGCCGAGTCCGGTGAGGACGTCGGCGAACCGGGCCAGGGTGTCGTCGCCGAGTTCGGCGCGCAGGTGGCGGTCGTAGTCCAGGTCGGCGGCGCAGGTGAAGGTGGTGTGGTCCCGGTGGCCGGCTAGCCAGAGCAGCCGGACCGGGGTGGCGGTCTCCGGGGCGTACCGGTGGTACTCGTGCACGCCGAAGCCGATCCGGCCGTTGTTGGCCACGAAGCACGGGTGACCCTCGGTCATCCGGGTCTCGATGGTCTGGAAGTCCGCGTCGGCCAGTTCGGCGGCGTCCGGCGCCGGCCGGGTGAGCTTGTACGCGGTACCGGCCAGGGTGGAGGTGATCTCCTCCAGGTAGACGGGCAGGACCGCGTCGGTGAGGCCGAGCGCGGCGCGCAGGTCCAGGCAGAGGTCGACGGCGTCCAGCGGCAGGTCGGTGTCGCCGCGTCGGCGGGTGATGCTGTCGGCGTCGACCTGCCAGTGGTGCAGGCTGAGGATCCGGGCGGTGAAGCGGTACGCGACGGTGCCGTCGTCGCTGCGGACCAGCCAGTGGCCGTCCCCGGTCGGTTCCGGGGTGATCAGGCGTTCGTGGGCGAACTCCGCGAGGGCCTTGCGGACCAGCAGGCGGTTGGCCCGGGCCCACGTCTGCGGGTTCAGGTGGTCCACGGCGGCGGCGGGGTTCACGCGGGTACCTCTCCTCGGGTGGCGGCCAGGAACTGGTCCCGGGTGCAGACGCTGAGCAGGGCGGTCTTCTCGGGCTTGGCGAGCGGGCCGACGACGGTGAAGCCGACGGCGGCGTTGAGCGCGTGCACCGCGCGGTTGCGCACGTCGGGTTCGACCACGACCCGCCGGACGGCCGGGTCGTCGAACAGCCACGCCAGCACGGTGGTGATCACCGCGCGGGTGAAGCCGTGCACCGGGCGGTCGGTGGGTGCGCACAGGAAGTGCATGCCGACGTCGCCGTCGGCGGCGTCGTAGAGGCCGGCGAGTTCGACGTGGGCCGGGTCGTAGCGTTCGACGAGGAAGGCGGGCCGGTCCTGCCAGAGGCCGACGAAGGCGTCGTGGTGCGGGTGGGCGGCGATCCGCCGGTACTCGTCGGCGACCCGGGTCACGTCGGCGTCCTGCATCAGCCAGAACGCCGCCCTGGGGTGGGTCACCCATCCGTGCAGCAGCGGGGCGTCGGTGTCCGGGTCGAGGGTCCGCAGCGCGAACCGGCCGAGCCGTCCGTCGGTGCGCTGCCAGATCGGCGCGCTCACGCGGCGGTCCCGGCCGGTACGCCGAACTCCTGGAAGGCGATGCTCTTCTCGATCGGGTAGTGCTCGCGGCCGGTCAGCTCGCGGATGATCCAGGAGTTGCGGTACGGGCCCATGCCCAGGTCCGGTGAGGTGATGCTGTGGGTGTGGGTGCCGGCGTTCTGGAGGAAGATGCCCCGGCCGGTGTGGTCGATGCTGTAGTTGCGGGCCACGTCGAAGCGGCCGTGGCCGTCCCAGCGGATCCGGTCCCGGACCGGGTCGAGGAAGTCGGGTACCCGGTAGTGGTAGCCGGTGGCCAGCACCAGTCCCTCGGTGTCGAGGGTGACGTCGCGGCCCTGTTCGGTGTGTCGCAGGCCGAGGGTGTAGGTCCCGTTCGACGCGTCGTAGTGGGCGGTGGTCAGTTCGGTGTTGGTCATCAGCCGGGTCCGGACCGGGCCGTGGACGCTGCGGGCGTAGAGCAGGTCGAAGATCTCGTTGATCAGGTCGGCGTTGATGCCCTTGAACAGACCCTTCTGGTCGGCTTCCAGGCGGTACCGGGTCTCCTCGGGCAGGGCGTGGAAGTAGTCCACGTAGTCCGGTGAGGTCAGCTCCAGGGTGAGCTTGGTGTACTCCAGTGGGAAGAACCGGGGCGAGCGGGTGACCCAGGTGAGCTGGTAGCCGTACGCGTCGAGGTCGCCGAGCAGGTCGTGGTAGATCTCGGCGGCGCTCTGGCCGCTGCCGACGACGGTGATGCTGCGCTTGGCGCGCAGCGCGGCCCGGTGTTCCCGGTAGCGGGAGTTGTGGATCAGGTCGCCGCCGAGTCCCCGGCACGCCTCCGGCAGGTGCGGCGGGGTGCCGGTGCCGAGCACCAGGTGCCGGGCCCGGTGGGTGACCTGCCGGCCGCCCACGGTGGCGTGCACGACGTACCGGTCGTCGGCCGGGTCGTGCTCGACCCGGGTGACCCGGTGGCCGAAGCGTACGGTGCACAGCCGGGACACCGCCCAGCGACAGTAGTCGTTGTACTCGTGGCGCAGCGGGAAGAAGCTCTCCCGGATGTAGAACGGGTACAGCCGGCCGGACTCCTTGAGGTAGTTGAGGAAGGAGTACGGGGAGGTGGGGTCGGCGAGGGTCACCAGGTCGGCGATGAACGGGGTCTGCAGGCGCGCCGCCTCCAGCAGCATGCCGGGGTGCCAGTCGAAGTCGTCGCGGGCCTCCAGGAAGAGGCCGTCGAGGTCGTCGAGGGGCTCGGTCAGACAGGCCAGACCGAGGTTGTACGGGCCCAGCCCGATGGCGATGAAGTCGTGGGTCGACATGCGGTTCTCCAGTGCGGGGGCGGGTCGTCAGGCGACCGGGCAGGCCATGGTGCCGCCGATGGCGGTGCGCACGTACCGGCCGGCGTGGTCGGCGACGAGGTCGAGGACGCAGGCGACGTCGTCCAGGGTGGTCTCGGGGTTGAGCAGGGTGAACTTCAGGTAGTGGGCGCCGTCGACCTTGGTCCCGGCGACCAGGGCGGCCCCGGAGGCGGCCAGCGCCTCGCGGGCGTGCAGGTTGGCCGCGTCGACCAGGTCCCGGCCGACGCCGGTGGGCCGGTAGCGGAAGACGACGGTGCTCAACTGGGATCGGGTGACCACCTCGAAACGGGGGTCGGCGGTGAGCATCCGCCAGGCGCCGGCCGCCCGGTCGACCACCTCGTCGAAGAGCGCGCCGATCGCGTCGGGGCCCATGATCCGCAGGGTCAGCCACAGTTTCAGGGCGTCGAAGCGGCGGGTCGTCTGGATGCTCTTGTCGACCTGGTTGGGGATGCGCTGCTCGACCATCCGGGCCGGGTTGAGGTAGTCGGCGTGCCAGGTGGCGTGGCGCAGCACCCGGCGGTCCCGGACGATCAGGGCGCTGGAGCTGACCGGCTGGAAGAACGACTTGTGGTAGTCGACGGTCACCGAGTCGGCCTGTTCGATGCCGTCGAGCAGGTGCCGGCGGGTGGGTGAGACCAGCAGGCCGCAGCCGTACGCGGCGTCGACGTGCAGCCACACGCCGGCGGCGGTGCAGATCCCGGCGATGCGGGGCAACGGGTCGATGCTGCCGAAGTCGGTGGTGCCGGCGGTGGCGACCACGGCCATCACCACCAGCCCGTCGCGCTGGCAGCGCGCGATGGTCGCGGCGAGGTCGTCGGCACGCATCCGCCGGTCGGCGTCGGTGGCGACGGTGATGACGGCGTCGGCGGCGAGACCGAGCAGTTTGGCGGCCTTCTGGACGCTGAAGTGGCCGGCGGTGGAGGTGACGACGCGCAGCCGGGACAGCACCTCGGGGCGGGACAACCGGGTGGTGGAGCTGCCGGCGACGCGGGCGTACGCCTCCTCGCGGGCGAGCAGCATCGCCTGGAGGTTGGACTGGGTACCGCCGCTGGTGAAGATGCCGTCGGCGGTGGGGCCGAGGCCGATGCGGGCGGCGGTCCAGTCGACCAGCCGGCGTTCGACGAGGGTGCCACCGGCGCTCTGGTCCCAGGTGTCCAGGGAGGAGTTGACGGCGCTGAGCACCGCCTCGCCGAGCAGCGCCGGGATCACCACCGGGCAGTTGAGGTGCGCCAGGTAGCGGGGGTGGTGGAAGTAGACCGCGTCGCGCAGGTAGACGTCGTGCAGTTCGTCGAGGGCGGCGCCGGTGTCGCCGAGGGGCCGGTCGAGGTCGACGGCGGCGACCCGGGGGGCCAGGTCGTCGGGGGTGACGCCGGTGCACGGCCGGTCTGCGGCGGCGATCCGGGTGGCGACCCGGTCGATCCCGTCGGCCAGGACGTGCCGGTACCGCTCGACCGTGCCGGTGGTGAACAGGTGGGCGCGGGCGGCGGCCGATGCGACGGGCCCGGCGGCCGTAGGTGCCGGGGCGGCGGATCCGGACAGACTCATGACGGTCCTCGGCGGTCGGGGTGGACAGGGTGGACGGTGGGCGGTGGTCCGCCCGACCTGATCACTCATGATCGAAGTTAGGATAGCCTAACCTAACCTCGTGTCAATGCTGGTGACGCCACCTGTCGGGTGACCATCCCCTCAACCCGACACCGGTACCCGGTCGGCCGAACCGGCCGGTACCGGCCGCAGCGCCCCCCGGAACCGTCGCTGGTGGCGCAGACCCACCAGAACCCCGGCCGCCACCAGCACGACCGATCCGATCGCCACCACCGGATAGCCGAACCGGTCCGCCGCCGCCAGCCCGACGGAGGCGGCCAGGAACGAGCAGATCAGCCCGAACGACGACAGCACGGTGAAGTCGGTGCCGCCGGTCTCCGGACGGGAGTAGTCCATGTTGACCGTGTAGAGCACCACGTTGGCGACCGTGTACGCGGCCATGAACAGGCCCAGCGCCACGACCGTGCCGGTCAGCGGGGCCCGACCGGTCAGCAGCGGCAGCATCAGCAGCGTCGCCACCGCCAGGGCCACTCCCCCGGCCACCAGCACGGCGCTGCGCCCGAACCGGCGGATCGCCAGCCCGGCCAGCAGACCGGCCACGATCGCCGGCACGCTGGTCACCACCCCGGTCACCACGCCGATCCGCCCGAGCGACCAGCCGGCGTCCACCAGGGCCGGAGTGACCAGGGCGTACGCCGCTCCGGCGCCGACGTAGACCAGCGGCACCACCCCGAAGGTCCACCACCGGCAGCCGGGCTGGCCGAACACCGACAGCAGGGCCCGGTACGCCGCACCGGTACCCGCCACCCGGTCGGTGCGGGCCGGCTCGCGGAACCGCCACACCACCAGCAGGCCGAGACCGGTCAGCCCGGCCAGCAGCAGGATCGCCGGTACCCAGCCGAACCGGTCGTAGACCACCACGCAGGCTCCCCCGCCGAGCAGGTTGCCCAGGTAGCTGGCGGCGACCTGGATGCCGTTGCCGACGCCCCGGGCCGGATCGGCCAGCAGCCGGACGGCCACCGCGTCCACGGCGATGTCCTGGGTGGCGGAGAAGAAGACGTACCCGGCGCAGATCGCCACGACCACGCCGAGCCGGTCGGCGGGCCGGGTGAACGGGAGCAGGGCCAGCAGGGTGAGCACCAGCCCGGCCTGGAGGGCCAGCAGCCAGGACCGGTAGTGGCCGTGGCGGCGGGACCCGTACCGGTCCAACAGCGGCGCCCAGAGGAACTTGACCGGCCAGATCAGACCGATCACCTGCACCAGGGCGAGGGTGTCCAGCGAGGTGCCGCCGTCGCGGAGGATCGCGGTCAGCCCGACGGTGATGAACCCGACGCCGAGGTACTGGGTGACGTAGAGCGCGGTGAGCGTACCGAGGCGGCCCTTCACCGGGCGCTCCAGTAGCCGAGCGAGGTGACCCGGTCCCGGCCGACGCCCAGGGTGCGGCGCAGGTGCCGGGTGACGGCGCGGGTGCTGCCCGCCTCGCCGGCCACCCAGTAGTGCGCCCCGTCACGGGCGGACAGGGCGGCGCAGACGGTGTCGACCAGGTGCCGCCCGTCGTCGCGGCGCGGTACCCAGGTCACCTCGTGGTCCGTCCGGGCGCGCGGGGTCAGCGCCTGTTCGCCCTCGTGGGCGTACTCCAGCCAGACGGTGGCCGGGATGTCGGCGGCGGCGTCGAGCAGGCTGTTGACCGCCGGCAGCGACGCGGCGTCCCCGACCAGGTAGAGGTGCCGGGGTGCGGGGTCCGGCAGGGTGAACGAGCTGCCCTGCACGGTGGCGTCGATGGTGTCGCCGACCCGGGCGGTGCTGGCCCAGCGGGCCGCGCAGCCGTCGTGCAGGGCGAACTCCAGGTGGAACCGGCCGGTGGCCGGGTCGGGGTCGACGAGGGTGTAGGCGCGCTGGTGCGGACGACCGTCGTTGTCGAACCACATCCGGATCCACATGGTGGGGTGCACCCCACATGCCTGGAGCAGGCCGCCGCCGTCGACGTGCAGGCGCCGGTAGTGCGTACCGACCGACTCGGTGCCGAGCACGGTCAGCCGGAAGTCCCGCCCGCCCATCGCCTTGAGCACCAGGGCTTCCCAGTTTCGTTTCACGGGCCCTCCAGGTAAGGTCTGCCTAAGTTAGGGGAGGGTAACCTAAGTGACGCGTGCTGGGGAGAGCGGATCCACCGGCGGTCCGGACGACGTACCGGCGACCGGCATCCACCGGGACCGGTGGGGCGTACCGCACCTGTGGGCCGACACGGTCGACGACCTGGCCCGGTTGCAGGGCCGGGCCGCCGCCCTCGACCGGGCCTGGCAGATCGAGGTCGAACGCTGGCGTTCGGAGGGTCGGTTGGCCGCGCACGTCGGCCCCGGCGAGCGGGGCTGGGACCGGTTCGCCCGGCGGGCCCGCCTCGACGACACCGCGCGCCGCTGCTTCGACCGGCTGGCGCCGGAGACCCGCCGCTGGGTCACCGCCTACGTCGACGGGGTCAACGACGGGCTCGCCGAGGGCGCCGCCGGGGCGCCGGAGTTCGCTGCGGCGGGCTGCGCACCCGGCCGGTGGCGGCCCTGGTCACCGCTGGGCGTCTTCCTCATCCAGCACATCCTCTTCGCCACCTTCCCGCAGAAGCTGTGGCACGCCCACGTCGCCGCCACCCTCGGTCCGGACGCCCGGGACCTGTTCGCCGTGGAGGGCCCCTCCGGGTCCGGCAGCAACGCCTGGGTACTCCCCGGCGACCCGGCCACCGGGCGGGCACCGATCGTCGCCGGTGACCCGCACCGCATCCTCGAACTACCCGGCATCTACCAGCAGGTCCGCCTGGCCTGCCCCGAGTTCGACGTGCTCGGCTTCGCCTTCCCCGGGGTACCCGGCCTGCCGCACTTCGGTCACGCCGGTGACGTCGCCTGGGCCGTGACCAACGCGATGGCCGACTACCAGGACCTCTACCGCGAGCAGGTGCGCCGCGACGGCGACCGGATCCTGGTCCGTGACGGCGACGGCTGGGTACCGGCCCGGCACCACGTCGAGCACATCGAGGTACGCGGCGGTGATCCGGAGCCGGTCGAGGTGGTCGAGACCCCCCGGGGCCCGGTCGTCGACCACGACCGGCACACCGGCGAGGCGCTCAGCCTGCGCATCCCCAGCCGGGTCGAGGAGCGTCTCGGCTTCGACGCGCTGCTGCCGCTGCTGCGCGCCCGTACCGCCGAGGACGTCACCGGGGCGCTGCGTTCCTGGGTCGAGCCGGTCAACAGCGTCCTCGTCGCCGACCGGACGGGTACGGTCCGGCACCTGGTCGCCGGACTCGTGCCGGTCCGCGACGAGCGGTGCCGGCGCGAACCGGTACCCGGCTGGGACCCCCGGTACGCCTGGCGCGGGGCCTACCTGCCGATGACCGTCACCCCGGTCGACGGGATCGCGGTGTGCGCCAACGACCGGCGCGCCGACGTGGCCCACGTCGGTGTCGACTTCGCCCCGCCGCACCGGGCCCGCCGGATCCGGGACCTGCTCGACGCGGGGGTCCCGGCGCACGCCGTCCACGTGGACACCCGGCTGGCCGCACCGACCCTGCGCGACCTGCTCGCCCGGGTCGACGCCGACGCGCTGAGCGCACCGGCGGCGGTGCTGCGGCAGCGACTGACCGGGTGGGACGGCCGGATGGCCGCCGACAGCACCGACGCGGGCGCCTTCGCCGCCTGGCGGGCCGCCCTGGTCCGGCGCCTGCACGACCACCCGGTCCTGCGCCCGCTCCGCGCCGCCGGCCGGTACGACGACCTGTTCGCGCCGTGGACCGATCCGCTGGCCCGGATCGGCCACGCCCTCGACGGGGTGGTCGCCGGACTGCACCGGCTGGGCGGGGACGTCGTACCGGCGGCCGTCGCGGCGCTGGAGGACGTCGCGGCCGACGGGCCGCCGGTGGCGTGGGGGCGACGGCACCTGCTGCACCCGGTCCACCTCGGGGTGGCTCCGACGGTCGACGCGGCGGTGGCGGCGATGCGCGAGGTGGTCGCACTCTCCGGCGACACCGACTGCGTGCTCTCCACCGCCAGCGTCCCCGGGGTGTCCGACGCCTGTTGGCGCGGCCCGGTGGCCCGCTACGTCTGGGACCTCACCGACCGCGCGGCCAGCCGGTGGGTGGTCCCCTTCGGTGCGTCCGGACGGCCGGACGACCCGCACTTCGCCGACCAACTCCCCCGGTGGGCCGGCGGGGACCTGATCCCCGTGGTCACCGACTGGCGACAGCTCACCCCACCACGAGACGAGGAACCCATGGTGTACCAGGAGACCATCCCCGGCTTCGGCGAACTGAGCCTCGTCGTGGTCGATCCGGCCGCCCACGCCGGACTGCTGCACGGCTGGGTGACCGAGCCCCGGGCGGCGTTCTGGGGCATGGGGTCGCACACGATCGACGAGGTGCGCGGGATCTACGAGTTCATCGACCGGCTGGCCACCCACCACGCCTACCTGGTCCTGCTCGACGGCCAGCCGATCGGGCTGTTCCAGACCTACCAACCGGAGGCCGACCCGGTGGGCGAACGCTACCGGGTGCAGCCCGGCGACGTGGGCATGCACCTGCTGCTCGCCCCGGGCCGGCGGCCACCGCGCGGACTGACCACCGTGGTCGGTCCGGCGCTGGCCCGGTTCCTGTTCCGCGACGCCACCCGCACCCGGATCGTGGTGGAGCCCGACGTGCGCAACCACCACGCGCTGCGCCGGCTGGAGCGGGAGGGCTTCACCTTCGCCGCCGAGATCGACATGCCCGACAAGCGGGCCCAGTTGGCATTCCTCACCCGGGCCCGCTTCGAGTCCGACCATCCGGTACCCGGTCAGGTCCCGGACGCGGCGCTGCCCCGTCTTCCCGATGGTCGACCGCGGACGACCACCGGGAACACCGGTCAACTGGCCCGGTAGGTGAGGTAGTAGCCCTTCGGCCAGCTGTGGAAGTTGTTGAGCTCGTACGCCTGACCGCTGCAGTCGGGCGTCCGGTAGCCGGGGACGGATCCGAAGCCGCCGCTCCAGGCGAGCAGCCAGGTCGCGTCGGTCGGGACCTGACGGCAGACGCCGTCCGGCGTGGCCTGCCTGCCGACCACCTCGGTCGGGTTGCTCGAGTAGAAGACCAGGCCCGCGTCGGGGCTCTGGAACGGCTCGCCAGCGGCCACGGGTGACGCCGGTAGCGTCGCGGTCAGCGTGGTGACCAGGGCGGCGGCAAGTCCTGCGGCGATTCGGTTGGCAGATCTGCGCATGAACATCCTTCCGGGACGGCGTGCAGGGAAGGGACCGAAGCTCGGTTCAACCCAGGAACGGACCGGTCTACGTCGATACAAGAATCGGTGTGGAAAGTTTCGCTGTCAACCAAACGAAAACCGGATCAACCTCGTCGAGGATCATCGGCACCTCGGCGGTACGACCCGCCGGGACACCCGCCGCCGGGGTGCGGACGATCACGCAGGCCGCTGCCCCGCCATCCGGTCAGAAGGACGGGGACAGGTACAGCAGCCGGTTCGGCGAGCCGGCGCCCGGGTTGAGCACCGCCGGATTGGCGACGCTGAACAGGTAGTTGGCCACCTGGGCGGGCGTCCAGGTCGGGTAGACGTCGAGCACCCGGGCCGCCGCACCGGCGACGTGCGGGGCCGCCTGCGACGTGCCGCTCAGCGCCTGTGCCGCGTTGGGCGCGGTGTACCAGGCCGACAGCACGGACACCCCGGCGGCGAAGATGTCCACACAGGATCCGTAGTTGGAGAAGCTGGCCCGACTGTCGTTGGAGGCGGTCGCGGCGACGGTCAGCAGGGTCGGCGCCGAGGCCGGCGAGTAGTTGCAGGCGTTGGCGTTCGAGTTGCCGGCCGGAACGGCCACCGTGATGCCGGCGGTCACCAGGCTGGCCACGGCGCTGTTCAGCGTCGCGTTGTACGCGCCGAGCACCCCGACGGTCGCCACCCCGGGCTGACCGGCCGGGTGGTTGGCGATCACCCAGTTGATACCGCTGATCAGGATCGACATCGAGCTGGGCTGGACGCAGTCGAACACCTTCACCGCGACGAGCAGGACGTTCTTGGCCACGCCGTAGGTGGTTCCGCCGACGGTGCCCGCCGCGTGCGTACCGTGCCCGGAGCAGTCGTTCGCCGGGGGCATCCCGTCGAACGCGTCGTAGCCGTACACCGCCTGGCCGCCGAAGTCCTGGTGCCCGGTCTGGATGCCGGAGTCGATGATGTACGCCCGGACCCCGGTGCCGTCGCTGACCCAACTGTAGGAGCCGTTCAGGCCGGACGCGGCGTCGATCCGGTCCAGTCCCCACGGGGGATTGAGCTGCGTGGTCGCCAGCCAGGTGGTGCTGTCCTGCTCGACGCGCGCCACCGCCGGGTCGGCGGCCATCCGGCGGGCGACCGCCTCGGGCATCCGCACCGCGAAGCCGGTGAGTGCGTCACTCCACACCTGGTCCGGGGTGACCCCGTACCGGCCGGTGAGCCGGGCCACGGCGTCGGCCACCCGGCTGCGCCGCGTCGCCGCCGGACCGGTGACCGTGTCGTCGGCGAGTGTCACGAGGTAGCTGCCGGGAACGGCGGTCGCACCGCCGGCCCCGAGGATCACGCCGGTCGCGGTCGCCGTACCGCCGGCAGTGGCCGGGCCGGTCAGCGTCGTGGTGGCCGCCACGATCGCGGCGGCGCACACCGCCAGAGCGGCGCGCACCCGTCGGGCTCGGTGCGCGGGCGTCGTCATCCGGGGAAACCTCATACCAGCCCCTCCCTGTGATCCCCGCACCGCAGTACGCCCACACGTCGTGCGGGCAGGGGAACGTTTGGGCGGATCCTATCGCCGGATTGACGGGAGACCGACAGCCCAAAAACGGTCAACTAATCGTCATGTGTCAATTTTTTGAGGAATGACAATTCACGGGCCGGAGGTATCGACCAGGGACGCCCGACCCGAGCCGGTGCCGGGCGTCCCTGGAACCGGTCAGCCGGTGGTGAGCGTCCGGTGCAGCCGGCGGGCCTCGCTCACCAGCCGGCTCGTCCCGCCCCGGCCGGCCAGCTCGGCCAGCCCCGGCACCTCGATCCGCACCCCGGTGGCGGTGGCCGTCTCGGTGGCCAGGGTCAGCAGGTCCGGCAGGCCCCGAGGTGCGGCAGCGACGGCAGGGGTGGTGGCAGTGGCAGCGAGGATCGCCGGCAGCGCCGCAGCCAGCAGTCGCCACACCGTCAACGGCGCGCCCGCCGCTGCGGCGTCACGCAACGGCTCGACCGCCCGGGTCAGCTTCACCACCTGCCCGGCCACCAGCTCACCGAACCGGGTACCCACCCCGGTGGCGTCGAGCCGGCCACCGGCCGCCAACCCGAGCAGGGCATCCAGGGTGGCGATCCGGTCCGCGCCGTGGCGGGCGCCGAACCCGTACGCCAGGGCCAGCTCCACGGCCACCCCGCCCGGACCGGCGCACTCGGCCAGCAGCGGCAGCACGGCCGTGCCGTCCCGCTGGTCCAGGTCGGCGGTGGCGGCCACGCCCGGCAGGGCGTACGCGGCGATCACCCCCGGATGGTGGGGCAGCAGCGACGGCCAGTGTCCCGTCCAGCCGAAGGTCTCCGCGTTCACCGGCGCCGGGTCGACGGTCAGCATGCCGTACCGGTCGTCGTACCCGGCCGGTGGGCGCAGCTCGACCAGGAAACGCCGGGCGGGGAGCTGGTCGTACTGCCAGTCGTAGCCCCTCCTGCGGGCCCGCCGGTGCTGGGTGGTGACCCGCATGACCGGCTGGGGCAGCCCACCGGTGCGCAGCCAGGCCGCGAGACGGTCACCACCGGGGGTGCCCAGGGCCTCGGCCCTGCCGGCGAGCGTCTCGTCGACCCCGGGCGGCAGCCGCAGCAGGGCCTGGGTGAGGTCCCAGTGCCACGGCGCGTGGTCGCCGAGCGCGGCGAGCCGCTCCAGCAGCACCAGCGGGTCGAGCGCGCCGGTGGCCGAGGTGGGCGCGGCGAGCAGGCCGGGTCGGCCCGGGTCGCCGAGGTACCGGCCGATCTCGGCGATCCGGGCCCGCAGCAGCGCGTGCGGCGCCGGTACCCGGGGGTCCGTGCTGACCAGTTCGCGGTGCGACGTCGACCGGTCGGTACGCCGGACGGCCGCGAGCAGTGCGGCCCACCGGCTGCGTGCCGCGGGTGCCGGGCGGGCCTCACCGGCGGCCTCCACGACCTCACTGACCAGGCCGCACAGGCAGCCCGGGTCCCACCGGTGCTCGCCACCGGCCCAGGACCAGTGCCGGCGGGTGAGGACCGGGGCGAGGGCGGCGTGCACCCGCGCGCCGTCGGTCGAGGTGAGCCGGACCAGTCCGTCGAGGACCCGGTCCAGCGGCTGACTCCGGTCCTCCGTACCGAACAGGACGGCGACCTCCTCGGCGAGTTCGTCGACGTCGGTGATCGGCGCCGGGGCGGCCGGGGGCGGACCGGGGTGCGGCAGGTCGTCCCCGCGCGGCGCGCTGACGGCCGGTGCGGTGGCGGCGCGGGCCAGGCCGTGCCGGCCGGCCAGGGTGGTGGCGCGTTCCCGCAGGTCGACGGCGGGATGCTCGCAGCCCAGGGCGATCACCTCGGCGATCTGGGTCGCCCGGTCCCGGTGCTGCCGGGCGAGCCGGTCGAGCCAGGCGAGCTGGGAGCGGACCAGCGCCTTGTCGGGCCGGACGAGGACCTCGCGGGCGGCGTCGAGCACCGCCTCCAGTTCCAGGTCGGGTAGGGCGCGCAGGGCCTTCTGGGCCATGGTCGCCACGGCGGCCGGCGCGTCGGCGAGCAGCCGCAGGTAGTCGGTGGACCGGGCGGCGACCTCGTCGGTGGTCGGCTGGAGCTGGTCGAGCAGGGTGGTGAAGGCGCGCAGCGCGGTCGGCTTGTCGCCGCGCAGCAGCCGGCCGACCGCGCCGTCGATCAGCGTGGCCCGGTCGAGCAGGCCCTCGGTGGCGAGCTGCGCCAGCGCGGTCGGCAGCGGGTGCCGGTGCCGGCTCTCCCAGTCGGTGACCACCTCGTCGAACATCATCGGCACGCCGAGGCCGTCGATCTCGAACAGCCGGGGCAGCAGGACCGGCAGGAGCGGGTCGACGCGCAACCGGTCGGCCAGGGGTACCGGTGCGGCGTGCCGCTGCCGCTCGGGCTGCCACAGCGACTGCACCCACAGCTCGACGAACCGGTCCCCGGCCGGTGGCTCGGTGCCCGGCGGCAGCAGGGCCGCGACGAACCGCCACTGCTGGATCCAGGTTTCACGGTGCAGCTTGGCGGCCATCCGCTGGGCGAGGTCGGGCAGCCAGGTGATGCCCCGGTCGGCGGCGACCCGGGTCACCAGCGTCGCCGCCCGCGTGCCGTCGACCGTGACGGAACGGCGGGTGAGGATCGCGGCGGCCTGCGCGGCGGTGGGCAGGCAACCGACCACGGCGACGGCCAGGGCGGTACCCGTGCCGACGTTCCACCAGGTGGTCCGCTCGGCCCGGAACCAGGCGGTCAGTTCGGCGCCGAGGGCACGTCGGCGGTCCTCGGGCAGTTCGGCCAGCGCGTCGGCGACCGGCCCGGCCGATCCGGCGGTGATCAGGTCGAACAGGTCGCTGGTGCCGCCGGCGGCCAGCTCCGACCGGCGCCGGACGGTGGTCTTCACGCCGGCTCCCGCACGTCGCTGGTGGCCATCCGGGTGGCCAGGGCGTGTTTGCACGGGCCGCGCTGGCCCCGGTGCTTGGCCCACCAGAGGCAGGTGCAGGTGAGGTTGCCGTCGGGCAACAGGCGCACCCGGTACGTCCCGTCGCCGCTGCGGACGGTGGCGCCGGTGGCGTCCCGTTCGACGGCGCCGGCCTCCAGCAGCGCCCGCGCGCCGACCAGGCGGGGGTTGTCCCGCTCGGCCCGGCCGGCGTCGTACGGCATGACGCGGTGGAAGTAGGCGGCTTCGGACACGTCGTAGCCGACCCGTCCGGCGGTACCGAGTTGGGCCAGGGCGCCCCGGACCCGGGTGGCGTCGATGCCGGCGGCGGTGGCCAGGGCGTCGACGTCGATGGTCGGGTCCCAGGCGAGCAGGGCGGAGATCAGGTCGGCGTCGTCGGTCACGTCGTCGCCGGACAGGGCGGTCAGCGCGGCGCCCTCACCGGAGAAGCCCCGGTAGGGCTCGGGTGAGAGGGTCAGCGACAGCCGCAGCGCCCCGGTGTCCAGTTCCCAGGTGCTGGGTACCGGCGCGGATCCGGGTGCGACGGTCGGCCCGTAGACCCGCAGGGTCCGGGCGAAACGCAGCATCCCGCGCAGGGCGGCCAGTCGTCCGGGGCCGGCCAGGCACACGGCGCCGGGGACGGGTCGGGAGGTCAGTCGCAGGGTCCGCCCGGCCGGTACCGCCCAGAGCACCGAGCGGTCGTTCGCGGTCGGCAGCCGGCGCAGGAACGCCGCGGCCTCGGTCGCGGGGATCTCCGCGCGGGGTTCGAAGGCGGCGGCGAGCACCTGCACCTCGGCGAAGCCGCGCAGCCACCGTACCGGCAGCGGCACCTTCTTCTCCACGACCGCCCCGTCCATGGTGGACACGGTCAGGTCGTCGGGGCCGACCGACAGGTGCAGCGGGTCGAGGCCGCCGACCCGGGCCAGGGACTGGCGCAGCGGGTTGTTGACGTCGACGTTGGTGGTGCCGTGCGCGAGGACGTCGCCGTCGAGCCCGTCGGGCAGCGCGTCGAGGCGGGCGTAGACGCCGCAGCAGCCGGAGAAGGACTCGAAGCGGAGCCGGTCCCGGCTGCCGGTGACCACCGGGTCGAGGCTGGCCGGGCTGACCGGCCGGAAGTAGCGGGTGCGGGCGACCTCGGCCACGGCGAGCAGCCCGACGGCGGCGGCCTGCGGGGTGGTGAGGAAGCCGGTGAAGAACCGGGGGTTCGGCGCGGGGCCGCCGCTGGTGGACAGGGCGAGGCCGTCCGGCCGCAGGGCGGAGGATCCGAGGTATCGGTAGGTCTGTTGGGCGCTCACGGGCCGGGACGGTACAAGAGCCCACCGACACCGACGCCCGGGACGCGGGCGGTCGGGGTACGCCGGGTCACGCGGGGGTCGTGCCGGCGGCGCCCCAGCGGCGGGCCAGCGCCGCGCAGACGATCAGCTGGAGCTGGTGGAACAGCATCAGCGGCAGCACGATCAGACCGACGACCTGGGGGCTGAACAGGACGGCGGCCATCGGCAGGCCGGTGGCCATGCTCTTCTTGGAGCCGCAGAAGATCGCGGTGATCCGGTCCGGCCAGGAGAAGCCGAGCAGCCGGCCGGCCAGTGCGGTGGCCACGAGCACCACGGTGAGCAGGACGGCCAGCACCGCCGCCAGGGCCAGCAGCCGGCCGGTGGAGATCCGGTGCCAGATGCCGGCAACCACCCCGGCGCTGAACGCGGTGTAGACGACGAGCAGGATCGAACCCCGGTCGACCAGGCCGAGCACCCGTCTGCGCCGCTGCATCCACGCCCCGATCCACGGGCGGAGCGCCTGCCCGGCGGCGAACGGTACGACCAGTTGCAGCACGATCTCGCCGATCGCCGCCGGGGAGAAGGTCATGGTGCCGGTGCCGGTCAGCATCAGCGCGGCCAGCAGCGGGGTGAGCACCACCCCGGCGACGTTGGACAGCGAGGCGGTGAAGATCGCGGCGGGTACGTTGCCGCCGGCGATCGAGGTGAAGGCGATCGACGACTGCACGGTCGACGGCACCACGCAGAGGAAGACCAGGCCCTGGTACAGCTCGGGGGTCAGCACGGCGGGGCGCAGCAGTTGGGCGGCGAACGCCAGCAGCGGGAAGAGCGCGAAGGTGCTGAGCATCACCAGCACGTGCAGTCGCCAGTGCCGGGCCCCGGCCCACGCCTCGCGGGGGGCGATCCGGGCGCCGTAGAGGAAGAACAGCACGGCGACGGCGACGGTGGTCGCCGTCGAGGCGACGGTGGCGCCGACACCCCGGGCCGGCAGCACCGTGGCGACGAGCACGGTGGCCAGCAACGCGCCGATGTACGGGTCCAGGGGCAGCCAGCTCGGCCAGCGCAGGGTCACGGTGTTCTCCGTCGGCAGGGGTGTGGGG
>NZ_WVUH01000141.1 GCF_017614955.1 Micromonospora echinofusca
GCACCGGTCCGCCCCGCCGGCACCCGCCCGCACCGGCCGGTAAGAATCCGCTTGCCCGTCCCGTTCACCGCAGCGAGAATCCTCCGGTCAGCCCGACGGCCGGAGGGAGGTGCGGTGATGTCCCATCCGAACAGTCGCGCGCCCCGTTCCGGTCCCCGCTGACACCGGTAACCCACGGGCGCCCGTATCCCCCTGGGAGCAGTACCGTGACTTCGCACATCAGAACCATCACCGTCGACTGCGCCGACCCGTACACCCTGGCCCGTTGGTGGTCGGCGGTGCTCGACCGGCGGCTCGGCGACGACGACCACCCGGGAGACCCGGAGGTCATCCTGCTCGCGCCCGACGGCGCCGGCACCGACGTGCTCTTCATCCAGGTACCCGAGGGGAAAATCGGTGAACCAAGAACCGGTCATCACCGTTTCCACTTGGACTTGATGCCGACTGACCAGACCCGTGACGTGGAGGTTGAGCGGTTGGTAGGGCTCGGGGCGACCCTGGTCGGCGACCATCGTAAGCCGGACGGTACCGGCTGGGTTGTGCTCGCCGATCCTGAAGGCAACGAGTTCTGCGTTGAGCGCAGCCCCGCCGAGCGCGCCTCGGCAATCTGAGGTTAAGCGGTTGGCTATTTGCGCATTTCGAGCGCCCTGACCTCCAAGCCGCCCTCACCATCATGCCGTCGGCCCACGAGGTGCTCGCCGGGCAGGCACGTAAACTCTGCGCGGGGCGCGGGGTCGCCCGCTCGATATGCTTCTAGCTCTCGACGGTTAACCAGGCGAACCTTTCCGCCGTAGATGCTTGTCCGGCCGACCTCGACATGCTGGCCTAGCACCTCGAACGACTGTTCTGGGCGTATGGCATAGATCGCCAGTTTGTCGTCGGTCATCCGTGTCGAGATGTCAGCGAGAAAATCGGCTACGTGGTTAGGTTTTACGCCGACCCAGTAGGTGCGCTCCACCAGCACCGCCTCGCCGAGTTCTAGCAGTTGGGCCACGGCGCTCGCCATCTGGAGGTCTGCGTCCGTGAGTTCGGCAGGGACCGCGAAATGCACGTTGGTGTGCTGCTGGATGATGTTGAGTGCCACGATGAGCTGCGCGACTTCCCGCATGTCGTTGAAGGCTTCCCCGACAGGCGCAGACGCGTACGCAGTGGGACCGAAGTTGACGGTGAGCGTGTCCTCGGGTGTCGACTGCGCGATGAACTCCGCGACGGCCTTAGCTGTGTAGGACCACTTGCCAGCCAGCGCGTTGAGTTCAAGGCGCAGCACGCCTGACCGGGTCGGGGTCGCCAAGTCCCGCTGCATCTCCAAGTGAAGGACTTCCATGAGATCGCTCCCCATGACGATGCCTCCGCGTAGGCCCTGGACACGGTGGGTCAGCCTCATGTCGAGCCGCGCCTTCGGAACTTCCTCTGGACCATGCAAGATCAGTTGGACTGGGAGCGGCATCTCGGTGCTGTCGGGAACAGACCGTAGCTCCAGCGCGTCGGACCCAGCCCCGACCTGGCCCCAGAACCGCTCGTAGTCGACCCAGCGAGGATCGTCGCGGTTGACGTAATGGTTGGGGACGAGGACCTGACCCCCGTAGTCACGGAACTCTTCCAACTGTGTCCTGACGGACTGCGCGTCGGCATCATCATCGGGGAAGTAGAAGATCGTGTCGAGATCGAGCGCTTGTTCGGAGGCCAGTTCGATCTCATTACTCGAGGCGGTGACTGTCAGCCCGTCCGGCCCCGATGCGAAGCTCACCTGATGCCCCGGAAAACGCTCGGCAGCAATTCTGGTCAAGTCGGCCAGCCGGCCGCCGAGATCCGGAAGCCCGCCTGCAAGGACCTCCTTCTCAAGCTTCATTGTGCGGGCACGCGCGAGCAGCCGGGAGTCGACGCCTTCGAGATACTCGCGAAGATCGGGATGCATCGCCATCTGCGAGTCGAACCAGTCGCGGCCGTTCCACACCAATTCAACGCCCGGATGCGCCTTCTTTAGACCGGTGAACCACGTCTCCTCGGTCGGGCAGGGGTCCAACGGCGCGACAAGTTCCCACCGGATCGGATTATGCTGGAGCGCCTTGAGCAGCGATTTCTCGATGTTGCGTTTCTGCTTGGTGCTCAGCCTGGCAGTAAACGACTTGATCTCGAAGATGACCAGACCGTCTGGCGAATCCCATATGCAGTCACGACCCCCATCGCCGCCCGAGCCATCGATCCCGCGGGCAGCAGGGTGCTGACGCTTCAGCGCAGCCTTCGCGACTCGCTCGACGAATGTGGGGTTCTGGATGTCTTGCCAGTTGATCATTGTGACCTCAAGCTCTGTCCGGTCGAACTACAGTGAGCCTTTTCGAACCTGATCTTGCAGGTCGGCGCGGTCGGGAGGGGCGTTGATCGATGAGGGCGAGGCTCCAGGTAGGACAGCAAATCCACCACAACCCGATGCCCCGACCGGGAGCCTCGCCATGCTGTCCTACCCTGCCACGATTCCGTTGTCCAACCGGACCCTGAACCACCTCGCCGAACGAATCCGCAGCCACCGCCAGCAGCGCAACTCCCGGTGGAGGCGCCTGCCCCCGGGCCGCCAGGCACTGCTCGCCCTGACCCACGTGCGCAACGGCGACACCTACACCCGCCTCGCCGCCGGCTTCCAGATCGGGATCGCGACCGCGTGGGCTCTTCAAGAAGCGATTGCCCTGCTGAGCGCTGCCGCCGACGACCTGCACACTACAATGCAGCGCATCCGGTACCTGGCCTATGCGATCCTGGACGGCACGCTGATCCCGATCGACCGGGTCGCCGACCAGAGGCCGTGCTACTCCGGTAAGCAAGAACGCCACGGCGTGAACGTGCAGGTCGTCGCGGACGCGGTTGGGCGTGTCGTCTGGGCCTCGGCCGCGCTGCCCGGTTCGACACGTGGCCTGACCGCCGCCCGCACCCGAGGCATCATCGACGCCTTGACCAGCGCCGACGTGATGACCTTCGCGGACAAGGGCTACCAGGGCGCCCGCGGCAGCGTGCGCACCCCGTTCAAGCGACGCCGCTGCCGACCGAGGCTGTCACGCCGGCAGAAGGCGATCCACCAGATCCACGCGAAGATCCGCGCCTGCGGCGAAAGAGCCATCGTCACGCTCAAGACCTGGAAAATCCTGACCAAGCTGCGCTGCTGCCCACGCCGCGCCACCGCGATCGTGCAAGCCATCCTCGTCCTACACCACGTCGAAGCCGACCGCAGAAGGAAAAGGCTGATCAAGACAACTTGAGCGAGACATTCAGAATTCTCTATCTTCAGATACTTTGACCGATTGACTCAAAGTGCTTCTCACGTTACTTTCGGTGCTCGTCACGTCATTGTCACCACGGGAGGAATGACCTTGATCAGGAGTATGCGTGCATCGAGCTTGGCTATCGCCCTGGCCGTCGCCTTGCTGTCGACCGGAGCGAGCGCCGTAGCCTCTCCACCGGCATCGGACCCGTCGCGGGCCGCGGCTCGGCCAGGGCTGGCGCCCGCCGGTGCGGGGGGCACGTACCTCGACGAGGAGGGCAACGTCCTGTCGATGCGGGGGCAGGACGCCGACCTGGTAGCAGGCAGTGCCCTGCTCCTTGGCTGCACACCGGGCAACGGAGCTGACAATCCGCACTACACGGCGCCTGACGTCTCGGGTCATGGAACCTACGTCAAGGGAACGTGCACCAACAACACGGCTAACGTCTACAACTGCTTGTACGAGTGGTACACCGACGGCACCTGGCGGCGGAAGTCGTGTTCGAGCACGATGACGGTGACGGCCGGCGGCGGGGCTGGGAACAGGTCCAACGCTCGGCATGTCTGTCACTCGACCAGCCAACTCATCTCCTGGCGCAATCACGAGGACGTCGACGTCATCGGCGAGATCGACGACAGCAACCAGCCCTACAGGCAGGCCGAGGTCTACTGCGTAGTGAACTAGCCGTAGCGTTTACGGTGGGCCATAGAGGCCTCCGGTAGGTATGGGCGTCAGCACCTCTCATACACCTCGCCGGGGGTCTCTCCATGAATCAAGCCGACACGCGGTCAAAGACGCTCATGGCCACTACAACTAGCGGTCTATTATTCCGACGATGACACTGCAGCCCACTGACGAGCTCTCTGCTGCGGCGTGGCTGTATGCGACCGATGTCGGCCCGACGCGGTTGATCACGTTCGGGCCAGCCTCGTTCCCCGCGTACGCACGCCTTCGCTACCTGCCCGATCCGGTCCTTCCGAATATGCGCGAGTCGGACGTGCGGCTGCCATCTCGCCGATCCACTGAGATCGACATGGCCCGAACAGCGTTGGAGGCCCTCGCCGACTACAGCTCCTCCACGCGCGACTGCTATGTCTGCGTGTGGGAGGGTGGCGCGACGTTCCGGAATCCTGCACTGACTGGCGGACCCATGCTGGACCTTCCGCACCGGCGATACGTCCTGTTCACCGGTACCCTGGACGACTTGATGGGGTGGAGCGACTTGTTCGACTCCGAAGTTTACTCAGCGCCGGCATTCGTCTGGCCGGCGGATCATGCGTGGTGTTTCGCCAGCGACGTCGACCCTCATTGGGCCGGCATCGGAGCCGACCGTGGGGTTGTCGACCGCCTCGTCGCGGACAGGAACCTCGACGTGGTGCATGCGGACCCGGAAGAGCGGCAGCCGACGTACTACTGACAGCCATTTGGCACGCTGGCCAGCCTCGCCGCGAATGTCGCCGTGGGCGGCGACGATCCCATCGGCGAGGCGTTGGCCGGGTGGCCGGCGCTGTCCATGCTCGTTGCGGTCAAGCTGCTGTTCGGCATGATCGACCACGGCGAAAACGATCAACGGACGGCCGCTGATCGTCCGCTGGCCCCCGGGACGGTCCCACAGACCGCCCGGACAGCGGACCGTCGTCCGGGCCGACAACGGACGCGCGCACCGGACTCCCTGCCCCCGTCCGCGACCGGCGAAACAAGCCAGACCGCCGAGCCCACATCGGGGCGGTCAAGCGGCCCGGCCTCCGAATCCACGCCAGAAGACGCGCTCACCGTGGCGCACTTGCTCCCGGCCGCGCGGACGGCTCGCGCGGCACTCGCGGTCATGGACGCACCCTGGTCACCGGACAGGTTGGCCGACGCGATGCACGACGGACACGGCATATCCAACGAACATGCCTCGCTCTTACTCATGATCCTCAAGGAGGACGTGACTGAATCGGACCGAGCGCCGTCCGGTCCCGTCCGCAAGAGCTGGAGCCACTACCAGGGGTGGCGTAGCTCTTGATCACGACATCGATACCGAAGGGGGGCCCGGTTCGGGTCACCCCTCACACGTTAACGCGAAGGGCACCCGTCCGAAGATCGGGTGCCCTTCCTGGCGGGTTGGTCAGCCTCGATCGAACTCCCCATCCTTGGCTCCCTCGATGAAAGCCGCCCACTCTCTGGGCATGAACACCAACGCTGGCCCCGACGGGTCCTTGCTGTCACGCAGTGCAACAGCATTGGTGAGCTGGGCGACTTCCACGCAGTTACCATTTGCGCCGCTACGGGTGCTCGTGCGCCACGTCACGGCACCCAAATCTAGAGCGTTCACCTTTCCACCTCCCTTACACTCAGTCTATGTCGATCAAGCGGCCGACGAGCCTCCGCGAGTCGGCCACGTTCAGGGCAGCCGCTCGGAGCTGGTCGAACATTTCGGCGTACCGCCGGATGTCAGCCTCCTTCTCCAGGTAGAGCGCGCCAGCCATGTTCTCGATGTAGACAAGTTCGGGGTCGGCTGCGTCCGGGAAGTCCATCACGGCAAACGCGCCATGCATACCCGGGTGTGCGCCGACCTTGTAGGGCAGCACCTGGAACGTGATGTGCGGCCGCTCGGTCATGTCAAGCAGGTGCCGTAGCTGGTCAACCATCACCTCCGCGCCGCCAACCTCACGGTGAAGCACGGCCTCGTCGACGATGACCCACAGCTTGAGTGGGTCATCCTTCGTGATGGACGTCTGCCGCTGGATGCGGGTCTCAACGCGCTGTTGGATCTCGTCGTCACTGGCGTACGGCAGGCTGGCCGCGACCACGGCGCGGGTGTAGCCCTCCGTTTGGAGCAAGCCTGGCACGAACAACGACTCGTAGTTGCGGACGCTGCGCGCCTCGCTCTCGAAGCTGATGTACGTCGTGTACTCCTCGGGCAACTCGGACTCATACGCCTGCAACCACCCCAGTTGGGTTGCCTGCTTGGACAACTCAACCAACGCGGCGCGGCGCGCGGGCTCAGTGACCCCGTACTTGTCCAGCAACGTCAGCAGCGTGCGCCGCTGCGGGCGAGCCTTGGCCGTCTCGATGCGGTACAGCGTGGCGCTGTTGATGTTCGTCTGCTCAGCCGCGTCCTCGCGGGTCAGGCCGGCAAGTTGGCGGAGGCTGCGCAGCTCGCCGGCCAAGCGTCGAAGCCGAACGGTCGGTGGCTGACGACGTGTTGGCAAGTCCCCTCCCCTTTGCTCCGGTCTCCCTGAAGTCTGCCGGTCTTGCAAACGCACTATCAAGCCAGGGCGCACGAACTGCTTTCATGCGAACGCAAGTCTTGCATTCTCAGTACAGGCAAGCGCAGGATAGGCGAAGCATGGCAGGGGCGCGACTCGCCGGTAGCGCAGCTACGCGGGCGGGGCCGGTCCGAGTCGGCCGTGTCGCACTGACGAGGTGGGGGTGATTGGTTTGATCTTCGGCGCAGCGGCATCGCGTGACTCCTGGGAATCCGCGCTGCCCGGCCCAAGCTCAGGACCCGACCGTCAGTCGCGTGCGCTCCAACTGCGGCCGGATGGTACGCAGCTTGGACAACGGCCACACGTCATGCCGCCGTACGAGCCGGCGCGGTGTGCGTTCGGCAGGGTCCGAGTGCTTCGCAGTGACCAACACCAGCATGACCGGTCACCCGTCGATGTGGTGGCGGGCGACGCGCACGCGTCTTGGCCGCGTGGCCAGCACTGGGAAGGGCATGTGGCTCCCCGCTTCTACGTGACGGATGGCTCCGTGGTGGCGGGTGAATCAGGTCGGGCATGCCGCGTGTTGCCGCTCGTGAGGCTCCCACGCGGGGGCCGCGCGGTGTGTCCGACCCATTTGAGCGCAAGGGCAGGTGACATGACGACGACCTACCACGGCGGTCAGCAGATTGATCAAGCGCAGGCGATGTTGGACCAGCACGCGGCGTCCAGCGGAGACGGGCTGTGTATGGAGTGCAAGGTGCTCGGCCCGTGCGCAGTATGCGAAGCGGCGGCGAAGGTGTTCCTGCTGTCGGCGCGGTTGCCTCGGCGGCGGCCTGGTGCGACACAGCCGGAGCTGATGGGTGCCAAGCAGGATGACTTCGGTTGGTTGTCGACGCGGACGGGGAGCTGACGTGCCGACCGTGAAGGCGGCCGAGCGCCGAAGTGGCCCGCGCGCCGGGGACGTGGTGTGCAATTGCGCGGCGGTCGGCGTCCCGTTCGGCGGGGCGAGCGCGTTCGACTTCCGGGGCATCCACGTTGATGACGAGCCCTCCTACTGCGGATGGCGGTGGGTGGAGGGCTGCAAGTCGCGTGGCGACAATATCGAGCATCGATTGATCTCTGTCCGACTCGCTGGGCTGCGTCTGGTGCGCCGATGTTCTCCGGGCGGGTCGGGGCTGCGGCTCTGGTTCGCACGCTCGCCTGGTGCGTCCACCTACCCGCCGCCTCTTCGCTGCTCTTGCCTCAACGACGGATTAAGGAACGGAACTTGCCTCATGGCCTATCAACCGGGACCGAACGAGCTGCTACGGGCGGCGCGGCTGGCGCTGCGGTCTCCTTCGGGCTCAGGTCGGCCGCTGTCGCGTCAGGAGTTGGCCGAGGCGGTCAACTCCTACCTGTACGAGCACGTGGGGCGAAGGTTCGCCATCTATGCCGGCTACGTCGGTACTCTGGAGCGCGGCCAGACTCGATGGCCGTCCGTGCACTACCGCACGGCGTTGCGCGCGGTGCTGGGCAAGGCCAAGGACGCCGAGCTCGGCTTCTTCATCATCCGGGGACACGCCAACGATCCCGACGTCGCACCGGTCGAGCCACCCCCACCTGCGGTACTGTCCCAGGCTGCGTTGCCTGACCTCCACACGGCAACACCGCCAGCCGCCGCCCTTCGCCCGACGGCCATGCCAGGGGTGGCGAACGGCGGGCCGGGCGCGTCCGCCGAGGCGGCGTCGGTGCAGGTGAGCGTTAACGGGGACGCGGCGGTCACGGTGGTCTGCCACGAAGCCGGGCCGGCGGACCGCGTCGCGGTCGTGGCCGGGCCGGTCCGGGTGCTGATTGATCCCGGCGGTGCCGATCCCGCCAGCCTCGCCCCGCCCGTGGTCACTGGGCCGATGGTCGTCGGCGGAGCACGGGTGTACCCGATCGCCCAGAGGCGGCAGCAGCGATGATCCGTACGCAGCCCTCACGACCGAGAAGGACGGCACGACAGGTGCCTCCTGCCGCGCACCGCCCCGGCGCGGCAGGTGAGATCACCCCTGGTCAGGTGGCCAACGCCCGCAAAGACCTCGGCCGGCGCCTGGCCCAGTGGCGCACCAACGCCGGGCTGAGACAGGTCGATCTTGCCAAGCTGATCCACTACTCCCGAAGCCAGATCGCCAACGTCGAGGTTGGCCGGGACAACACCACCCGCTTCTTCTGGCACAACGCCGATGCCGCCCTCGGCGCACACGGAGCCCTGCTGGCCATGTCCGACCAGGTCCACGCGCTCGTGCGGGACTTCCACGCACAGAGAGAGCAAGCGCGTGACCAGCAACGCCAGCAAGCCGCAGTGCCACCGTCCCCGCTGACCGCAGGCAGTGCGGCGTCTCCGGTTGCGTGTGGGTGCGGGCCGGCGGTCGTCGGCCGGTGGACCGGGCGGGAGGTCCGCGCGTTGCGCGAAGCGCTACGGATGAGTGTGCGGGCGTTCGCCGAGCACCTCGGCGTGGCCACGGCGGCCGTCTCCGGCTGGGAGCACCGGACCACCCCCGCGCTCGCGGAGCAGTCGGTGTTGGACCAGGCCCTCACGCTCGCCGACACCGACTCCAAGGCCCGGTTCCGGCTGCTCCTCGACTTTCCTGACGACACCACGCCTCGCGCGCTCGGCGGCCGGGAAGCGGCGGGCAGATCCCCCGTCACCCCGATTCATGAAGCGGGCCGGACACGCCCATCGTCCTGACACCCCTCAACGGCCGAGACGAGAGAGGTGGCCGTGATGCACCGACCGATTCCCACGCTGCGCGGCACCCTGACCCATGCGACAGCCGTGGCGTTGTACCAGGGCCACCATGGCACCCCGGCCGAGGCGTGCGCGAGGTGTGGAAGGTCGGCGCCGTGTCCGGTTCGGACATTCGCGGCCTCCGTCATCGCGGCAGCCGGGGAAGACCTCCGCTGGCATGACGCCCGGCGCGGCCTCCCCGCGCCTACTGGACCGGTAGCCGGTCAGACTCAGCACCCCGATCCCGCTCCGGCGACGGAGCAGATCCACGGGCGGACACAGTCGGAACCGTTCGGCTTCGCGGTCGGCGGGCGCGGTGCGGCGTTGGACGCCGAGGGTTTCCTCTACGAGCGAGAGCAGTGATGACCGGCGATAGCACGCTTCAGTGCAAAAAAGGACGGCCGGCCATGGCGGCTGCAGATGATGTTTGGGGTTCGGCGCTGGAAAGCCCAAAGCTTTGCAGCAGAGCGCGTGATTGACCGGCAAGTATCGCAGCCAGGCGATACGACACGCTTTCCATAATCGTATCCCCTCACGAAGGAAGGGAAAGCCGATGACAGCGACAACAGCGTTCGGAGTGCGGCAGGCGGTTGAGGTGACACCGGCGCCCCCGTGGCAGTCCTATAAAAAGACGCCGAAGCGCGTTCGTGAAGGCCGGACCGGCACAGGCTGACTCGGCGGCCCCGGTTGGTCTGATCGCCGTGCGCCTCCCGCACCTGCCGTGTCGATGGCCGGTCCTCCTCGCCATCCCGGTCCGGACCTCGGTCGGTAGGTGCCGGATTGATCTCGCTTGCGCGGCTACCGATGTATCACGCGGCCCGATAGCGGTTCGTGGAACACAAACCGGTCGTCGGGTTAGTTGTTCGATTCCGCTACCCCTTTAAGGAGAACTTGATGCCTGGCCCAACGACGCTCGCCCAGCTGCATCGTCACGACTACAAGACGGGGGTGGGCGTATCGGCACGTGAGTTGCCGGGAGAACGGGTTATCCCGGTCGAGGCACCGGCGGCGGGGCTGTCGCTGTTGTATCTGCTCAACGTGACCAATCCGGGACGGCTGTCGGCTGACTCGGGATTGCTGTTCGCTGACATTCTCGCGCCGGCATTACTCGACCGGGGCGTTCGGTTCACGGTCGCCGGACCTGTGGGCGTATCCGACGATCGGGCTGGTCACGTCGAAGTGTCCGCGCCTGCGACGAAGTACCGGGCGCGGTTCGCGTTCGATGTCGACGCGTGCGCCGCGTTGCTGCGTCACGTCCGCCCAGAGGTCGTGGTTGCCAACCAGATCGAGGCCGCGCCCGGGGTACGGGCGGCGATGTTGGAGGCCGGTACCGACGCGCTTTTGGCCGGCTACTGCCACTACCTGCCGTTCCATCTCGACCCGGCAGGCGCACTGCGCTTGGACCCGTCGTTGAACGACGCCGGTCTCGGGCACCCGGTGTTGTTGTCGTTCTTCGCCGGGCTTATGGCCTGCGACCGGGTGATGGTTCATTCGATCACCGCCGAGAGATGGGTAACCGAGACCGCAGGCCGGCTCGGTCTGGAACTCGGCGACCGCGTTCGGATCGTGCCGGCGCCAGCAGACCCGAACCTGGTCCGCAGAGCGGACGAGATCCCGGATCCAGGGCTGCCGGTTGGCATCTACAACCACCGCCTGTACGAGCACTACGGCACCGGGCAGTTCCTTGAGGTGGCGCGGCAGATGGCCGATGCGGGTGTCCGCGCCCGGCTACGGGTCACCGACCTTCTCGGCCAGCGCCGACCGGACCGGATCCGGCTCGACGATAGCCCGGAACGTTATTTGGCTCGGCTTGGTGCTCTGGACAACGTCGAGATCGTCACCGACACGATCGAGCGTCAGCGCTACCGGCAACTGCTCGCCGGAGCCACCTTCGCGTTCGCCCCTTTTCGGCCGGGCACGATCTGGTCGATGTCCGTGGTCGACTGCCTATCCATGGGCTTGCCCCTGCTGACTCGCCGGTTGGGCTGGCTGGGCGAAATCGGCGATCCGGAGTTGACCTTCGATACCCCTGCTGAGGCCGTGGCGATCGTGCGGCGTCTCGTGACGGATTCCGCCTTCGCCGCGGCAGCCGCCGATCGGGCGTTCCGCTCGACCGCCGGCCTGGCCCCCGATGTCGTCGCCACCGCCTACTTGAAGGCGATCACCCGATGACGTACTCCTCGCCGTTCGACGTGGTGTTCCTCTCCTACGACGAACCGCTCGCCGATGCGCTTTACGCCCGGCTCAGCGACATGTTCGGGCGGGTGAAGCGGCTACACGGCGTCCACGGCATGCGCCGCGCCTACCAACTGACCGCTGAGATGGTCGACAGCGACTTCTTGTTCATCGCCGACGCTGACTTCGAGGTCGCACCCGACTTCAACCCCTCACAGGTGGACGCCCTCGACGATGGCGTGGCGATGCGGGTCTGGCGCACGGTCAACGCCGTCAACGGTCTCGTCTACGGCCACGGCGGTCTCAAGTTGTGCCGCCGGCAAGCCCTGCGCGACATCCGCGACGACGTTGTCGACGTCCTCGCCGGCCTACCGGGAAGGATCGAGTTCACCCCGGCCGTCGCAGGCCGGACCCGGTTCAACCAGTCGGCCTGGCACGCCTGGCGGGCCGGTTTCCGGGAGTGCGCGATGCTCGCCCGAGGCTGCGAGTACGGCACCACCAGCACCGAGGCACACGCTCGGCTGGAGACGTGGACTCTCACCGGCACCGGTCCGTACGCTGAGGAGGCAGTCAGGGGTGCGCGGGCCGGGGTGGCGTTCGCCGCCGACACCCCGCCCGACGATGGCATGTGGCAGAACCTCAATGACCCGGCGTGGCTCGCGCAGCGCTACGCCGCCAGCCGATGAACACCGCCGGCGTCCCGTTGGTGCTCATCGAACCGGCGGCCAGCTCGGTGGGTGGCCACTGGTTCCAGGCAGCTGTCCGCCTAGCCAGGCAGTGCGCCGCTGAGGGACGCGCTTGCACGGTCGTCGCCCTCGGCGGGATCGAGCCGACCGCCCGCGCCGCTCTCCACCGCGCGGGAGCACGCGTCGTCGGAGGCGTCGGCCGCGAGCCGAGCGAACGTTCGTTATGGGTGGCCAGTCGGCTACTTGGTTGCGTCGGCCGGCTTACGGGCCGGCTGGCGCGGCACCGCCGGCTGCCACACCAGATCGGCGTTCTCGCCCGGTGTCTGGCCGAAGCAGCGGCGCTGCGGGCCGGTACTCGTCGCGTCCGGACCGACAGGTCGGTAGTTGTGGTGCTGTCGGCCAACGGCGCTCTGCATGGTCTCACCGCCGCGCTGTCCGGCAGCGCGCACATCCGAGTGGTGCACGAGGTCCCCACGACCGAGGACCGAGCTCTACGACTCATCGGCCGACTCGCGTCCGCCCACCTCAACCGGGTCCGCGTGGTGTGTCCCACCGAGGCGATCCGGGCACGGCTGGCGTACCTGTTTCCCCGGCTGCCGGTTGGAGTACGGCCGTTCGCGCTCTCGGATGCCGAACCACGCCTCATCGACGCCGAGCGCGCCGCTGCCAGGGCGGACTTCGGGCTCCAGCCCGACGACACGGCGCTCGCCCTGGTCGGCGGGTGGTGGCCCCACAAGGACATCCCCACCGTTGCGGCAGCCGTGGCCCGGCTGACCCGTCCGGTCTGCCTGCTCGTCGCCGGGCATCCCGTCGACCCTGTGGTGTTACGTGACCTGGCCGCCGCCGTGAACGGTCGGGTACACGCGCTTTCCGGCGCGGCACCTCGCTGGCACGTCCGCCGCCTCTACGCCGCCGCCGACGCCGCGATCGTGGCCCGTCGAGCCGGCGTCGGCAAGGAGAGTGGCCTGATCGCTGACTGCGCGGTCCTCGGCGTACCGCTGCTGGTGTCCGACCATGACCCGGCCACCACCGACCTGCTCGGCAACCGGCCGTGGGTGCGACTGTTCCGCACCGCCGACCCGGATGACCTCGCCGCAGCCATCACGGATTTGACCCTCCGGCCGCTGCCTCGCCCAGCGCCGGGCGAGGCAGCCCACCTCGGACTGCCCACCGCAGCGGCCACGCTCGCGTTCTGGACCGACTTGGCTACCGACCTCGAGAGGACCCGACACAATGCCGATCCCGCCTCTGATCGCCGTCATCGGGCCGGTTGAACCAGACCTGCTCACCACGTTCGTCGGGCACTACCGCGCCCACGGCGTGCAGCAGTTCTTGCTCGCCTTCCACTTCCCCGACCACCTCGGCACCGACGAACGCGTCCAACTTCTCGACACCTGCGGCGCTCTCGATATCAGTCCCGCCCTGGTCACCGTCGGCCCCTGGCACGAGCACACCAACACCCGACTCCGCGACGAACTACGCGACCTCGCCGGCCCCGGCTGGCACCTGCTCGCCGACGCCGACGAGTTCCACACCTACCCGAACGGCCTGACCGACACCCTGAACGAAGCGGCCAGCGCCGGCATCGGCACGGTCGGTGGACTGATGCTCGACCGGATCGCCATAGACGGCCAACTCCTGCCCTGGACCCCGCGACAGGGCCTCGACCGTGCCTACCCGCTCGGCGGGTTCCTCACCCACTACCTACTTCGCGGCGACCCACGAAAGATCGTCCTGGCGCACTCCACCGTCCCAGTCGCCAGCGGCAACCACCGCGCCCCCGGACACCGACCGGCGAACCGGCCACCAGTCGTGGTGCACCACTTCAAATGGCGTCACGGGGTCGACACCTACCTCCAACAACGCGTCACCCACCTCGCGGAGGGCAGTTGGCACAGCAGCAGTCCCGCGTTGCTACGGGAATCCCGGCGCCTGCTCGATCACCTCGCCCGCCACGGCGGCCACATCGCCGTCGACTCGCCCGCTCTGCGGCTTCGCCCGGTGACCCTCGACGCGCTGCCGGACTGGTGGGCACAAGAAGCGGCCCACATCATCGACACCTGGCGGCCACCGTCTCAGAACGAACCGACCGGCACCGTCTCCTCACCCTCACCGTCCGGCACATCGAACCGGGCGTAGAAGTCATCCAACGCACTCTCGGTCACCGTCAACGCGTTGGCATGTTCCTCCTGGTTACGGGCCGTCAGGCGGCGAAGCAGCTCCTCTCGGGGGACCGGGAAGTACAGCAGCCGCCACCGACCACCGGCCGTCTCCACCAGCTTCTTCCACCCGTCCCGATCCGCCCGACGCCACAACCCGTGATCCAGCACCACGTCACGCCCCTCGGACACCAGCCTCACCAGCCGGTCCCGCACCTCGGCCACGACCGGCGCCTCCCGCTCGAAGTACTCGTACTCCGGGTAGTCGACCCCGTACCGGCCATGCCGGACGAAGACCTCCTCGTCCACCGACAGCCGCACCACTCCCGCCGGCTCCAGCACCCGCTTCGCGTACGTCGTCTTACCCGAACCAGTCAGCCCCACCAGGAAGAACACCACCGGCACCCGCTCGCTCACCCGGCCTCCCTCACCGCCACTCACCCCGACCAACGTGACAGTCTGCCACCCTCCCGACACTCCAGGAGCCGCGCCAATGTCGCAGCGTCTTGTTGTCAACACCCTCCGGGCCTACCTCCGACACGGACCCGGCGGTGCCTCACTCGCCGCACGCCTCGACGACCACCTGACCCGCCACCCGGTCACCGCCACCGCACGCACCGTCGATGGCATCACCTTCCCGGAACTCACCACCACCGACGTCATCCAGCGCTACCTCTACCTGTTCGGCACCTGGGAACCCCACCTCACCGCCTGGATACGCCGACGCCTCACCCCCGGCGACACCTTCATCGACGTCGGCGCAAACATCGGCTACTACAGCCTGCTCGCCGCTCGCCTCGTCGGGCCGACTGGCCGCGTCGTCGCCGTCGAACCCTCCCCACACTTCACCCAAATCCTCGCGACCGCCGCACACGCCAACCGGCTCGACAACATCCGGATCGTCCGTGCCGCCGCCTCCGACGTCACCGACCGAATCACCTTCTACACACCGAGCACGGCCAACCTCGGCAACACCACACAGGTACAGCCACGCGGCTCCGCCGTCGCCGCGTTCCAAGCAGAGGCCAGCCCTCTGCCCAACCTCACCACCGCAACCGAGCTCGCACAGGCCCGCATAATCAAGATTGACGCCGAAGGCGCCGAAGCCGCCGTCATCCGAGGGCTCGCCCCATCGATCGACCAACTCCACCCCTCGGTCGAGCTCGTCATCGAGGTCACCCCACGACTGCTCGCCAAGCAAGGGCTGACCCCCACAGATGTCACCGGCCCTCTCATTGCAGCCGGCTTCCACGCCTACAGCCTCGACAACGACTACACCGCCGCCAGCTACCCCGGCGCCCGACGCCACCCCATCGCTCCCCGACGGCTGACCGCCCCGATCACCGACATGAGCGACATCGTCTTCTCGCGGGCGGACGTCATGACCTTGCCGTGACCTGACGCCCGCCGTACCCACCAACGCAACGAAACACCACATTTGACCTACGCCACAAGCAAACCACGGCGACAACCCGACCCAAGCCGGCGACGTCAGCCGATCCCCATCAACTTCGTTGAGCCCTGATCGCATAATGAGACAGCCTCTTCCAAATATTGGAAAAGGCACTAAATTTTCTGTCTCTGATCGTGTGGACGCTGTAGCACTGGCGGCTACTGGAGGGGAATCTGTCGCACTCTGTCGTACTGGCGGCGGTCGTACCGGCTGGCGTCCTAATCGATCTGACCCGATTTACGGGTTGACGTGGTGAGTGTTCCCGGGGCGTACTGGTTACAGGTCCCGTGCCCGCTGGTAGGCGTGGTCGGCGATGACGAGGGCACCCCAAGGTGGGGTGCCTGCTGTCGTTCGCGCCGGCGTCCGGGGCCGTCGAGTGATGGGAGGACCCACATGAAGGAGCGTCCGTCGGCGAGTTGAGCCGCCGTACCACCCCGCTGGCGTCACCGCTGGTGCTGTGGGTGGTGGGTCCTGATCCCTGGTCGGCTCGGCCTGGCCGTCTGCCCTGTTTCCGCTAGTTCACCCCAGCCTGAGATTGCCGGTGGCGGTGGGTGCCGCCGCGTCGGCTGCCCCTGCGTGGGGTCTGGCCGTGTCCGTTGACTTGTCCACAGTGACTCTTCGTCAGCCCCCGCACGCATGACGGGGGATTCGCTAGGCCGGGGCGTGAGCCGGCGGATCTTGCCTGCCCGGGCACTGGCAGGCACGCCCCGCCGGAACCCGCCACCGTCTGTTGAACCCTTACGACCGTTCCTTGGAGCAGAGACATGATCTCGATGAACATCCCCGCATCGGGGCTGGTGACGGCCATGGGCCCGGACCGGCCCCACCCGCTGCGGCTGACAGCTGGGCCCGAACATGCTGACGACGGGTGGTGGGCCGTTGGGGACACCTGAGCAGCCAACCCCGGAGGTTCCCGCTGATCGGCCGTCGGGGCGGGAGCGGTGGGAGAACCGGGTCCAGGTGCTGATCATGTTGTTGATCGGTGGCGCGGCGGGTGCGGCCTCGTTCCGTCACGTCCACGACGTCGCCGCCGCGCACGGTCAGCCGGGTTGGATCGCCTGGGCCGACTCGGTCGTCCTGGAGCTGACCTCGATAGCCGCCGGTTTGGAACTTCGCCGTAACCGGCGCCTGGGTAAGAGCGTCGCGTTCGCGGCGACCGTGCTGACCGTGGCGGTGTTCCTGTCCCTCGCCGCGCAGGTCGTGGAGGCGGAGGCGTCGGTGGTCGGCTGGATCGCCGCCGCGCTGCCGGCACTGGGCTTCCTGGCGATGGTGAAGATCGCCCTCGGCCGCGCCGACCCCGCACCACCCGACCGGACCACCCGGACCACCCGGACCACCCGGACCGTCCGGACCGTCCGGACCGAGCCCGGACCGTCAGCCGGAGCCGGACCGCCGGTCCCGGACACCCACCAACCGGTCCCCGGACCACCCCCGCCGGACGCGCCAGCGGTCCGGGACACCACCACGAC
>NZ_WVUH01000142.1 GCF_017614955.1 Micromonospora echinofusca
GGTGCGGGTGGGTCAGGTGGTGGCGACGGTCAGGGCGTCCTTGCTGTCGGCCAGGTCGACCCGGACCGTGTCACCGTCCCGGACCGTGCCGGAGAGCAGCGCCTTCGCGAGCTGGTCGCCGATGGCGGTCTGCACCAGCCGACGCAGCGGACGGGCACCGTAGAGCGGGTCGTACCCGTGCTCCGCCAGCCAACTCCGGGCCGCCTCGGTCACCTCCAGGCCCAGCCGGCGGTCGGCGAGCCGCTTGCGCATCCGGTCGAGCTGGATGTCCACGATGGACCGCAGTTCCTCGCCGGTCAGCGCGGCGAAGACCACGATGTCGTCCAGCCGGTTGAGGAACTCCGGCTTGAAGTGCGACCGGACCACCGCGAGCACCGCCTCCCGGCGCTGCTCCTCGCCGAGGGTCAGGTCACTGACCACCGACGAGCCGAGGTTCGAGGTGAGGATCAGGATGGCGTTGCGGAAGTCGACGGTACGTCCCTGCCCGTCGGTGAGCCGGCCGTCGTCGAGCACCTGGAGCAGCACGTCGAAGACGTCCGGGTGGGCCTTCTCCACCTCGTCCAGCAGGATCACCGAGTACGGCCGGCGCCGCACCGCCTCGGTGAGCTGCCCGCCCTCCTCGTAGCCGACGTACCCGGGCGGGGCACCCACCAGCCGGGCCACGGAGTGCTTCTCGCCGTACTCGCTCATGTCGATGCGAACCATGGCCCGCTCGTCGTCGAAGAGGAACTCGGCGAGTGCCTTGGCCAGCTCGGTCTTGCCGACACCGGTCGGACCGAGGAAGAGGAAACTGCCGGTGGGACGGTCCGGGTCGGCGATGCCGGCCCGGGCCCGGCGGACCGCGTCGGAGACGGCGCCGACCGCCTGCGTCTGACCGACCACCCGGGCGGTCAGCGACGACTCCATCCGCAGCAGCTTGGCGGTCTCGCCCTCCATCAGCCGGCCGGCGGGGATGCCGGTCCAGGAGGCGACCACGGCGGCGATGTCGTCCGCGCCGACCTCCTCCTTGAGCATGGCACCGTCGGCCTGGAGCGCGGCCAGTTCGGCCTCGGCCCGGGCCAGGTCGGCCTTGAGCTCGGGAATCCGGCCGTACCGCAGTTCGGCGGCGCGTTCCAGCTCGCCGTCACGTTCGGCGCGCTCCGCCTCCCCGCCGAGCCGTTCCAACTCCTCCTTGGCGGTGGAGAGCCGGGTGATGTGCTCCTTCTCCAGCTTCCAGCGGTCGGAGAGGGCGGTGAGCTGCTCACGCTTGTCGGCCAGCTCCTTGCGGAGCCGTTCCAGCCGCTCGGCGGAGGCGGCGTCCGGCTCCTTGGCCAGCGCCATCTCCTCGATCTCCAGCCGGCGGACCGCCCGCTCGATCTCGTCGACCTCCACCGGCCGCGAGTCGATCTCCATCCGGAGCCGGGACGCCGACTCGTCGACCAGGTCGATCGCCTTGTCCGGCAGGAACCGGTCGGTGATGTACCGGTCGGAGAGACTGGCTGCGGCGACCAGCGCGGCGTCGGTGATGCGGACGCCGTGGTGCACCTCGTAGCGCTCCTTGAGGCCGCGCAGGATGCCGATGGTGTCCTCGATGGTCGGCTCACCGACCAGGACCGGCTGGAAGCGGCGCTCCAGGGCGGGGTCCTTCTCGATGTTCTCGCGGTACTCGTCGAGGGTGGTCGCGCCGACCATTCGCAGTTCACCCCGGGCGAGCATCGGCTTGAGCATGTTGCCGGCGTCCATCGAGCCCTCGCCCTTACCGGCGCCGACCACCGTGTGCAGCTCGTCGAGGAACGTGATGACCTGGCCGTTCGATCCCTTGATCTCCTCCAGGACCGACTTCAGCCGCTCCTCGAACTGGCCCCGGTACTGGGCACCGGCGACCATCGCACCGAGGTCGAGCGAGACCAGCTTCTTGTCGCGGAGCGACTCGGGGACGTCCCCGGCCACGATCCGCTGGGCCAGGCCCTCGACGATGGCGGTCTTGCCGACACCCGGCTCACCGATCAGGACCGGGTTGTTCTTGGTACGCCGGGACAGCACCTGGATGACCCGGCGGATCTCCGAGTCCCGGCCGATGACCGGGTCGATCTTGCCGGCCCGGGCGCTGGCGGTCAGGTCGACCCCGTACTTCTCCAGCGCCTGGTAGGTCTGCTCCGGGTCGGCGCTGGTCACCCGGCGGTCCCCGCCCCGGACGGTCGGGAACGCGGCGACCAGGTTCTCCTCGGTGGCACCGGCGTTCTTCAGGGCGACGGCGACCGCGCCACCGACCCGGGCCAGGCCGGCGAGCAGGTGCTCGGTCGAGGTGTACTCGTCGCCGAGGGGCCGCGCGATCTGCTCGGCGGCGCCGATGGCGTTGGCGAACTCCCGGGACAGGCTCGGCTCGGCGACGCTGGACCCCCGGGCGGCCGGCAGCGCGTCGACCGAGCGCAGCGCGACGCGACGCAGCTCGACAGGATCGGCACCGGCGGCCCGGAGCAGGCCGGCGGCGGTGGAGCCGGCGGTGTCCAGCAGCGACAGCAGCAGGTGCCAGGGCTCCACGGTCGCGTGCCCGCGCTGGTTGGCGAGGGCGACCGCACCGGTGATGACTTCGCGGCTCTTGGTGGTGAGGCGTTCGGCGTTCATGGGCTCCCCTGGATCGGCGTTCTCACTGGGAACGACACAACCAGAGTTGAGTCTATTCCACTCAACCTTGAACTGCGTACTGGATCATCACCGGCGCCACCCGGGTTCCTGTCGGAAGACCGCTGGATACATCGGAGGACTTCGATCAGGCGGCTACCATCTGGACACCCGACAGCTCAGGAAGGTGCCGAGATGGCGAAGTTCCTCCGCAACGTGCTCGCCGCCACCGCGCTCGCCGTGGCCGCCGGCACGGTGGTCGCCGCCACACCCGCCCAGGCCATCCCGTACCCGGGAACGAACGAGAGCATCACCTACACCTACTTCTCCGACTCCAGCAAGACGGTGCAGGTCGGGATGTGGGTCTACGGCAACTGCCTGGAGGACTTCCAGTACGGCCAGAAGACCGCGTACTACACGATCACCCGTACCACCTGCAACGACCCGTCCTGGTAACAGGACCGGACGGACGGGCCGGACGCCCCACCGCGTCCGGCCGACCGGTGACCACCCCAGCCCGGCCACCTGCTGCCACCGCGAATCGATCCCATACCACTGCGGCGGTGGGCCGGGCGGGGGTCCACCCGTCCACCGGGTCCAACGTGAAGGTCCCACCGGTACCTTGAAGCGGTGAGAGTACGTGTTGAACAGACTGCCCTCCCGGGGATCGGGGTGCGTCACGACCTGGTGACCGAGTCGGGTCGCCGGATCGGCGTGGTGTCCCACCGCAACGGCCGCCGGGATCTCGTGTTGTACGACCAGGACGATCCGGACGCGAGCACCGACGACGTCCCGCTGACGGACGACGAGGCGGAGGCGCTGGCCGACATCCTCGGCGCGTCGCTGATGCTCGGGCAGCTCTCCGGGCTGCGCCAGCAGGCCGCCGGCCTGCTCACCGAGCAGATCGCCATCCCCGCCGGCTCGGCGTACGTCGGCCGCAAGCTGGGTGACACCCAGGTGCGTACCCGGACCAGTGCCTCCATCGTCGCGGTGCTCCGCGACCGGGAGGTCATCGTCTCACCCGACCCGTCGTTCCGGTTCGAAGCCGGCGATGTCGTGGTCGTGGTCGGTACCCGCAAGGGGCTCGACGGTGCCACCGCCATCCTTGCCGACACCGACCCGGACGGCTGACGCGTATGCACGAAACCACCATCCTGCTGATCGAAGTCGGCGCACTCCTGCTGGGACTCGGCCTGCTCGGCCGACTCAGCCGCCGGATCGGGCTCTCCCCGATCCCGCTCTACCTGCTCGCCGGCCTGGCCTTCGGGCACGGCGGCCTGCTGCCGCTCACCGCCAGCGAGGAGTTCTTCGCCGTCGGTGCCGAGATCGGCGTGATCCTCCTGCTGCTGATGCTCGGCCTGGAGTACTCGGCCGGTGAACTGGTCGGCAACCTGCGTGCCGCAGCCCCGGCCGGACTGATCGACGCCCTGCTCAATGCCCTGCCGGGGGCGGCGTTCGCGCTGCTGCTCGGCTGGGGCTGGGTCGCGGCCGTGGTGCTGGCCGGCATCACCTGGGTCTCCTCGTCCGGGGTGATCGCCAAGGTCCTCGCCGACCTGGGCCGGCTCGGTAACCGGGAGACCCCGGTGATCCTGTCGGTGCTGGTGATCGAGGACCTGGCGATGGCCCTGTACCTGCCGTTGGTGACCGCGCTGCTGGCCGGTACCGGTCTGATCGGTGGCGGCTTCGCGCTCGGCGTCGCCGTCTTCACCGTGGTGCTGGTGCTGGTCGTGGCCATCCGGTACGGGCACTTCATCTCGGCGATGCTCTCCGCCAAGGATGCCGAGGCACTGCTGCTCGGCGTCCTCGGACTGACCCTGCTGGTCGCCGGCATCGCCCAGAAGCTCCAGGTTTCGGCGGCGGTCGGCGCGTTCCTGGTCGGCATCGCGCTCTCCGGGCCGGTCGCACACCACGCGACCGAACTGCTCACCCCCCTGCGGGACCTGTTCGCCACGGTCTTCTTCGTCTTCTTCGGGCTGGCCACCGACCCCCGGGAGATCCCCCCGGTACTGCTGCCCGCACTCGCCCTGGCCATCCTCACCATGGCGACGAAGACGCTCACCGGGTACCTTGCGGCCCGCCGGGTCGGTATCGCGGTGCCGGGTCGTTGGCGTACCGGCCTCGCCCTGGTACCCCGAGGGGAGTTCTCCATCGTCATCGCCGGACTGGCCGTGGCCGCCGGCAGTGTGGAACCGCAGCTGGCTCCGCTCGCCGCGACCTACGTGCTGATCACGGTGGTGACCGGTCCGCTGCTGGCCCGGGTACCGGACTTCGCCTGGTTCAAGAGCTGGCTCCGACAGCGGGCGGCGGCCCGGGCCGCCGTACCGGTGGTCTCGCCGGAGTAGCCACGGCCCGGGTCACCCCTGCGCACCGAGGCGGGCCAACCCGCGCCGAACCCTCCCGCTGGCTGCCCTGACCTGCCCGTACGGCCAGGTCAGGGCACCCAACGGCTGATCCGAATCCGATCGTCGTGCAATTCCCCGGGCTGCCCGTACCGGGTTACGGTGACGCCGCAGCAGCTGGTCCCGCGGATGTTGGGTGTCCTGCCCGCGCGGCCATGAGCGAGAGGGTCTGCGTTGGTGAGCGTGCAGCAGTCCGCGTTCCGCGGCTTCGCCAACCCGGTCGACCCCTCCCCCGCCGAGCTGCGCGCCTGGGCGTACCAGCCCGATTCCGTCCCGTTGCAGGCGATGCCGCCGGACTGGGACCTGCTGGTGGCCGGCGACCAGTTGGTGCAGACCCTCTTCGAGTTGGCGATGGATCCCGCCTGCCCGGCCCGCCGCTTCGCCCTGCACTGCCTCTACATCTACGCCGCTGACGGCATCCGGACCAACTTCCGGGCGCACCCCAAGCGCCGCTTCCGCAAACTGGTCGAGCAGGCCGAGCGGCACGGCGACGAGCTGATGACGACCTGGGCGCACAACAGCCGGGTACTGCTGGCCCGTCCGGATCTGTTCAACTATCACGACTGGTGCGAGGGCGGTCTGGTCCGCCAGGAACGCCGGATCGGCTAGTCGACGCCACCACCGGACGACAACGGTCGCCCGGTTCTCTCCGGGACACGGTCCACTTCACCGATCACCCGCCCCACCTGCCTGATCCACTATGGAGTCCGGACTCCGCAGGGAGCTGGCGACCGGAGAGGGGCGCCGGCGCCCACGCCGTATCCCGGCCGGTCAGCTCGCGGCGATGCCCCGGACCGGGACGGCTGCGACCCGGCGCAGCTTGACGATGAGCTGCGCCGGGTCGGCGTTGCCGCAGGCCCGGTCGACTGGTCGGCCCTGCCCGGCCTCTCCTGCTACCACCCGGTTCACCCCGCCTGCGCCCGTCCCGGCAGATCTCCTCTCCGCCGCTTTGCTCTGCTTCAGCGACGGCTACAGAGAGGCCCCCTCGGTGTTGCCTCCGCTGAAGCAGAGCAAAGGCTCTGCCGACCCTTGTCGGGTGCCGCGGCGGCCAACTCGGCCCGGGGAACCGGTACCCCGGGGCGGTGACCCCGAAGGCGGTGCAGACGTACTCGTAGAGCCGGGCCACGTTCGCGGCCGACGGCTGTGGCGGGTCCGACAATCCGGGGGCGCGGTGAATCCGGGAGCGGTCGCCCGCGTCGCCGTCTGTCCATTGGTGCCGGCAGGCCCGTCCGGATCAGGCAGGCACACCGGTCGGACACGGAACGGGCCGGGACCCCCCGTGGATCCCGGCCCGCCGGTCCTGGTACCCGTCGCGGCTCAGCGGCCGGATTTCCCGCCCTGACCCTCCTGCGCACGCTCGCGTGCCTGGTCCGGCCCCTTGTCGACCTGGTCGTTCCGGTCGGCGAGCCGGCCACCGGAGAGCTGGTCGAACTTCTCCTTGACCGTGTCCGCGACCTTGCCGAGCTGGTCTTCGGCCTTCTCGGCGATCTTTCTGGCCTGCTCTGATCCAGCCATCACCCCTCCTCGCCGAGCCCCCGTTTAGATCCGTATTAGGCGCTTTGAACCCGAATTGAGGTTACCCGACGGGGTACGGTCGGCGGACCGGAATCGGCACCCGGACGGCACCCGGACCCGGCTGACGGAACACCGGGGCCGGTCAGCCCCGACCGTCCCCCGTCGGCCGGGTCTGCCGCCACACGACCATGGCGGTCGAGGTACGGGTGGTCGGCACGAGGTCCCGTCGCGGAAAGGCGGAGATCGACTCAAGTTCGGCGATCCGCCGGTACGCCGCGTCGAGTTCCGCCTCCAGCCGGGCGACCCGTTGCTGGGCCTGCTCCAGCAGCCGTTCCAGCCCGATGATCCGCTTGATGCCGGCGAGGTTGACCCCGTCGTCCTGGCTCAGCCGCTGCACCTCGCGCAGCAGCACCACGTCCCGGACGCTGTACCGGCGACCGCCGCCGGACGCCCGGCCGGCCTGCACCAGGCCGAGCCGGTCGTACTGGCGCAACGTCTGCGGGTGCATCCCCGCCATCCGGGCTGCCACCGAGATCATCAGTACCTTGGCCTCGTACGCCGGGTCCGACGATCCGACGAAATCCTCCGCCATCCTGGTCACCTCCGCCTGCACCGACCGTCAGTTGAACCGACGCAACCGCGCGTCCAGATGTTCCCGCGACGCCGCCGGCGAGTGCCCGGCGAACGTCTCCAGGGCCGCCCGGGCCTCGTCCGACACCTGCGCCGGGACGACCACCTCCAGGGTCACCAACAGGTCGCCGGCCTGTCCTTCCTTCCGGACGACGCCCTTGCCCCGGGCCCGCAGCACCCGGCCGCTCGGGGTACCCGGCGGCACCCGCAGGGTCACCGCGCCGTCCATGGTCGGTACCCGCAGGTCCACCCCGAGCACCGCCTCCGCGAACGTGATCGGGACGGTGAGGGTCAGATCGTCGCCGCTCCGCCCGAACAACTCGTCCGGACGCACCTTCACCATGACGAAGAGGTCACCGGCCGGTCCGCCCCGATCGCCCGGCTCACCCCGACCGGCCAGCCGGATGCGCTGCCCGTCGGCCACCCCGGCCGGGAAACGTACGTTCAGGGTGCGGGTCTTGGTCACACCGCCGGTGCCGTGGCACTCCGGGCACTTCTCCTCGACCACCGTGCCCACGCCCTGACACTCCCGGCACGGCTCGGAGAAGCTGAACGACCCCTGGTTGCGGGTCACCACCCCGGACCCGTGGCACTGCGGGCAGGTCTTCGGCCGGGTACCCGGCTTGGCGCCGTCACCGTGGCAGGTGTCGCAGACCCCCGGTGCGCGCAGCGTCAACGGGACGGTGACCCCGCGTACCGCGTCACCGAAGTCGAGCACCACCTCGGCTTCGACGTCCCGTCCCCGGGCCGGGCCACGGGCCCGACCGGGGCCGGCACCGCCGGTGAAGAGCGAGCTGAACAGGTCGGAGAAGCCGGCACCACCGCCCGCACCACCGAACCCGCCGCCCCGGGTCTGCGCCCCGGCACCACCGAACAGGTCGGAGACGTCGAACGGCGCCCCGCCGGGTCCACCCGCTCCCCGGGCGTTGCGCCGGAACGCACCGGAGCCGAAGAGCGAGCGCATCTCGTCGTACTCCCGGCGCTTACGCTCGTCGGCCAGCACGTCGTACGCCTCGGAGGCGGCCTTGAACCGCTCCTCGGCCGGCGCGTCACCCGGGTTGTGGTCCGGGTGCGACTCGCGCGCGATCTTCCGGTACGCCTTCTTGATCTCGTCGGAGGTGGCGGACTTGCCCACCCCCAGTACGGCGTAGAAGTCCTTCTCCAGCCAGTCCTTGGAACTCACCGGTCCACCCCCTCCCGATTCGCGTGGTCGAGGTGCCCGCCCCGTCGGGCGGGCACCTCGACCACGACGGTGCTATTCCGGATCGGCAACCGCGACCATCGCAGGCCGCAGCAGCCGGTCGCCGAGCGAGTAGCCCCGGCGCATCACCTGCACGCAGGTCGGCTCGGTCACGTCGGCGGAGGTCTGGTGCGCCACCGCCTCGTGCCGGGTGGGGTCGAACGGGTCACCCTGCTCACCGAACACGGTCAGCCCGAACTTGCCGAGTGCGCTGGTGAGCTGCTCGGCCACCGTGCCGAACGGTCCGACCAGGTCGCCGTGCTCCCGGGCACGGTCCAGGTCGTCCAGGATCGGCAGCAGCGCGGAGAGCACCTGACCGGTGGTCTGCTCGGCGGCCACCGCCCGGTCCCGGTCCACCCGCTTGCGGTAGTTGGCGTACTCCGCGGTGACCCGTTGCAGGTCCCGGGTGCGCTCCTCCAGCTCCGACCGGAGGGCGGACAGCTCGGCACCGAGGGCACCGCCCCCGACCGGCCCGCCCTCGACCGGCGCGGCCGGCTCGGCCGGCGCGTCCACCACCGGCTGACCGGTCGGCGCGGGCTCGGTCTCGACGACCTCGTCCACCACCACCTCGGCCTCCTCGACCAGCCCTTCGGTCTCGGCACCGGCGCTTCCGTCGACCGGGGTACCGGCGGAGTCGCCCTCCACCGTCACGCTGTCGGTGATCTTCCGGTTGTTCCGGATGACGACGCGCGGACCGGTTTCACCCTCGGGTGCGGTGCCATCCGGCACCGGCCCGGTGGTCTCCACCCCCGGGTCGGTGGCCCCTGGCTGCTCCGTCACTTCTTGCCGTCCTCGTCGACGATCTCGGCGTCCACCACGTCGTCCTGGCCGCCGGCCTTCGCGCCGGTGGCACCGGTACCCGCGTCGGCCTGCGGAGCCTGCTCGGCCTGCTGCGCGTAGAGCAGCGAACCGGCCTGCTGCGAGACCTGGGCCAACTTCTCGTGCGCCGACTTGACCTTCTCGATGTCGGTACCGCCGAGCGCGCTACGCAGGTCGCCGAGCGCCTCGTTGATCTGGTCCCGGGACTCGGTGGGGAGCTTGTCCCCGCTCTCGGCCAGGAACTTCTCGGTCTGCCACTGAAGGGCCTCGGCCAGGTTGCGGGTCTCCGCCTCCTCACGCCGACGCTTGTCCTCGTCGGCGTGCTCCTCGGCGTCCCGACGCATCCGCTCGATGTCGTCCTTCGGCAGCGAGGAACCACCGGTGATGGTCATCTTCTGTTCCTTGCCGGTACCGAGGTCCTTGGCGTGGACGTTCACGATGCCGTTCGCGTCGATGTCGAAGGTGACCTCGATCTGCGGCACGCCGCGCGGCGCCGGGGGCAGGCCGGTCAGCTCGAAGGTGCCGAGCTTCTTGTTGTAGGCGGCGATGTCCCGTTCGCCCTGGAAGACCTGGATCAGCACCGACGGCTGGTTGTCGTCGGCCGTGGTGAAGACCTCGGAGCGCTTGGTCGGGATGGTGGTGTTGCGCTCGATCAGCTTGGTGAAGATGCCGCCCTTGGTCTCGATGCCCAGGCTCAGCGGGGTGACGTCGAGCAGCAGGACGTCCTTCACCTCGCCCTTGAGCACACCGGCCTGGAGCGCGGCGCCGACCGCGACGACCTCGTCCGGGTTGACGCCCTTGTTCGGGTCCCGGCCGATCAGCTGCTTGACCAGGTCGGTGACGGCCGGCATCCGGGTCGAGCCGCCGACCAGGATCACGTGGTCGACGTCGGAGACCTTGATCCCGGCGTCCTTGATCGCCTGCTCGAACGGGCCCTTGCAGCGGTCCAGCAGGTCCTGGGTCATCCGCTGGAACTCGGCCCGGGTCAGGGTCACGTCCAGGTGCAGCGGGGCGGACGGGGCGCCCTCGGTGGAGGCCGGGCCGGCGGTGATGTACGGCAGGTTGATGCTGGTCGTGGTGGCCGCGGACAGCTCGATCTTGGCCTTCTCAGCCGCCTCACGGAGCCGCTGCATGGCCATCTTGTCCTGCGACAGGTCGACGCCGTGCTGACCCCGGAAGGTCTTCACCAGGTGGTCGATGATCCGCTCGTCCCAGTCGTCACCACCGAGGTGGTTGTCACCGCTGGTCGACTTGACCTCGACGACCCCGTCGGCCAGCTCCAGCAGCGACACGTCGAAGGTGCCGCCACCGAGGTCGAAGACCAGGACGGTCTGCTCCTTGGAGCCCTTGTCCAGCCCGTACGCCAGGGCCGCCGCGGTCGGCTCGTTGACGATCCGCAGCACGTTGAAGCCGGCGATCTCCCCGGCCTCCTTGGTGGCCTGCCGCTGGGCGTCGTTGAAGTACGCCGGCACGGTGATCACCGCGTCGGTGATCTGCTCGCCCAGGTACGCCTCGGCGTCCCGCTTGAGCTTCATCAGGGTCCGCGCGGAGATCTCCTGCGGGGTGTACTTCTTGCCGTCGATGTCGACGGTCCAGTTGGTGCCGATCTCACGCTTGACCGACCGGATGGTCCGGTCCGGGTTGGTCACCGCCTGGCGCTTGGCGACCTCACCGACGAGCACCTCGCCGTTGCGGGCGAACGCGACGATCGAAGGAGTCGTCCGCGAGCCCTCGGCATTGGCGATGACGGTGGGCTCGCCGCCCTCCAGGACGCTGACGCAGGAGTTCGTCGTGCCGAGGTCAATGCCGACCGCACGTGCCATCTTCGCTTCCTCGCTTCGTTACGTAGAGCAGGTGACGGGCACCGCCCGCAGCACACCCACCTCAAGTTGAGTGGACTTGACTCAATATTGCCACGCCTGCCGCGATCGTCAAATCGGACTTGAGTCACCCTGACGCAACCCTTGACGCAAGGGCAGGTCGGCGGCCCTGCCGACGCACCCCCGGGGCCGGCCCGACCGGGCCCGTCGGGGGAACCAGACCGGCATAGGGGGCGTCGGTTGTTTGACTTGCCTGATTCGGGCACGCTTTATCCCGTGACGACGCATGGCGACGACGCCTCGGCCCCCGGTGCGCCACCCGTCGTACCCGGAAACAACCCGCCGGCGGAGCTGCCGGCTGCGCTCGCCGGCCTTCGGGCCGCCGTGGCGGCGGCCCGCTTCCCGCTCGCCGTACCGTCGGCCGAGCCGGCCCGCCGGGACGCCGCCGCCCTCGCCGCCCAACTCGACGACTACCTGCTGCCCCGGCTCGCCCGACTCGACGCCCCCCTGCTCGTCGTGGTCGGCGGGTCCACCGGGGCCGGCAAGTCGACCCTGGTCAACAGCCTCGTCCAGGCCCGGGTCAGCGCCGCCGGGGTGCTCCGCCCCACCACCCGCTCGCCGGTGCTGGTCTGCAATCCGGCCGACTCGTCCTGGTTCCGCTCCGGGGACCTGCTCCCCGGCCTGACCCGTACCGGTGAGCCGAGCGAGGATCCACGCACCCTGCAACTCGTCGCGGCCCCCGCACTCCGCCCCGGGCTGGCCTTCCTCGACGCACCGGACATCGACTCCGTGGTCGACGCGAACCGGGCGCTGGCCGGGCAGCTCCTGGCCGCCGCCGACCTGTGGCTCTTCGTCACCACCGCCGCCCGGTACGCCGATGCGGTGCCCTGGGAACTGCTGCGGACCGCCCGGGCCCGGGGCACGGTGACCGCCCTGGTGCTGGACCGGGTACCCCCGGGCGCCGCCGACGAGATCACCGCGCACCTCGGCGAGATGCTCACCGCCAACGGCCTCGGCGCCGCCCCGCTCTTCGTCCTGCCGGAAACCGTGGTCGACGGCCAGGGCATGCTGCCCGAGTGGGCGGTGGCACCGCTGCGGGACTGGTTCGGCCAGCTCGCCACCGACGCCGGAGCCCGGGACGCGGTGGTCCGGCAGACCCTCGATGGCGCCCTCGCCGCCCTGCAACCCGCCGTGGCCGGGCTGGCCGCCGCCTCCGACGAGCAGCTCACCGCCGCCGAGGCGCTGGACGAACGGGTCCGGGCGGCGTACCGCAACGCGCACCGCACGGTCGAGCAGGGGCTGCGCGACGGGCGGCTGCTGCGCGGCGAGGTACTCGCCCGGTGGCAGGAGTACGTCGGCACCGGCGAACTGTTCCGCACCCTGGAGGCCCGGATCGGCCGGCTCCGCGACCGGGTGGTGGCCGCCGTGACCGGCCGGCCGGCGCCCGCCGCCGCCGAACTGCGTACCGCGATCGAATCGCAGCTGGTGACCCTGCTGCGCGGGGTCGCCGCCGAGGCCGCCGAGCACGCGCACACCGGCTGGCGGGCCCACCCGGCCGGGGCGGCCCTGCTCACCCCGGACCTCGCCCGCCCCTCCGCCGACCTGGACCAACAGGCCGAACGCCTGATCCGGGACTGGCAGCGCGGGGTGCTGGAACTGGTCCGCGCCGAGGGTGGCGACAAGCGGTTCGTGGCCCGGACGGCCGCGTACGCGGTCAACGCCACCGGCCTGGCCGTCATGATCGCCGTCTTCGCCTCCACCGCGTTCATCCCGACCGGGCTGGAGGTGGCGGCCGGCACCGGCACGACCGTCGCCGCGCAGGCCGTGCTCCAGGCCGTCTTCGGGGACCAGGCGGTGCGTACCCTGGCCAGCAGGGCCCGCGCCGATCTGCTCGACCGGGTGACCGTGCTGCTCGACGGGGAGGCCGCCCGCTACCTCGGACTGCTGGCCGACGCCGAGGCGACCGCCGGGACCCCGACGGCGCTGCGGGAGGCCGGTGCCCGGGTGGAGGGCGCGCGTACCCGGGCCCACCTGACGACCGCCGCTGGGGAAGGTGCCGATACTTGAGCAACGTGGTGGGCCGGATGCGGGACGCGCTACGCGGGGAGCGCCGGATCGACGCCGACACCCTGCTCACCCGGCTCGGTGCGGTACGCCGGTTCCTCGACACCACCGACGGCTACCTGCCCGACGAGCGCCTGGTCGCCGCGCACACCCTGGTGGAACGCGCCGGCAGCCGGCTCGCGATGTCCCGGGACCACACCGTCGTCGCGCTCGCCGGCAGTACCGGCAGCGGCAAGTCCAGCCTGTTCAACGCACTCGCCCGGCTCGACCTCTCCCCGGTCGGCGTCCGCCGCCCCACCACCGGGGTCGCCCACGCCTGCGTCTGGGGGCCGCTGGCCGGGGCGACGAAGCTGCTCGACTGGATCGGCGTACTGCCCCGGCACCGGTTCGTCCGGGAGAGCGCGCTGGACGCCGACGACGAGTCCGCCCTGCACGGGCTGATCCTGCTCGACCTGCCCGACTTCGACTCGGTGGAACGCTCGCACCGGCTGGAGGTGGACCGGCTGCTCGGCCTGGTCGACCTGGTGGTGTGGGTGGTCGATCCACAGAAGTACGCCGACCGGGTGGTGCACGAGAGCTACCTGCGCCAGTTCCACCGGCACCGGGACGTGACCGTGGTGGTGCTCAACCAGGCCGACCGGCTGTCCCCGACCGAACTGCCCCGGGTCCTGGCCGACCTGCGCCGGCTGCTCGACGGCGACCGGCTCGACGGGGTACCGCTGCTGGCCACCGCCGCCGTGGACCGGGCCGCGATCGGGGAGCTGCGGGCCACGCTGGAGCGTACGGTCGCCGGACGGCAGGCGGCCCTGCGCCGGCTCTCCGGCGACGTCGACACCGTCGTCGCCGGGCTGGCCGAACTGGTCGCCTCGGAGCCCGGCGCGGGCGAGGTGGACCGGGACAGCCGCCGAGCGCTCGCCGCCGCGCTGGGTGATGTGGCCGGGGTACCGGCGGTGGCCGGGGCCACCGAGGAGGCGTACCGGCACCGGGCGGCCGGAGCCACCGGGTGGCCGGTGGTACGCGGCTGGCGCCGGCTCCGGCCGGACCCGTTGCGCCGGCTGCACCTGGCCGGCACCACACCGGCGGAGGAGACATCGGAGAGCCTGGTCGCGGCGACGTCCGTACCCGATCCGACCGCCGCCCAGCGCTCGGCGGTCGGTCTGGCGGTCCGGGCGGTGGCCGAGCGGGCCTCGGCCGGGCTGCCCCCGCCCTGGCCGGCGGCGGTGACCACGGCGGCCCGGTCCCGGGCGGCCGACCTGCCGGACGCGCTGGACCGCGCGGTGGCCGGTACCGACCTGGGTCTGCGCCGTCGACCGGTCTGGTGGCGGCTCGTCGGTGGCCTCCAGTGGCTGGTCACCCTCACCGCGCTCGCCGGGCTGCTCTGGCTGGTCGCCGGGTACGCGCTACGCGCCCTCGGCCTGCCCCCGCCGGACAACCCGACCGTGGGAGTGGTTCCGCTGCCCACCGTGCTGCTGCTCGGCGGGCTGCTCGCCGGCCTGCTGGTCGCGATGCTGGTGAAACCGGTGATCCGGTGGGCGGCCGGGCGGGCCGGGCGGCGCGCCCGCAGGCGGCTCGACGCGGCGGTCACCGCAGTCGGCGAGGAGTACGTGGTGACCCCGGTGCAGGAGGTGCTGCGTGGCTACGCGCAGGCCCGGACGGCACTCGCCGAGGCCGGCGCACCGGGCTGAGCCGCAGGTGCACCCGGAACCGACCACCAGGTGCACCCGGAACCGACCACCAGGTGCACCCGGACCGAGCCGTGGTCGCGCGCAACTGTGGCCTCGTGCGGATGCCCTCCCGGGCGCTCTCAGCGTAGGGTCGGTCCATGGCCACGCCACAGACCCCCTATGACGCGGTGCTGCACGCCGCCCGTGACGTGACGCGGCTGGACTGCGCGCTGGACGCCGAAATCCTCGGTACCGCCCTGCTGGGCAGCGTCTACGCCATCGCCGAGGACGACCGTGAGCGTGCCGTCCGGGAGTTCGTCGGCGGCTTCCTCGCCGCCACCAGCCGGCGCCGGTCGGCTGCCGCGACCACCATCCGCCTGGTCTTCGCCACCCTCGTACCGGAGGCCGAGGGCGCCGGCCGGGTCAAACCGGGTGCACACGCGCCGTCCTGGGCGACCCGGCTCGGCCGGGTACGCCTCACCGGCGCCTACGCCTACGGCGACGTGTACGGCGACCAGACCTCCTACCTGGCCACCTTCGCGTACGACGACGAGACCGGTGGCCCGGAGCACGCGGTGGTGGCCCTGATCGACCACAACATCGGCATCGCGAAGGACGTCTTCGTCGGCGGTCCGGCCGACCGGATCCTCGACCAGGTACGCCAGATGTGCGCCGACGACGAGCTGACCTGGTTCCGTACCGAGGACCCGGCCCGGTTGCGCCAGGAGGTGGCCCGCCACCTGGCCGTCACCGACGCGCTGGGTGACCTGCCCGACGAGGGGTCGCTCGCCACCGACCGGGCCCTGTTCGGCGCCCGCCTCGCCCTGCTGCCCGCCCCGGTCGGGGTACCGGCGGCACCCGCGCCGGTCGAGCCGCCCTCCCCGGCCGAGCGGACCGAACTGATCCGTGCCTTCCTCGCCTCGCCGGAGGCGGTCCGGCACGGGCTGGACCGGGTGGACGGCGACGACCTGGCCTCCCTGCACTTCTGCCTCAGCCTCCTGCTCGACCACTCGGCGAGCTTCCCGGACGCCGATCCGCTGCGGTGGAGCCCGGCGGTGGCCGGGCTGTTCCTGCTGGACTGGGTGCACCGCCGGGCCGTACTGGACATGGACGACGCCGCGATGCTGCCCCGGGTGCTGCGCGCCTGGGCCACCTGGACGGCCCGCCGACGGGGCCTGCCGGCCGCCGCCGTGACGCAGACCGACTCGGCGATCGAGGAGATGATCCCGGAGTTCGCCCGGCTCTACAGCACCGGCGAGCGGCGCAGCCCGGCGACTGCGGCGGTGGCCCAGTTGATGGCGGACGGGGTCGACCCGAACGACCCGGAGGCCCTGGACGCCTGGATCGAGGCGAACCGGCAGCGACTCGGCGACGACAACGCCTGACGGACCGGCGTCGGGCCGTCAGGGGGCGACCAGGGCGAGCTGGCGCGGGGCCACGGTCACGGTCACCCGTTGCCCCCAGCTCAGCGCGAGCCGGTCGGCCTCCAGCCCGTCGGCGAAGACCACCAGCCCGTCGGACTCGCTGACCAGCTCCAACCGGCCGTCACCGGCGAACCGGCCGCTGGTCAGCCGGACACCGGTGGCCGGGGACGGCCACGCCTCCCGGACGAACCAGCAGAGCGCCTCCTCGTCGGGTGCGGGCGGCGGCGGTGCGCCCGGCCGGTCCCGCGCGATCGACGCGCACCACCCGGTCACCCCGGTTCCGCTGCCGACGACCACGCCGGAGGAGGACTGTCGCTCCCGGTGTGTGGCCGTGCCGGCCTGCGCGGTGAGCAGGTACCGGGCGGACTGGTGGGAGGCGTGTCCGACGTACACCTCGTTGAGCCCCACCAGCTCCTGGCCGTCGTCCAGGGCGGCACGGACCATGGTCCGGTGGTCGGTGGGTGCCCGGCCGGTGACCACCGCCGGCAGCAACCCGGCCACCGCCCCGGCCGGGAAACGGACCAGTACCCCCGCGTTGCGGCCCGGCTCCGGGTCCACGCCGATCACCGGCTGCCGGTCGAGGTACTTGGCGACGTTGGCCACCAGCCCGTCCGGGCCGACCGCGATCACCACGTCCTCGGGTGCGAAGAGGAACCGGGGCAGGTCGTCGCGGTCGACCCGGCCGCGCCGCCAGTCCACCGGGATGGCGGCGCCGACGGTGGTCAACGCCGCCTCCAACCGATGGTGCCGGTCCACCACCTCGGCCAGGTCGCGGCCACGCTCGCGCAGGTAGCGGTCGGCGGCCGCCCGGGTACCGTGCCGGGCCAGCAGCTCGTCCAGTTCGCTGCGCCGGCTTACCACCACCACCCGGGGGGCGAGGGTCCCGCTCACCGGCCGGTGTCCCCACCGGCACGGGCCCCCGGCACCGCACCCCGCC
>NZ_WVUH01000143.1 GCF_017614955.1 Micromonospora echinofusca
ACCGGCAGCGGGGTGGGCAGGTCCAGGCCGGCCAGCCGGTCGGTCCAGAAGCGTTCGTCCGCGTCGAGCGGGCGGTCCGCCACCCACCGGGCGAAGTCCCGGAACGGGTGCCGCTGCGGTGGCTGGTACGGCGTCCCGGCGACGATCGCGTCGTGTTCGGTGCAGACCTCGGTGAGCAGCATGTGCGCCGAACGGCCGTCGAGGACGGCGTGGTGGAAGGTGACCACCACGGTGTGCCGGTCCGGTGCGTGGGTGATCAGGGTGACGCGCAGCAGCGGGGCGGACCGCAGGTCCACCCCGGCGACCCGGTCGGCGGTGAGGAAGGCGGCCAGCCGTGCCGCGGGGTCGGGCGGTACCGGGCCGTCGCCGACGGCGGTCCAGTCGTGCTGGACGACCGGCACGGTCACCGCCGCCTGCACCACCTGGGCCGGGTCGTCGCTGGTCGGCCAGGTGAAGGCGGTACGGAGCACGGGATGCCGGCGGGCGGCCCGCTGCCAGGCGGTGTCCATCGCCGCCGGGTCGAGCCGGGTGGGCCAGTCGATCACCACCTGTAGGACGTCGACGCCGGAGTGTGGCTGGTGCCCGTGTGTGAAGAGCATGCCCGGCTGGAGCGTCACGGCGGCGTAGCGGTCTTCGACAGCGTCGTCGAGGGGCATTGCCCGCACTCTTGGCTCCTTCATCAGGCGCAACGTCGGACAACGCATCCGCGAAACGTTGCAGGATGCGCAGGGTCCACGGTCATGACCGCAGGGCGGATCGGTCGGGATTTTGTCCTGGACAAGGGGAGGACTGCCGAAGAAATTACGAGAGGGATTCAGCCCTGTCAACGGTGGAGGATGTCGACCGATGAATGGACAACCGTCCTAACCAAATATCTCAACTATGCCGATATTTCGCCGCAATCGGGACATCTGAAAATACGGAAGGCTGTTGTCCGAATGGCTGGGAAAGTGGGTGGTCTGCTGCGATTGCCGGTACCCGGCCGTACTGTTCCCGGTGTGCCCCCGTCATGGGCCCCTGAGCAGGAGATATATCGGGGATATCGGCCTGGTACAACGGGCTGCCGGTGGGCGCGCGAGGCCCGGCCGTCGAGCGGGGAGGGTCGGTGACGGGCGGGACAGGGGAGCCTCCGACCCGCCCGTCACCGGTGTGGATGCTGGTCAGGCCGAGGTGGCGAGCCGTTCCCGGAGGCTCTTTGGCCGCATATCGGTCCAGACCTCCTCGATGTGGGCGAGGCAGGCCGCCCGGTCGCCGCTGAAGCCCGTCGGCTGCCAGCCGGCCGGCAGGTCGGAGTCGCTGGCCCAGATCGAGTACTGCTCCTCGTCGTTCACGACGACCTGATATTGACGTTGGTCATCTGTCATGAGAACTCCCATTCACCTGGTAGATCGATCTGAGCTGGCGCTACGGCCAGCCAGCGGTCGTTCAATGCCGTACCTGTCCAGATCTGTCACGGGCTGAATCGCCGTGGCCGAGACAATTACGGCGGAGAATCCCGAGCTGATTATCGGGCGGTCCGACGTCGATTTTCGGATCCTGTCGTTCGCCGTTACGGCAAAACTGCTCCCTGATCAGCCGATCAGCTGAGGTACGCCCGGACGGTGTCCGTCGCCCGTCCGGCCGGTGGGCCGGAGTCGGCGACCGCCGCCGCTACCGCCGGGCGAATGGAAGAAGCCCACACCGGTGGCGACGAAAAACGTCGCCATCCGATGTGGGCCTCGACCGTTCCGCGTACGGATCCCGGACGTCCGTCCCGTCCGGGACGCCGGCCGATCGACGTCACCCGCCGTTCGGGTGCTCCTTGCGGATCTGCTCGGCCAGGTGCGCCGGCATCGGATCGTGCCGGGCGAACGACCGCCGGAACGTACCCGTACCCGAGGTCATCGAACGCAGTTCGACCGCGTACCGCAGCAGTTCGGTCGCCGGCACCTCGGCGCGCACCACGGTCCGCTCGACCCCCGCCGGGTCCGGCTCGGTACCCAGGACCCGGCCCCGCCGGCCGGACAGGTCGCTCATCACCGCCCCGACGAACGAGTCCGGTACCCGCACCGTCACCTCGTCGACCGGTTCCAGCAGGGTCACCTGCCCCCGCTCGGCCGCGTCCCGCAGGGCGAGCCCACCGGCCGTGGCGAACGCGGCGTCGGAGGAGTCCACACTGTGCGCCTTGCCGTCGACCAGGGTCACCCGCAGGTCCACCACCGGGTACCCGGCCACGATCCCGCGCTCCATCTGGGCCCGGACGCCCTTCTCCACCGACGGGATGTAGTGGTGCGGCACCGCACCCCCGACCACCCGGTCGACGAACTCGAAACCACCGCCGCGCGGCAGCGGCTCCACCTCGATGTCGCAGATCGCGTACTGGCCGTGCCCGCCGGACTGCTTGACGTGCCGGCCGTGCCCGCGCGCCCCGGCCGTGAAGGTCTCCCTCAGCGCCACCCGGACCGGTTCGGTCTCCAGCTCCACCCCGCCGGCCCGCAGCCGGTCCAGCACCACGTCGGCGTGCGCCTCGCCCATGCACCAGAGCACCAGCTGGTGGGTCTCCGAGTTGCGCTCCAGCCGCAGCGTCGGGTCACCGGCCACCAGTCGCGCCAGGTTACGGGCCAGCGCGTCCTCGTCGGCCCGGCTGGCCGCCACGATCGCCACCGGCAGCAGCGGCTCCGGCATCTCCCACGGGGCGATCAGCAGCGGGTCGTCCTTGGCGGAGATGGTGTCGCCGGTCTCGGCGCTGCCGGACTTGGTGATCGCGCAGATGTCCCCGGCCACGCAGTGCGGCACCTCCCGCAGTCCCGCGCCGAGCGGGGAGTAGACGTGCCCGACCCGCTCGTCCGCGTCGTGGTCGGGGTGACCGCGTTCGGCCAGGCCGTGCCCCGACACGTGCACGGTCAGCTCCGGTCGCAGCGTGCCGGAGAAGACCCGGACCAGCGACACCCGCCCCACGTGCCGGTCGACGGTGGTGCGGACCACCTCGGCGACCAGCGGTCCGGCCGGGTCGCAGGTCAGCGGCGGACGCGGCGAGCCGTCCAGCCCGGTGACGGCGGGCAGCGCGTGTTCCGGCGGCGACGGGAAGGCCGAGGTCAGCACCTCCAGCAGGACGTCCAGCCCGACCCCGGTGTACGCGCAGACCGGTACCACCGGGTAGTAGTGGCCCCGGGCCACCGCCTTCTCCAGGTCGTCGACGATCACCCCGGTCTCGATCTCCTCGCCGTCGAGGTACCGGTCCATCAGGGTCTCGTCCTCGCTCTCGGCGATGATCCCCTCGATCAGCTCGTTGCGGGACTCGGCGATCGCCGGCAGGTGCTCCGGATCGGGCTGGCGCACCTGCGCCGGCAGGCCGGCGGTGTAGTCGAACACCCGGCGGGTGATCAGGCTGAGCAGCCCGGCCACCGACACCCCGTCGTCACCGAGCATCGGCAGGTAGAGCGGGGCCACGTTCTCCCCGAACACCCGTTGGCAGAGCGCCACCGCCTCGTCGAAGTCGGCCCGCTGGTGGTCCAGTCGGGACACCGCGACCGCGCGGGGCATGTCCACGGCCGCGCACTCCTCCCAGAGCGCCGCGGTCGCCGCGTCCATCCCGTCCACCGCGGAGACCACGAAGAGCGCGGCGTCCGCCGCCCGCAGGCCGGCACGCAGTTCCCCCACGAAGTCGGCGTAACCGGGGGTGTCCAGCAGGTTCACCTTGATGCCGTTGTGCACCAGCGGTGCGCAGGCCAGGCTCACCGAACGCTGCTGACGTACGGCGGCCGGATCGTGGTCACAGACCGTGGTGCCGTCCGGGACGCTGCCGGCCCGGCCGATCGTCGAGGTGGCGGCCAGCAGCGCCTCCACCAGTGTGGTCTTGCCGGCGCCGGAGTGCCCCACCAGCACCACGTTGCGGACCCTGTCGGGTGCGGTCACCACCGGCACCGCGCCGGTGACACCCTTCTCCTGATTCCTCTGCGCCATCGGGCGCACCTCCCTCGGCCGGTGGTTGACGGCGACCGCCGCTCGGGTTAGTGACCTGGCTCACGTTCCAAACCGATCAGACACCCGTCGCGGACCGTACACAACCCCCGGCGCGAAGTAGGCGCCACCGGGCGTATCGCTGGTCGGGAGCCGACGGTTATCGTGGGACCGCCATGGCAAAGATCTTCCAAGTGTCGGCCCGGGCGGGGATGACCCGCGTCGTCGAGCCGATCGCGCGCGCACTGCTGCGCGCCGGTGTCACCCCGAACACGGTCACCGTGATCGGCACCGTCGGTGTGCTCGTCGGCGCGCTCGGTTTCGGTGCCCGGGGCCACCTGGTGGCCGGTGCGCTCATCGTCACCGTGTTCGCCCTGACCGACCTGCTCGACGGCACCATGGCCCGGATGAGCGGCGGGTCGACGAAGTTCGGTGCGTTCCTCGATTCGAGCATGGACCGGATCGCCGACAGCGCGGTCTTCGGGGCGGTCGCCTACTGGCTGGCCACCCGGGGCGACCGGGCCGGTGTCGCCGCCGCCCTGATCTGCCTGGCCGCCGGTGGGCTGGTCTCCTACGTCAAGGCCCGCGCCGAAGGGCTCGGCATGACCTGCAACGTGGGGATCGCCGAACGCACCGAACGACTGCTGATCGTCGGGATCGGCGGGCTGCTCACCGGGCTCGGCCTCGACCCTGCCCTGCCGGTCGCACTCTGGCTGCTCGCCGCCGTGTCGATCTTCACCGTCGGGCAGCGGATGCGGCACGTGTACCGGCAGGCCCAGCAGGTCCGGGCGGGCGTGCGGGGGTGACCGCCCGGCGAGGAGGCGGCCCGGACCTGGCAGCACTCGGCATCCTGGCCGGTTGGCGACTGGTCCGGGCGCTACCCGAACCGCTCGCCGTCGCGGCCTTCCGGGCGGGCGCCGACCGTGCCCACCGCCGGGGCGGCCCCGCCGTGGCCCGGCTCGCCGCCAACCTGCGCCGGGTGGTCGGTCCGGAGCTGCCCGACGCCGACCTCGACGACCTGGTCCGCCAGGGCCTGCGCTCCTACGCCCGCTACTGGCGGGAGGCGTTCCGCCTGCCGTCGCGCAGCCGGCAGCAGATCCGCGACGGGTTCCGGCTGCAGGGCGCCGACCTGCTCGCCGCCGACGTGGCCGCCGGTCGGGGCGCGGTGGTGGCGCTGCCGCACGCCGGCAACTGGGACGCCGCCGGAGCCTGGGTCGCCGCCCAGGGCTGGCCCCTGGTCACCGTCGCCGAACGACTCAGACCCGAGGCGGTCTTCGCCCGGTTCCTGGCCTTCCGGGAGAGCCTGGGCATGGAGATCCTGCCCACCCACGGCGGTACCCGGCCCGCCTTCGACGTGCTCGTCGAACGGCTCGGCCAGGGGTACGTGGTACCGCTGCTGGCCGACCGGGACCTGTCGGCGCGCGGCGTCGAGGTGTCCTTCTTCGGTGGCCGGACCCGGATGCCCCCCGGCCCGGCCCTGCTGGCGCTGCGTACCGGCGCTCCGCTCTACGTGGCGTCGATGTGGTACGAACCGGACGCGGCGTGCGCCAGTCTCGACGGCCCCCTGGACCTGCCGGACCCGGACAGCGCCCCCCTGGACGACCGGGTCCGCACGGTCACCCAGCGCATTGCCGACCGTCTGGCGGCGGGCATCGCCCGTCATCCGCAAGACTGGCACATGTTGCAGCGGATGTGGCTGGACGGAGAGCACTGACGTGCGCATCGGCATCGTGTGCCCGTACTCCTTCGACGTCCCGGGCGGCGTCCAGAACCACATCATCGACCTCGCCGAGGCGCTGATCGGGCTCGGTCACGAGGTGAGCGTGCTCGCCCCCGCCGACGAGGACGCCGCGCTGCCGCCGTACGTCGTACCGGCCGGTCGGGCCGTGCCGCTGCCCTACAACGGCTCGGTGGCCCGGATCGCGTTCGGCCCGGTCTCCACCGCCCGGGTCCGCCGCTGGATCAACCGGGGCGACTTCGACGTGCTGCACGTGCACGAGCCGCTCACCCTCAGCCTGTCCCTGCTGGCGGTGCTCTCCGCCCGGGGGCCGGTGGTGGCGACCTTCCACACCGCGATGACCCGGTCCCGGGCCCTCGCCGCCGCCCAGGGTCTGCTCCAGATCGTGCTGGAACGCATCACCGCCCGGATCGCGGTCAGCGCGCTGGCCCGCAAGGTGCAGGTGGAACACCTCGACGGCGGCGCGGTGGAGATCCCCAACGGGGTGACCGTGGCGAAGTTCGCCGACGCCGTCCCGCTGGACGGCTGGCCGGGGGAGTGCGGGCCGGGTAGCGGGGGCACCCTCGGTTTCCTGGGCCGGTTCACCGAGCCCCGCAAGGGGTTCCCGCTGCTGCGCGACGCGTTCGTCACGCTCGCCCCGCACCGTCCCGGTCTGCGGCTGCTGGTCGCCGGGCCGGGTGAGGCCGACGACCTGTACGGCCAGTTCCCCGCCGACCTGCGGGACCGGGTCACCTTCCTCGGCCTGGTCTCCGAACCGGACAAGGCGCGCATGCTGCGCAGTGTGCACCTCTACGTCGCACCGAACACCGGCGGCGAGTCGTTCGGCATGATCCTCACCGAGGCGATGGCGGCGGGTACCACCGTGGTCGCCAGTGATCTGGATGCCTTCCGGCGGGTACTCGACGCCGGGAGGGCCGGCCGGCTCTTCCCGGTCGGTGACGTGGCGGCGCTCAGCCGTACCCTCGCCGAACTGCTCGACGACCCGGCGGCACGGGCGGCGCTGTCCGCCTGCGGCGACGAGGTGGTGGCCGGGTTCGACTGGCCGGTGGTCGCCCGGCGGGTGCTGGAGGTGTACGCGGCGGCCATCGAGGCAACCGACGGGCGGGTCATCGACCAGGAGTGGGCGGGCCTGCGCTGACCCGTGGCCTGTGGAAACAGGCCGCCGACCGGGCGGTGACCGGGGCCGCTGACCGGGGTGGTGACCGGGGCCGCCGACCGGCGGTACCGGCCGCTCCGGCCGGTACGGGACCATGGGCGCGGGACGCCTGCGGCGGGGACAGGAATGGAGCGACACTACGATGCCGGGCATGTGGTGGGTGGTGGGCGGGACGCTGGTCGTCGCGCTGGTCACGGCGTACCTGGTCTGGACGGCCAACCGGGTCGACCGGCTCCAGACGCGGGTCTCCTCGGCGGCCCGCGCCCTCGACGCGCACCTGGTCCGCCGGGCGGCGGCGGCCGCCGTACTCGCCGAGGACCAGCGGTACGGCGTCGAGCTGTACGCTGCCGCCCGGATCGCCCTCGACGCGGCGCCGGACGAGCGGGAGGCGGCCGAGAACGACCTCACCCGGCAGTTGCGGGCGGCGCAGCTCGACCCGGGCGACCCGGCCGCCGAAGCGGTGATCGCCGCGAGCCGCCGACTGGCGCTGGCCCGGCAGGTGCACACCGACCTGGTCCGGGACGCGCTCTCCGCCCGGCGCCGACCACTGGTACGGCTGTTGCGGATGGGGCGCCGGCACGAGTGGCCCCGCTACTTCGACGTGGACGACCCGACCCTGCCGGTCCGCCCCGACCTCCCGGTCGCCTGACTCGTCCTCTTTCGAGCTGTCCGGGGCCGGTCGTCCGGAATACCGGGTGATGACGGCCACAGGGCAGGCCACCGTGGGTCTGATTGGCTGTCGGACCGGCGTTGCGCCGGACGTAGCATTTCTGCATCCACCCCGAACGCGTTGAGGAGCGAATCACCGTGTCCGAATCCAGCTCGCAGGCAGCAGGCGCCACCCCCGTCCTCGGCACCGCCCGGGTCAAGCGGGGCATGGCCGAGATGCTCAAGGGCGGCGTGATCATGGACGTGGTCAACGCCGAGCAGGCGAAGATCGCCGAGGACGCCGGCGCCGTCGCCGTGATGGCCCTTGAGCGGGTACCCGCCGACATCCGCGCCCAGGGTGGCGTCTCCCGGATGAGCGACCCCGACATGATCGACGGCATCATCAACGCCGTCTCCATCCCGGTGATGGCCAAGGCCCGGATCGGCCACTTCGTCGAGGCGCAGATCCTCCAGTCGCTCGGTGTCGACTACGTCGACGAGTCCGAGGTGCTCACCCCCGCCGACTACGCCAACCACATCGACAAGTGGGCGTTCACCGTCCCCTTCGTCTGCGGTGCCACCAACCTCGGCGAGGCGCTGCGCCGGATCACCGAGGGCGCGGCGATGATCCGCTCCAAGGGCGAGGCCGGTACCGGTGACGTCTCCAACGCCACCATGCACATGCGCAAGATCCGTCAGGAGATCGCCCGGCTCGCCTCGCTGCCGGCCGACGAGCTGTACGTGGCGGCCAAGGAGCTCCAGGCCCCGTACGAGCTGGTCAAGGAGGTCGCCGAGCAGGGCAAGCTGCCGGTCGTCCTGTTCACCGCGGGCGGCATCGCCACCCCGGCCGACGCGGCCATGATGATGCAGCTCGGCGCGGAGGGCGTCTTCGTCGGCTCGGGCATCTTCAAGTCCGGCAACCCGGCCCAGCGGGCCGCCGCGATCGTGAAGGCCACCACCTTCCACGACGACCCCGACGTACTGGCCAAGGTCTCCCGGGGCCTCGGCGAGGCGATGGTCGGCATCAACGTCGACGACATCCCGCAGCCGCACCGGCTCGCCGAGCGCGGCTGGTGAGCCCGGACGGTCCCGTCCACCGACCCGTCGACTGGGGGTACACCATGGCCGACCGGCCGACCATCGGGGTGCTCGCCCTCCAGGGCGACGTCCGGGAGCACGTGCACGCGCTGGCCAAGTGCGACGCGGACGCCCGGCCGGTACGCCGCCCCGAGGAACTGGACCGGGTCGACGCGCTGGTCGTCCCGGGTGGCGAGTCCACCACGATCAGCAAACTGGCCGAGACGTTCGGCCTGCTCGAACCGATCCGCAAACGGATCACCGGCGGTATGCCCGTGTACGGCTCCTGCGCCGGCATGATCATGCTGGCCACCGAGGTGCTCGACGGGCGCCCCGACCAGCAGAGCTTCGACGGGATCGAGATGACCGTCCGGCGCAACGCCTTCGGCCGCCAGGTCGACTCGTTCGAGGCGCCGGTACGGATCAGCGGGGTGCCGGGGCCGGCGTTCCACGCGGTCTTCATTCGGGCCCCGTGGGTCGAGCGGGTCAGTGACGGCGTCGAGGTGCTCGGTCAGGTGACCGAGGGCCCGGCGGCCGGGCGGATCGTCGCGGTCCGGCAGGGCAACCTGCTGGCCACCTCGTTCCACCCGGAACTCACCGGCGACCTGCGGGTGCACCAGTACTTCGTCGACCTCGTCCGCAGCACGTAAGGACAGGTAAGGAAGGGCCCCTTCTTATCGCTTTCGGTAGAGGAGGGGCCCCTTCTTAACCATGATCGACGTGCGCTCCCGCCGGATCGGCGCCACGATCGAGAACACCACGGGTGCCGGGTGTGACACCGGTCGGTACGACCTCGGTAGGATTGCCGCGGTTCGGCAGGGCCAGCGCCCGCCACGGCCTACCCCGCGGTAGCCGACCGGTCGGCTCCACCCGCCCGGTCGCGGCGGTGTGGTGGAGTCCGGCGTGTCGAGGTGTGGAGTCTGGCGCGGGCAGTCGACGCAGGCGTGGGTTAGCTAACGGAGGTACGAGATGTCCGGCCACTCCAAGTGGGCGACCACCAAGCACAAGAAGGCCGTCATCGACGCCAAGCGCGGCAAGATGTTCGCCAAACTCATCAAGAACGTCGAGGTGGCGGCGCGGACCGGCGGTGGCGACCCGGCCGGTAACCCGACCCTCTACGACGCCATCCAGAAGGCGAAGAAGAACTCCGTACCGAACGACAACATCGACCGCGCGGTCAAGCGTGGCTCCGGCCTGGAGGCCGGCGGCGCCGACTGGCAGACGATCATGTACGAGGGGTACGGCCCGAACGGGGTCGCGCTGCTCATCGAGTGCCTCACCGACAACCGCAACCGCGCCGCGACCGAGGTGCGGACCGCGCTGACCCGCAACGGCGGTTCGCTGGCCGACGCCGGCTCGGTGTCGTACATGTTCTCCCGCAAGGGCGTCGTGATCGTGCCCAAGGGGAACCTGAGCGAGGACGACGTGCTGATGGCGGTCCTCGACGCCGGTGCCGAGGAGGTCAACGACCTCGGTGAGGCGTACGAGGTGGTATCCGAGCCGGCCGACCTGATCCCGGTGCGCACCGCCCTCCAGGAGGCCGGCATCGAGTACGAGTCGGCCGAGTCCTCCCTGATCCCGAGCGTGAACGTGCCGCTCGACGAGGAGGGCGCGCGTAAGGTCTTCAAGCTGATCGACGTGCTGGAGGACTGCGACGACGTGCAGAACGTCTACGGCAACTTCGACGTCTCCGACGAGGTCATGGAGGCCGTCGGCTGACCTTGTCCGACGAGCCACGGAGGGCCCTTCGGGCCCTTCCGTGGTCTCTCCGGTCAGGAGGTCGGTTGTCCCGATCCGGAGCAGCGGGCACGACTGCCTATCGGCTGATGCGGCGGGCAGGGCTCACCGGGGGCGACGCTCACCCGCGCGCCGCAGACGGAACACTGACTGTGGGGGGCCATCCGCGGACTCCTTCGGGAAACCGGTAATCAGGATCGGGGTCCACCTCCGGTTCGCGGCTCGGGCCGGAGGCCACGGTCACGCGGAGGTAGACGCTCGTGCCGTCTGCGCAGGTGATCCGCAGAGCGGACGGCGACAGGTGTACGCCGGGGTAGCCGCACGCCTCCCAACCCGTGAAGATCGGCGGGCGCGCGTAGTCGAGTAACTGAGCAGTGAAGACGAGCATCCGGGCGGCTCGCTGCGTAGGTGGCGGCAGCTCCGCCGGTAACGGGGCCTGGGCAGGTGCCGGGCGTGGTTCCTCAGCGGCCCAGAGCAGGGCGGACGAGCCGGACCGGTACGTGACCTTCACCCCGGGTGGCGACTGTCCACCGGCGCGGGTGTCACTGCCGTAGCGCGTCACCTCCGTAACGTCGGGGTGCTCGCTGGCGCGAACCAGTGCAGCGATCGCGTCCAGAACCTCGGTCACCTGCATATCAACTCCATTTCCCGCACCTCGGGGCAACTCAGGCGGCGCCGCTCAAGTCTAGGTGTGGACGGGAGGTGCCCTCGCCCGGCTCGCGTGCATGGTCCGGGGCGTGGAGAACGTCACGGCGGGCGACATCCTGGAGTTCGGCCACCACGGGTCCAGGCGAGGAACCGGGTGAAGATCTCCTGCGGATCGTCCCGGTGCGTCGGCTGGACCCGGGCCCGGTCGGTGATCGCGTCGTGCATCAGCGCGCACAGGTACATCGCCAACCCGACCTGGTTGTCCGCGTACTCGATGCGCAGGCTGAGGCGGGCGGCCGGGCAGGGCCAGGCGGCGGCGCAGGCCCGGCAGAGCCACAGCGGGCGTACCGGCTGATGCTGGCGCAACCAGCCGAGCAGCCGGTCACGCGGCACGGCCGGCGTCCGCCGCGTGCCGGCCGCGCACCCGGTTGGCCCGGCTCGCCTGCCCCCGGCTGATCAGCCCGGACTGCCCGACCCAGAAGGCCGCTGTCCGCGCGTTCCACCGGGGGTCCGCCGGCCGCCAGGCACGACCCGCCGGCTCGGGCGTCGGGGGCGGCGGCTCCTCGACGGGTACCCACCAGCCCCGGTCCGGGCAGCGCCGCCACCGGAGCCCGCAGATGCAGTACCGCCCCCAGCGTGCCCAGTTCCGCCGGTGCACCAGCCCCAGCGGTACGCCCCTGTCTTTTCGACGCATTGTGTCACTCCCTCCGATGTGTCTGCTCACATCGTGGTGACCGGGCGGTTACGGTCGGAAGTCCCTCGCCCGTCACCCCGGATCCGTGCCCGTGCCGTCGCCGGGGTTGGCGGGGACGTGGGGCAGGTAGGCGTCGTGTGGTGGAGGTGTGATGACGAGGGGCCGGATGTCGGCGCTGGAGTTCCTGGGCAGCGAGCTGCGCCGGGCACGCAAGGACCGGTCACTGAGCCAGGAGGACCTGGCCCAGCAGATCAACTTTTCGTCCAGCCTGGTCGGCATGGTGGAGATCGGGCACCGTACGCCATCTTTGGACTTTCTGACCCGGGTCGACGCGGCGCTGGAGTCCGGTGGCCTCTTCGAGCGACTCTTGGCGCTGGTCCGGGCAGAGGCGGCGCCGCCGTGGCTGCGCGAGTGGATCAGCGTCGAGCAGGAGGCGACGTTGATCCGCTGGTTCGAGCCGTCGCTGGTGCCGGGTCTGGTGCAGACCGAGGCGTACGCCCGCGCGGTGCTCAGCGGCGGCGGGATGCTGCGGCCCAGCGAGGTGGAGCAGCGGGTCACCTCCCGGTTGGAGCGGCAGGCGGTGCTCTCCCGGGAGCAGCCGCCGGAGTTCGTCGCGGTGGTGGACGAGGTGGTGCTCCGGCGGCAGATCGGTGATGCTGCGGTGATGGCCGGGCAGTTCGACCACCTGCTCCGGGTCACCGAGTGGCCGCACGTACACCTGCACGTGGTGCCGGCCGGGGTGGGTATGCATCCCGGGCTGGCCGGTGCGTTCATCCTGGCCAAGACCCCCGAGGGCAGCGAGGTCGCCCACCTGGACAACCAGCTCCGCGCACACGTCACCGATCAACCGGACGACATTGATAGCCTTCACCGAGCATGGGAGAGGCTCCGGGGTGAGGCGCTGCCCCGCCGGGCCTCCCGGGAGCTGATTCAGGAGTTGGCAGAGTCATGGACCTGACCGGCGCGGTCTGGCGCACATCCACCCGTAGTAGTAACGGCGGCTCGACCTGTGTCGAGGTCGCGACGAACCTGCCCGACCTGGTCGGGGTACGCGACAGCAAGGACCGGCAGGGGCCGGTGCTGACCTTCGGCCCCGGCGCGTGGGCCGGCTTCGTCGCGGCCACCCGCTCCGGGGCCATCGCCCGCCACACCTGACCCGATTTCCAGGAGGCCGGGGTGTCCCGTCCACTCGGACACCCCGACCTCCTGAAAGCCGAGCCGGCCAGGCCGACGGCCAGGCCGAGCCGGTCAGGCCGACGGTCAGCAGGCGGTGCCCGTGCGGAACGTCCGCTCGACGAAGTCCGCCGGACCCACCTGGAAGTAACCGACCCCGGACCGGATCGGGTGATCGGTGAAGAGTTCCACCCGCTGCCCGACCCGGACCAGGTACCCGGTCTGGCCGCTGGCGCTGCGGACCAGTTCACCGCGTCGGCCGTAGATCTCCTCCAGCTCGCTGAACTCCATGCCCACCGCCGCGCCGGCCGGTGAGCGGGGCGGCCTGGTGGCCGTACCGATGTCGGCCAGGCGACCGGCCCGGAACCGGAGCAGGATCACCCCGGCCCACTCGCCGGTCGCCCCGGAGCCGACGACGTCGTCGCAGCCCGGGTACGACCAGACGTCGGTGACCAGACCGGCGGCGGCCAGCCGGTCCAGGCTCATGCCGATCCGGTACGGACCGGCGCCGCGTACGCTCAGCACGGGCTCACCGGTCGCCCGGCCGAAGCTCGGGGCGGCGGTGGCGGGAATCATCAGCACGGCCAGTATTCCGGCGACGGCGAGCTGACGGATCGAGGTTCGCATGGTGTTCTCCTTCGTGCGGCGGATCGTCCTATCTGGTTGGTCTCCGGGCGCGCGGGTTTTGTTCACTCCGTCGGGGACGATGTGAGCGTCCCCGACCTGATCGGCCCGTACCGGGTCGAGCGGCTGCTCGGGGTCGGCTCGTTCGCCACCGTCTGGCTGGGTCACGATCCGGTGCTCGACTCGTACGTCGCGATCAAGGTGCTCGCCGAGAACTGGAGCCACGACCTGCGGGTCCGGGAACGTTTCCGCGACGAGGCCCGGCTGCTGCGCCGACTCGACCACGACCGGCTGGTCCGGGTACACACGGTCGGTGAACTGCCCGACGGCCGCCCGTACGCGGTGCTGGCCTGGGCGGACCGGGGGAGCCTGCGGGACCGGCTCGCGGCCGGCCCGATTCCGGTGCCGGCCGCCCTGCACCTGCTGACGGAGATCGCGGCCGGGGTGGCGGTGCTGCACCGGCACGGGGTGGTGCACCGGGACCTCACCCCCGGCAACATCCTGTTCCAGAGCGTACCGACGGTTCCGACCGTGCCGACTGTGCCGACGGTTCCGGGCGTGCCGGACGACACGCCCGGCACCGCCGAGCGGGTGCTGATCGCCGACCTCGGGCTGGCCAAGGCGCTGGCCGCCGCCTCCGGGCTGACCGCCCGGGCCGGCACCCCCGGTTACATGGCCCCGGAGCAGGACGACCCGCTGGCCGTCGTGGACACCCGCGCCGACGTCTTCGGGCTGGGGCGGCTCGGGATCCGGCTGCTCGGCGCGGGCGGCGCGACGAACCCCGGCCCGGACGCACCGGGGGGCGGATGGCGGCTACGCCCAGGGGTACCGCAGCAGGTGTCGACGGTGTTGCGCACCGCCACGGCCCACGATCCGGCCGACCGTTGTCCGGACGCCGCAGCCTTCCAGGTTGCCCTGCGACGAGCCGTCCAGCAGGGGCCATCGGGGTACCGGAGCACCGGTCCCGGCCGTCGGTCCGGTGCCGGGCCCCGCGATGTCCTGCCCGGCCGCGTCCTGCCCGGCCGCGTCCTGCCTGGCCGCGTCCTGGCCCACCGCGTCCTGCGCCGCCTCGGACTCACCGCCGCGACGCTCGGTTGGCTCTCGGTGGTCGGTGTCACCGCCGCCGACGCCGGGCCGGGCCGCCCGACCAGCGTCACCGTCGCCAGTGGACGGGTGACCGTCGCGCTGCCGCCCGGGTGGCAGTCGTTCGGCGACGGCTGGGTCGGCCAGTACGGCGGCGACGGTGACCTCGAACCGGGGGTGGTGATCTCACCGCGCCCGCGGCGGTGGCTGGCCGATCCGACCGTCCCGGGGGCGTTCATCGGGGTCTCCGCCACCGCCGCCACCCGGACCACGCCCGCCGGTTTCCTGGCGGAACGCCCGCACGCGGACTGCGTCGCCGCCCCGACCCGGCAGACCCGGCAGGGCGGCATCGACTGGACGGTGATCAGCTTCGCCTGCGGCGGCCCCCGGTCCGCGATCGTCGAAGCCGCCGGCTCCGACCCCGGCGGCGTCGGTCTGGTGTACGCGCAGATCGTCCCCCCGGGCGGCGGCGGATCCGACTTCGTGGACCGGCTGCTCGCCGGGATCCGGGTACGGTAGGACGGCGCCCTCAGCCAAGGATCAGCGGATCACCACCGTGATGGTGTGGGTCGTACCCTCCTGCGGAATCCGGACGGCGACGGTGCCGGTACGGACGAACCGGATGTCGACCACCCCGGCCTCGTAGTGCTGCGACACCAGGTCGGTCCGGTCGACCGTCACCTCGCCCGGACCGATGTTCTGGATCCGCAGCACCCCACCGGTGGCGAAGCAGAGCGACCTGATCAGGGCCAGTTCCTCGGTCGCCACATCGAGGTCGTACCGGACGGCACCCAGACACGTCGACGGCCGCTCGGACTCCGACGGGGCCGGCTTCGGCGCGGTACCGGTCCGCGTGGTCTTCGGCGGTGCCGGTCGGTCCGCGCGGGTGGTCTCGACCTTGACCGGAGTGCGGGACGGTGCCGGGGGTACGACGGTCGGCGCGGACGGTGATCCGTCGGACGGGTTACTCGGCTGGGCGGCCGGCAGCGGTGACACCGGCGGATCCGCGCAGGCGGTGACCGGGGCGAGTACGGCGACCGCGAGCGTGGCAGCCAGGGCGATCCGGGAAACCGGGTGGCGGGACATTCATCATCTCCTCAGTGGACGCTGAGCGGCAGGTTAGCGCCCGCTGTCACGTGTCCCGGGTCGGTTCCGGACGCCCGGACTCCGACCGGTTCGTCGGTGGCGCGCCGCCGCAGCCAGGTCGGTCCGGCCAGTCGCCGCCGCAGTCAGATCGGCGCGTCGAGTCGCCGCCCCAGTCAGGTCGGTTCGGCGAGTCGTCGCCGCAGCGCCTGCCGGGCCAGGTGGATCCGGGACTTCACGGTCCCCTCCGGCAGGTCGAGCAGAGTCGCGATCTCCCGGTAGCTGAGCTCCAGGACATCGCGGAGCACCACCACCTCGGCGAGTTCGGCGCTCACCGAGTCCAGCGCGTCAAGCAGGTCGAGCCGGGTACCGGCGACCACGCTGGTGCGGCGCGGGTCCGCTCGGTCCGGCACCGGCAGGCCGCCGCCCTCCGCCCAGCGGCGGCGTAGGGCCCGGTACGTCGACCGGGCCCGGTTCGCGGTCAGCCGGTGCAGCCAGGTGCGGAACGCGGCCCGCCCTTCGAACCGGCTGAGCCCGTTGGCGAGGGCCAGCAGTGTGTCCTGGCACGCCTCCTCGGCGTCCTGCCGGTTGGGCAGGAAACGGGCGCAGAGCCGGAGGACCTCCGGCTGCACGGCCACCAGCAGCGCGTCGAGAGCCCGCGCGTCACCGGTGGTGGCGGCCCGGGCCAGCCGGTCGATCTCGTCGTCGGGTGGCATGACGGCCGTCCTCCGGTCACCGGTGTTCGCACTCGCGGAAAGGCGAGGGTACGGTCCCGGTCACCGGTGCCGGGTACGCTGAGTCCGACATCTGTCTCCGCGACGGCCAGCAGGTTGAGCCGTGTCCACCCGCATCGATCAGGGCCGCCGGCCGGAACGGGGCGGCGGAAGCGGACCGGTTGGACCGGAGCGGGCCGGCGGTGGAAGCGGACCGGCCCGAGCGGGCCGGGCGGTGGAAGCAGACCGGCCAAAGCGGGCGGGTCAGGCCGCGTGGAACCGCCGGGGCGGGTGCGTGACCAGCGACGTCACCCGGACGATCGCGGTACGGTCCCGCCCCTCACGGGGCTCGCCCCGGTCGTACCAGATCTCCCGGCCGGTCACGGTGAGCCACTCGGACCCGAGGTGCCCGGTGGTCGTCGGCGGCTCGGTGACGAGCAGCCGCAGGGCCCCCTGACCGAACAGGTAGTCACCCTCGGGGATCACGATGACGTCACCCACAGTGACGATGCTGGAGGGTTGTTCCATGTCCGGCTCCTTTCGCGCGGGTTACCCCTGAGTGTGTGCGGAGAGCGGACCGGCAGCGCCACCCCTGACCAACCCCTAGACGAGTAAGTCCGAAGTCGGGTCAGTGGTCGTAGGCGATCAGGGACCTGGTCACGGGTTGGCCGGTGGCGCGGTTGTGCCAGATCGCGGCGGTCATGGCGAGGATTCGCTGCGCGACTCGGGC
>NZ_WVUH01000144.1 GCF_017614955.1 Micromonospora echinofusca
AAGCCGCCCCCGACCCGGCTCACGTTGACCCTGCCGGCGATCAGTACGGCCGAGGAGGTCTGGCTGGTGGCCGCTGGCGCCGACAAGTCCCGGGCGGTCGGCATGGCGCTGGCCGGGACGGTTCCGGCGCCCCTACCGGCAGCGGGGGTGCACGGGGTACGGCGTACCCTCTGGCTGCTGGACCGGGCCGCAGCGGCCGACCTCCCCCCGCGCTGACCCCACTCACCGCACGACCCGCCTCCTCTGCCCTTCCCGTCGATCATGGACTTGTGGTGGGGATTACGCCCCGGTTCAACCCTTTTGTGGGGCACCACAACTCCATGATCGCCGCGGTCAGGCGTGGTGGGCGTGGGTCCTGAACGACAAAAACGGTCGAGCGCCGGCCCACCCCGACAGGGGCGGACCGGCGCTCGGCCGTGGGGACGGTGCGGGTGCTCAGACCGTGCCGGAGTTGACCGCCAGCTTCAGCCAGAGCCCCAACCCGACAATGCAGGCGAACCAGACAAGACCCACCAGGACCGTGTACCGGTCGAGGTTCTTCTCGGCCACCGAGGAGCCGGCGAGGCTGGAGCTGACCCCGCCACCGAACATGCTCGACATCCCGCCGCCCTTCCCGCGGTGCAGCAGGATCAGCAGGGTGAGCAGGACGCTGGTAATGATCAGCAACACGATCAACGTGTATGCGAACCAGATCGGCATGGTTGGGGTCAGTCCTCTCGTTGCGATCCCGGTCCGGCGGGGGGCCGGACGCGGTGACACCGACCGGTGGGCGGGCGGGCCATGCAAGGATAGCGAGCAGTCAGCGGCTGATGTGCTCCGGGAACCGGCAGATCTGCGCGAATTCTTCGGCGTCCAGGCTGGCCCCGCCGATCAGCGCGCCGTCCACGTCCGGCTTCGCCATGATTCCGGCGATGTTGGACGACTTCACCGAGCCGCCGTAGAGGATCCGCACCTTCTCGGCGGTCTCCGCCCCGAAGCTCTCCGCGATGCGCTGGCGTACCGCGCCGCAGACCTCCTGGGCGTCCTCCGGGGTGGCCGTCTTGCCGGTACCGATCGCCCAGACCGGCTCGTACGCGACGACGACCTTCTCCACCTGCTCGGCGCTGAGCCCCTTCAGGGCGGCGTCGAGCTGCTCCGAGCAGTGCGCCACGTGCCGCTGCTCGTCGCGGACGTCGAGCCCCTCCCCCACGCACAGGATCGGCGTGAGGCCGTGGGCCAGCGCGGCGGTCACCTTCGCGTTGACGGTCGCGTCGTCCTCGTGGTGGTACGCGCGCCGCTCCGAGTGCCCGACCACCACGTAGGTGCAGCCGAGCTTCGCCAGCATCGCACCGGAGACGTCCCCGGTGTAGGCACCCGAGGCGTACGGCGACAGGTCCTGGGCGCCGTAGCCGATCAGCAGCTTGTCGCCGTCCACCGCGGTCTGCACGGTACGCAGGTCGGTGAAGGGCGGCAGGACCACCGTCTCCACGTCGGTGAGCTGCTTCTCGTTGAGGCTCGCCGCCAGCTTCTGGACCAGCAGGTTGGCCTCGAAGTGGTTCAGGTTCATCTTCCAGTTGCCGGCCATCAGCGGCCGGCGTACGGGGGTAGCCATCAGGTCAGTTCTCCAGAGCGGCGATGCCAGGGAGGGTCTTGCCCTCCAGGTATTCCAGCGAGGCGCCCCCACCGGTCGAGATGTGCCCGAACGACGACTCGTCCAGACCCAGGGCGCGGACCGCTGCGGCGGAGTCACCGCCGCCGACCACCGTGAAACCGTCCACCTTGGTGATCGCCTCGGCGACTCCCCTGGTCCCGGCGGCGAACGCCGGCATCTCGAACACGCCCATCGGGCCGTTCCAGAACACGGTCCGGGCGCTGCCGATCACCTCGGCGAACGCGGCCACGCTACGCGGACCGATGTCCAGCCCCAGCCGGTTGGCCGGGATGGCGTCGGCGGCCACCGTGTCGTGCGCGGCGTCCGGGGCGAACGCGGCGGCGGCCACCACGTCGACCGGGAGCATGATCCGACCCTCGGCCCGGTCCAGCAGGTCCCGGCAGGTCTCGATCATCTCCTCCTCCAGCAGCGAGGTGCCCACCTCGTGGCCCTGGGCCTTGAGGAAGGTGAAGCACATCCCGCCGCCGATGAGCAGCCGGTCGACCTTCGGCAGCAGCGCCTCGATCACGGCGAGCTTGTCGGAGACCTTGGAACCGCCGAGCACCACGACGTACGGCCGCTCCGGCTCACCGGTCAGCTTCGAGAGCACCTCGACCTCGCGCAGCACCAGCCGGCCGGCGACATGCGGCAGTCGCGCCGGTACGTCGTACACGCTGGCGTGCCTGCGGTGCACCGCGCCGAACGCGTCGTCCACGTACGCCTCGGCGAGCGCGGCGAGCTGGTCGGCGAAGGCGCCCCGCTCGCCCTCGTCCTTGCTGGTCTCCCCCGCGTTGAAGCGGAGGTTCTCCAGCAGGGCGACGTCGCCGTCGCCGAGGGCGTCCACCGCCGCGCGGGCCGACTCGCCGACGGTGTCGGTGGCGAACCGCACGTCGGCGCCGAGCAGCTCACCCAGCCGGGCGGCGACCGGGGCGAGACTGTACTGCGGGTCGGGCGCCCCCTTGGGGCGGCCCAGGTGGGAGCAGAGCACCACCCGGGCACCCGCGTCCCGCAGCGCGGTCAGCGTCGGCAGCACCGCCCGGATCCGACCGTCGTCGGTGATCGCGCCGGTCTGCTTGTCGAGTGGCACGTTCAGGTCGGCGCGCACCAGGACGCGCCGACCCGAAACCCCCTCGGCGAGCAGGTCATCGAGGGCCCGGACACTCACAGCGACTGACCCACCAGCTTGACCAGGTCCACCAGGCGGTTCGAGTAGCCCCACTCGTTGTCGTACCAGCCGACCACCTTGGCCTGGTTGCCGACCACCTTGGTCAGACCGGCGTCGAAGATGCAGGACGCCGGGTCGGTGACGATGTCCGCCGACACGATCGGGTCCTCGGTGTAGACCAGGACGCCCTTCAGCGGCCCCTCGGCGGCGGCCTTCATCGCGGCGTTGACCTCCTCGACCGAGGTGGCGCGGCCCAGGTTGACGGTCAGGTCGGTGGCCGAGCCGGTCGGGATCGGCACGCGCAGCGCGTACCCGTCGAGCTTGCCCTTCAGCTCCGGCAGCACCAGGCCGATGGCCTTCGCGGCGCCGGTGGAGGTCGGCACGATGTTCAGCGCGGCGGCGCGGGCCCGGCGGAGGTCCGAGTGCGGACCGTCCTGGAGGTTCTGGTCCTGGGTGTACGCGTGGATGGTGGTCATCAGACCGTGCTCGATACCGAAGGTGTCCTGGAGGACCTTCGCCATCGGGGCGAGGCAGTTGGTGGTGCAGGACGCGTTCGAGATGATGGTGTGCTTCGCCGGGTCGTACTGGTCGTGGTTGACGCCCATCACGACCGTGACGTCCTCGTTCTTGGCGGGCGCCGAGATGATGACCTTCTTGGCCCCACCGTCGATGTGCGCCTTGGCCTTGGTGGCGTCGGTGAAGAAGCCGGTGGACTCGATGACCACGTCGGCGCCCAGGTCGCCCCAGGGCAGCTTGGCCGGGTCCCGCTCGGCGGACGCCTTGAGGGTCTTGCCACCCACGGTGATCTCGTCGGCGGTCGCCTTGACCTCGTGCGGGAGCCGACCGAGGATGCTGTCGTACTTCAGCAGGTGCGCCAACGTCGCGTTGTCGGTCAGGTCGTTGACGCCGACGATCTCGATGTCGGCGCCGGACGCCAGCACCGCCCGGAAGAAGTTACGGCCGATGCGGCCGAAGCCGTTGATGCCAACCCGGATGGTCACAGGTCCCATCTCCTCGCTCTGGTCCGCCGGCATCAGGGTGTGGCCGGCGGTGTGCCGGCCCTGGGAGCCGGCCTTTGATAGGTCATCTCGGCCACCCCGCCGCGGTCGTAGGACCTGACCGCCCGAGGCGGTTGGTGCGGCGCGGAGAACCGGTTGCCGGCCCCGTCGCCGTACGGTGCGACCTTATCCGAGCGGGTCACACCACGCAGCGCCGGGGCGTGAACCCGCTCCCGCCGGTACGCCTTCCGTCCTATCAGACCACGAGCATGTCGGGCGTGACGGCAGCTTCGGTATCCGGGATACCGAGGTCACGGGCGCGCTTGTCGGCCAGGGCCAGCAGCCGGCGGATCCGGCCGGCGATGGCGTCCTTGGTCAACGGCGGATCGGCCAGCGCGCCCAGCTCCTCCAGGGACGCCTGGCGGTGCTCCAGCCGCAGCTGACCGGCCGAGGTGAGGTGGTTCGGCGCGTCGTCGGCGAGGATCTCCAGGGCCCGGGTCACCCGGGCGGCGGCGGCCACCGCCGCCCGCGCCGAGCGGCGCAGGTTGGCGTCGTCGAAGTTGGCCAGCCGGTTCGCGGTGGCCCGCACCTCGCGGCGTACCCGACGCTCCTCCCAGGACAGCACACTGGAGTGCGCGCCGATCCGGGTGAGCAGCGCGGCGATCGCGTCCCCGTCCTTGACCACCACCCGGTCCACCCCGCGCACCTCGCGGTTCTTGGCGATGATGCCGATCCGGCGGGCCGCCCCGACCAGCGCCAACGCCGACTCCGGGCCGGGGCAGGTGATCTCCAGCGCGGAGGAGCGGCCCGGCTCGGTCAGCGAGCCGTGGGCCATGAAGGCGCCCCGCCAGGCGGAGACCGCACAGCAGACGTTCGCCTGGACCACGTGCGGCGGCAGGCCGCGTACCGGCCGGCCCCGCACGTCGAGCAGGCCGGTCTGCCGGGCCAGCGCCTCGCCGTCCTTGACCACCCGCACGATGTAGTGGCTGCCCTTGCGCAGCCCGCCAGAGGCGAGGACGTGGATCTCGCTCGGGTACCCGTAGACGTCGGCGATCTCCCGCCGGAGCCGCCGGGCCACCGAACCGGTGTCCAGCTCGGCCTCCACGACCACCCGCCCGGAGACGATGTGCAGCCCGCCCGAGAAGCGCAGCAGCGCGGCCATCTCCGCCCGGCGGCAGCAGGGCTTGGGCACGTCGACCCGACTCAGCTCGTCCTTGACCGCAGCCGTCATCGCCATGTGCGTCCCCTTACGGACCGGGTTCCGGCGTGCTGCCGGTGATTACGTACGTGCTTAACGATCGGCGCCCAGGACAGGCACCAGTGCGGCGCCCAACGCCACCGGATCATGACGGGGGGTCCCGTCGGGGAGGGCGATCGGGGCGAGCACGAGTCGGGCACCCAGCGATTCTGCCGTACGGGCGACCGGGTCCGGATCGCCGACCGCCCCGCCGTCGGCCAGGACGAGGTCCACCTTCAGCTCGGGCAGGTACCAGCGCAGCGTGGCAAGGTGGTCGGCGAGGGAGAGCCCGAGGGTCTCCTTCTCGGCAGCGAGGTTCAGCGTGACCAGTCGCCGGGCCGGGCTGGCCACGATCGCCGCGGCGAGCCCGGGGACCAGCAGGTGCGGCAGGACACTGGTGTACCAGCTACCCGGGCCGAAGATCAACCAGTCGGCGGCACGGACCGCCGCCACGGCCTGCGGGCAGGGCTCCGGGGCGACCGGGTTCAGTCGTAGCCCCTCCACCCGGCCGGTGGTCACCGCCACCTGGTGCTGCCCCCGGACGGTGCGGATCTCGGCCGGCCGGTCCGGGTCGGCGCCCCGGACGTGGGCCTCGATGCCGACCGGTTGGCAGGACATCGGCAGGACCCGGCCCACCGCGCCGAGCATCGTCCCGGCGTGGTCGAGGGCGGCGACCGGATCGCCGAGCAGCTCCATCAGGCCGCAGAGCACCAGGTTGCCGACGGCGTGTCCGGCCAGCCCGTCCCCGGTCGGCTCGCCGGCCGCCTGCCGGTTCGTCCGGTCGCCGGCCGGGCAGCCGGCCGACCCGGTGCCGCCCGCCGCCGGGACGAACCGGTGCTGGAAGAGTCCGGCGCTGCGCCGGGTCGCCGGGTGGTCCCCGGCGAGCGCGACCAGGGCCTGTCGCAGGTCACCGGGGGGCAGGCCGCCCCGCTCGGCGCGGATCCGCCCGCTGGACCCGCCGTCGTCGCCGACGGTCACCACGGCGGTGATGTCCAGGTCCAGTTCGGGCGTGCAGTGCCGGAGCGCCCGCAGCGACGCCGCCAGCCCGTGCCCGCCGCCGAAGGCGACCACCCTGGTCACGGTCATTCACGCCCCAGATCTCGGTGTTGTGCGTTGGCGGCCAGTCGGGACCGTCGCAGCCGGGCGGCCAGTTCCTCGGCGATGGCGACGCTGCGGTGCTTGCCGCCGGTGCACCCGACCGCCACGGTCAGGTACCGCTTGCCCTCCCGTTCGAAACCGGGCGTGGTCTCGTTGATCAGCTGCGCGTACGTCTCGACGAACGTCTCCGCGCCGTCCTGTCCGAGCACGTACGTGCTGACCGCCTCGTCCCGGCCGGTGTGTTCGCGCAGTTCGGGCACCCAGTACGGGTTGGGCAGGAACCGGGCGTCGAGCACGAAGTCGGCGTCCGGCGGCAGGCCGTACTTGAAGCCGAAGGAGAGCACCGTGACCCGGAGCTGGCGGGCGTCCTCCCCGCCGAAGAGTTCCTCGATCCGCCGCCGAAGCTGGTTGACGTTGAGGTGGCTGGTGTCGATGATCACGTCGGCCTGGTCGCGGGCCTCCTCCAGCAGGCCCCGCTCGACGGCGATACCGTCGGCGAGCCGGCCGTCGCCCTGCAACGGGTGGGAGCGCCGGACGCTCTCGAACCGGCGGATCAGCACGTCGTCGTCGGCGTCGACGAAGACCACCCGGGGCTGGAAGCCGCGTTCCTTGAGCGCCCGGATCGCCCCGGCGAGGTCGGTGGAGAAGGCCCGGGACCGGACGTCGAGCACCATCGCGGTACGCCGGGCGGCGCCACCGGCGGCGAAGGCCAGCTCGGCCATCTCGATCATCAGCGCCTGCGGGAGGTTGTCGACCACGTAGAAGCCGACGTTCTCCAGGGCGCGGGCGACGGTGCTGCGCCCACCGCCGGAGAGCCCGGTGACCACGACCAGCGTGGTGTCCGCCGGGGCGGCTGTCAGTGTCGACGTCGTTGTCTCCGGACCCGAGTCGTGGCTCATCGGTACCTCACCCATTTCTTCCCCCACCGTGGCGCCGGCACCCCTCCCCGGCCGACGCCTGGTCGATCTGCGACTCTATCCCGCTTCGCCCGACCCGTCCCCCGGCTGCTCCCGCTGCGGCGCGCCCCGTTGTGACCATGGGTGGAGATCGTGGACATCGTGGTGGGTATGAAGGCCCCGCCGCGCGCCCAGGCCAACCGGCCGGTCACCCACTGACCGGCCGGGAGCGGAGGAGCTGCTGCAACCTCCTGACCCGCTGGCGGCCGAGCACGGTCAGGTAGTCGGACGGCTCGTCGAGGCAGGACTCGACCTCGGCCGCGCGGATGATCCCGACGAGCCGCTCCGCCAGCTCGTCCGGGTCGGGTCCGACCTCCGCGCAGAGCTGCACGTGCAGGTCGCGCAGCGCACCGCCGATCTCGCCCGGCTCCTCCTCGTACTCCTTCCAGGCGTCGAGCAACGGCGGGACGATACGGTCCCACACCCGGGCGGCCTGCTCGACCAGGAGCAGCAGTTCCCCGGTCGGTGGCCGCTGGGCGAGGACCTGCACCGTCTCGACGATCGCCCGGCCCGCCTTCTCCACCTGGTTGAGGTCGCCGGTGGTCGCCTCGTCGGCGAGGTCGTCGATGGTCCGGCGGGCGTCGGCCAGTTCGGCGTCGGTGGCCGGTCCGAGTTTCCCGGCGTACGCCAGCAGCCTGGCCGCCAGCACCGGGTCGGTGGCCGCGTACTCGGCGAGCAGCAGCGCCAACCGGCGGGTGGGCAGCGTTGCCGCCAGCTCGGCCAACTCGGCGACCCGGGGATCGATCTCCCGTTCCGGGTTCGCTGCCGAGGACCAGGCGAACCCGTCCTCCAGCGCGGCCTCGGTCAGCGCCACGGCGTGACCGCACAGTTCCTCCGTGGACGGGCAGTCACACTCGGCGGTGAAGCCGTCCACCGTGACGCCCACCCACACCTCGTACGCCGGCTGCCCGCTCTCCCGGATGACGCAGGACACTCCCCCGTCGGCCGCTACGAGGGTTTCGGGTTCCCCGGCGGCGAGCAGCCGGTCCGCCACCTCGCACGCCGCCGGGCCGGCCTCGCTCCGCAGGGCGTCGATGTCGATCCTCACCGCCATCCGGTCATTGAACCGGCACGGCTGATGCCGCCGGCATCGGGGGCGGCTGTCCCCAGTGGTCGGGTTGTCGTCAGCGCTGCCCGTCGTAGCAGGACTGGGTTTCGCAGCCTGTCGAGCTGCACCGTCCTTGCTAGCAAGGTGTGCTGTCCGTTCGGGACGGCACCAGCGCTGCCGCCCCGGGTGTCCGCCCGGATCGACCTCGCCCGCGTGACCCACTCAGTTTCCTGGAAACAGGGTGTCAGCCCCCGCTCCGACAGCCCTGTTTCCGGTAAGAGCGCCCGGCAGTAGGGCGGTGGTGGCGCGGCTGTGCCCGTCGGGGGGCGGTCAGCCGGGCAGCGCCGCCCGCAGGCCGGTGACGAACGACGACCAGGCCGCCCGGTCGAAGATCAACGCCGGCCCCGCCGGGTCCTTGGAGTCCCGTACCGCCAACACGTCAACCAGCTCCGCCACCTCGACACAGTTGGAACCGCTTGCGCTACTCCGGCTACTTCTGCGCCACACCGCGCCTACCAGATCCGAAGACATCATGGGCAGCGCTCCCCAGGTCAGTCCGGGATCTCAGCGGCGACCCGAGTAAGGAAGTCGGCAGACCGGTCAGGGTCGAGCGCCTTGGCCCGGAGGTGGTCGAACATGAGTCTATATCGGGCCACCTGCTGCCCCTCTTCCAGCAGCAGCGTGCTGGTGTCGTTATCGAGGTAGACCACCGTGGGGTCGAGCAGGGAATCGGCATAGTCGAGCAGGGTGAACGGCCCACCCATCGCGGCGTGCGCGCCGGCGGCGAAGGGCAGGATCTGAAGCTCGACAGTCGGCAGGTCGCACGCCTCGACCAGCCGGGCCAACTGGGCACGCATCACTTTCGGGCCGCCGACCACCCGACGCACCGCCGCCTCGTCCAGCACGACCCAGAGGGCCGGCGGCACGTCCCGGGAGAGCAGCACCTTGCGCCCCAACCGTGCTGAGACCCGCCTGTCGATCTCGTCCTGGTCGGCGGTGCTGCGGCCGGCGCGGACGATGGCGCGGACGTACTCCTCGGTCTGCAACAGACCGGGCACGTAGAGGCTCTCGAAGGTGCTGATGACGGTGGCTTCCGCCTCGAAGCCGACGTAGTCGTCCGGTAGGACGTCGCCATAGGCGCTCCACCAACCCTTCTGCCTCGCCTGCCGGTGCAGTGCGGTCAGCACCTCGCGTTCCTCGTCGGACACCTCGTAGATGTCGAGCAGCGCTTCGATGTCCTTGGTCATCACCCGGGAGTGCCCCAACTCGAAACGGATGACCTTGGTGCGATGCCAGCCGAGGAGCTTCGCCACCTCCTCGGAGGTACGCCCGGTGCGCTCCCGCAGCCGACGCAACTCCCGGCGTAGACGACGCGCTCTGATCGTCGGGCTCGGTACCTGGGCCACCATCAGTCCCTTCTCACGATGAGTGACTGACTTCTTACCACAGGGCCACAGTAGAACGACAACCAACGACACCAAATCACGACGTTGCATTTTTGGACGCAGTGCGCAAAGCTTTCAGTAACCACCTGCTCACCGAACGAGAGGCGCGCCTGTGACCGACAATCGATCGTTGCGTTGGGGACGGGGGCCGGGGCAGGGCGGCGTGTCCCGGGCCGAGCTGTCCGCCGTACTCGATTCCACCGACCTTTCCGAGCGGGTCCGGGCCGCGATCGCCCACGCCCTGACCGACCCGGCCGCCGTCACGGCGTACGTCGATGCCGTGGCCAACCGGTATGCGACCGAGCGGGAACGGCGGACCCGGCCGTTGGTCCCGCCCGCCGCCGCCTTCGATCCGCGCCGCCGCTGGACGCTGCACCTGACCTTCCCTGCCAACGACCTGCGCGACGCCCGCGACCAGGCGGTCACCTACGCCGAGGGACTGACCATCCTCCGGCCGGAGCTGGCCGCTGGTGCGGCGCTGATCTCCCGGGCCGACGCCTGGAACCACATCGAGCCGGTGTTCTGCGGGCGGGTCGGCCCGGACGACGAGGTCTGCATGGACGTCGCCGGGCATCCGGGCTTCCACCGCGCGGCCGGGCTCGGCGGCCTGTGCTGGGGCGACGGTGACGATGACGGCAGCAGCAGGGATGCCGCCGGGGCCGGGCGGTGACCGGGACCCCGGCCTACCCCCGGGTGTCACCGTGCCGGTACTGCGGGCTGGTGGTCCTCCGCGACAACGACGGGCGGTGGATCCACGCGAACCTGTCGTACCTCTGCCGCGACCGGGCCGGTGGGCTGCGCGGCTCGCACGCCGACCCGGAGTTGGTACCGGCGGTCCCGCCGAGGTGGGGACCGCCGGCACCGGGACAAACGGGTCAGATCGCGCGGGCCACGCAGATCCGCGCGGACAGCCGGGGACCCGCCTCGTAGACCATGTAGGACACCCCGCCGTCGGTACCGAAGGTGGGCGCGGCGACCCGGCCGTTGTCGGACGCGATCGGCGTGTGGAACACCCCGAGGTGCACCTCCCGGTCGAAGGCGTCGCCGACCTCGGTGAGCCGCAGCTTCCCGTCGTTGCCGTGGTAGACGACGTAGCTGGTGTCGTTGCGGCGCAGCAGGTGCGGGCCGGAGATGTCGGTGAGCCCGTCACCGGACGGGGAGACCAGCGGCTGCGGGTCGAAACGCCACTGGTCCCAGCCGTTCGGCGACCAGCCCCAGAAGATCTTGCGGGTACCGGGCGCGACGGTGTGATAGCCCATGTAGAGCATCACGTACCTGTTGCCCAGCCCGGGTACGGCGTGTTCGAAGACCCGGGCGTACGAGGTCTCGGTGGTGTTCGGTACCAGGTTGGTGCTCAGGATCGGCGTCTCGTCGGTGAAGGTGATGCCGTCGGTGGAGCGGGCCACCCGGGTGCAGTTGTTCTCGCCGTGGAAGTAGAGGAAGAACTCCTTCGTGGCGGCGTTCCAGACGACGTGCGGCGAGGAGACGTGGCTGACCGTCGTGGTGGGCAGGTACCGGTCGACGATCGGGTTGCCGGGATACTCGGTGTACGGCCCCTCCATCCGGTCGGCGTAGGCCAGGCAGATGCCGCCCGGCGCGTCGTGCGGGGCGTAGTACAGGTAGTACCGGCCCCGGGCCCCGGAGATCTTGTCGTAGACGCCCCGCACACAGGGGAAGATGGTCTCGCCGGTCGGGTTGTAGACCAGCGGCTTGTCGAAGGCGTCCCGGACGTACCGGTAGCTGGGGAAACCAGCCGGGCCGGCGAGGGCGGGACCGCCGCCGGTGAGGGCGCCGAGGCCGGTGCCGGTCGCTGCGGCGGTACCGAGCAGGGCGGCACCGCGCAGCAGGCTACGGCGGTTCAGGGTGTGCGGTGGTACGGATGGCTGGTGCACGGGGGACTCCGATCATGGGGGACGCCCGGGGACTGCGCAGTCGCGACGATGGCCGGCCAGGCGAATGGCAGTCACCGGGGTGACGGTGCTGGTCGTCGAGGAGCATGCCCTGTGATCGATGAGTCTGCGCCGACCGGAATCACCAGGTCAAGGTGCTAATACGAATTACCAAAGCGTCGAGGCAACGCTCAGCGCTTCCGGTCAGCGCTTCCGGTCAGCGCTTCCGGTCAGCGCTTCCGGTCAGCGCTTCCGGTCAGCGCTTCCGGTCAGCGCTTCGGGTCAGCGCTTCCGGTCAGCTGCGGACCGGTCGTACTCGGCCCGGGCGGCGAGCACCGTGCCCACCTCACTCTCGACCAGCTCCAGCAGGTCGACCAGCTGCGCGGCCACCCGGGCACCGAACGGGGTGAGGCTGTACTCGACGTGCGGCGGGATGGTCGCCTGCACGTCGCGGCGGACCAGGCCGTCCCGTTCCAGTGCCTGCAACGTCTGGGACAGCATCTTCTCGCTGACCCCGTCGACGCGGCGACGCAGCGCGTTGAACCGGTACGCCCCCTCGTGCAGCGCGGCGAGCGCCAGGATCCCCCACTTGCCCGCGATGTTCTCCAGCACCCGCCGGGAGTCGCAGTTGCGCGCGAAGACGTCGGCGACGAGCCGGTCGTCGGCATCCGGCTCCGCGTCGGGGCTGACGGGGGACGCGGTCATGCGTCGACGGTACCCGGGCGCCCCCGTGCAGCGGCAGTGATCCCGGTTACCAAAAGTTGGTACTTTCAAAAAGTTAGTGCCAGGCTTCGGGTTAGCGAGCAGCCCACCCCTTCCTGAGGAGCAACCATGATCGTCGTCACCGGAGCCACCGGTCAGCTCGGCCGGCTCGTCGTCACCGAACTGCTCGACCGGGGCGTCCCCGCCGGAAAGGTGGTCGCCGCCGTGCGTACCCCGGAGAAGGCCGCCGACCTCGCCGCTCTCGGCGTGCTCGTCCGGGAGGCCGACTACGACCGGCCGGACACCCTGGACACCGCCCTCGCCGGCGCCGACCGTCTGCTGCTGGTCTCCGCCAACGAGGTCGGCCGCCGGCTGGACCAGCACCGCAACGTGATCGACGCGGCGGTACGCGCGAACGTGCGGCTGCTGGCGTACACCAGTCTGCTGCGCGCCGACACCTCCACCCTCCCGCTCGCCGCCGAGCACAAGGCCACCGAGGAGCTGATCCGCGCCTCGGGACTGCCGTTCACGCTGCTGCGTAACGGCTGGTACACCGAGAACTACACCGGCAACCTGGCCGGCACGCTGGCCCACGGGGCGGTGCTCGGCAGCGCCGGCACCGGCCGGATCTCGGCCGCCACCCGGGCCGACTACGCCGCCGCTGCCGCCGCCGTACTGACCGGCGAGGGACACGCGAACACCGGGTACGAACTGGGCGGGGACCAGGCGTTCACCCTCACCGAACTGGCCGACGAGATCACCCGGCAGAGCGGCACCGAGGTGGTCTACCGGGACCTGCCGGTCGAGGAGTACAGCGCCGCGCTGGTCGGTTTCGGCCTACCCGAGCCGTACGCCGCCATGCTGGCCGCCTGCGACCTGGGCATCGCCGCCGGTGAGCTGGTCACCGACCGGGACGACCTGCGCCGGCTCGCCGGCCGGCCGACCACGTCGCTGGCCGACGCGGTGGCCGTCGCGCTCAAGGGCTGACCCGGGCTGACGCCCGAACGGGCCGAAACGGACCACCGGTGGCACGCCGGTCCGACAGCCAACCCTCGTCCGCTAGCACGAACGGTGCAGTTCGACAGGCGACAGAATGGAGGCCCGCCGCCAGGTCACCAGAGTCCGCCACCCGCTCCGCTCCCGTCGATCTTGCAGTTGCGGCCCTCGCAATTGGCCGCCAAGCGGACATTAGAGGGGCCGCAACTGCAAGATCGTGCGCGGGAAGGGGCGAGGTCAACGCGTGGGAAGCGCAACACGCGCGGGAGGAAGGGAAGCGCAACCCGGGCGCCCAGGCAAGACGCGCGCAAGGGCCGACGCACGGGGTCGGTGCGGGTGAGGGGCGGGGATCAGGAGTCCGGGGTCGAATCGGCCGGGCCGCCCAACGCGGCGAGGATCGCCTCGGCGGTCCGCCGGCCGATCCCCGGAACCTCGGTGATCTCCTCGACGGTCGCCCCGGCCAGCCGCTTCAACGAGCCGAAGTGCGCCAGCAGGGCCTTACGGCGTACCGCGCCGAGACCGGGGACGTTGTCCAGCCCGGAGACGGTCATCCGCTTGGAGCGCCGCTCCCGGTGGAACGTGATGGCGAACCGGTGCGCCTCGTCGCGGACCCGTTGCAGCAGGTAGAGCCCCTCGGAGGCGCGGGGCAGGATGACCGGGAAGTCGTCGTCGGGCAGCCAGACCTCCTCCAGCCGCTTGGCCAGCCCGCAGAGCGCCACGTCGTCCACACCCAGCTCGGCGAGCGCCTGGGCGGCGGCGGCGACCTGCGGCTGGCCGCCGTCGACCACCACGAGCTGCGGCGGGTACGCGAACCGGCGCGGCCGGCCGGTGGTGGGATCTACTCCCGGGCGGTCCGGGTCGCTGGCCAGCTCGTCGCCGATCTCCCCGGTCTCGGCGCGCTCGGCCAGGTAGCGGGCGAACCGGCGGCGCAGCACCTCGCCCATCGCCGACAGGTCGTCGGTGGCGCCCCGGACGACGAACCGGCGGTACTCGCTCTTGCGGGGCAGCCCGTCCTCGAAGACCACCATGCTGGCCACCACGTCGGTGCCCTGGATCTGGGACACGTCGTAGCACTCGATCCGCAGCGGTGCCGTCCGCATGCCCAGCGCCTCGGTGATCTCGTCGAGCGCCTTGCTGCGGGTGGTCAGGTCACCGGAGCGGCGCAGCTTGTGCCGGGTCAGCGCCTCGGCGGCGTTGCGCGCCACGGTCTCCAGCAGCGTCTTCTTGTCGCCACGTTGCGGCACCCGCAGGGTCACCCGGCTGCCCCGGTGGGTGGACAGCCAGTCGGCCAGCGCCTCCGCGTCGGCCGGCAGGGCGGGCACCAGCAGCTCCCGGGGCACGTCCGCCTCGCCCTGCTCCCCGCCGTACACCTGGGTGCAGAAGTGGTGCACCAGGTCGCCGGTGCTCAGCTCCTCGGTCTTCTCCACCACCCAGCCGCGCTGGCCCCGGACCCGGCCGTCGCGGACGTGGAAGACCTGGACGGCGGCTTCGAGCGGGTCCTCGGCGAAGGCGACCACGTCGGCGTCGGTGCCGTCGCCGAGCACCACGGTCTGCTTCTCCATCGCCCGGCGCAGCGCCGCGACGTCGTCGCGCAGCCGGGCGGCCCGCTCGAACTCCAACTGCTCGCTGGCCTCGGCCATCTCGCGTTCCAGCCGCCGGACCATGGTGTCGGTCCGGCCGGCCATGAAGTCGCAGAACCCGTCGACGATGTCCCGGTGCTCGGCGGCGGAGACGCTGCCCACGCAGGGCGCCGAGCACTTGCCGATGTACCCGAGCAGGCACGGGCGGCCGACCTGCCCGGCCCGTTTGAACACCCCGGCCGAGCAGGTCCGCGCCGGGAAGACCCGCAGCAGCAGGTCCAGCGTCTCGCGGATCGCCCAGGCGTGCGAGTACGGCCCGAAGTAGCGCACCCCCTTGCGCTTGGCGCCGCGCATCACCTGGAGGCGCGGGTACTCCTCGTCGAGGGTGACCGCGAGGTACGGGTACGACTTGTCGTCGCGGTAGCGGACGTTGAACCGGGGGTCGTACTGCTTGATCCAGACGTATTCGAGCTGGAGGGCCTCCACCTCGGTGCCGACGGTGACCCAGTCCACCGACTCGGCGGTGGTGACCATCTGCTGGGTGCGCTGGTGCAGGTTCCACAGGTCGCCGAAGTAGGAGTTCAGCCGGCTGCGCAGGTTCTTCGCCTTGCCGACGTAGATCACCCGACCGGTGCCGTCGCGGAAGCGGTAGACCCCGGGGGACTCCGGGATGGTGCCGGGCGCGGGGCGGTAGGTGGAGGGATCGGCCACGTTCCGAGCCTAGTCCGTGGGCATGACACTCCAGATCACGCCGAGCTGGTCGACCTCCGAGCCGCTGCGGCCGTGGAAGCCGGCGAGCCGCCAGCCGGGCGGCGCGGTCCAGGTCACCGCCGCCGGGGTCGGGGTGCCGCCGGTGAGGGTACGACCGAGGTTGGTGGTGAGCCGGATGGAGAAGATCCGGGTCCGGCCGTCCTTCTGCCCCTGGGTGACGGTCACCTGGTCGACGTACTCGCCGTCGGCCAGGGTGAGGGCGGCGGCGGTCCCGCCGGTGCCACCGTGGGTCGGGGTGCGGCCGTCGGCGAGTGCGACCCCGATCTGGTCGAGCCGGGCTCCGGCGCGCAGCGACACGCCGGTGACCCGGGGGCCGACGGCGTCGACGTCGGTGAACGGGGTGCCGTGCGGGCCACCCCACGGGTCGCTCATCCGCAGGGTCGGGTCGAGGGTCCAACTGAACCAGGCGGCGTGCGGGTAGTGGTCGGACAGTGGCGCACCGGCCGGGTCCAGGAACCGGGCGTGCTCGTTGTGGTAGCGGGTCAGGCCGAGCCGGACCAGCCGGTTGCCCCGGAAGAGGATCTTGTCGACCACCTCGCAGGCGTCGGTGACGTTCGCCGGGTCGCAGGTCAGTGCCGGGCTGCCGAGGGCCGGCGGGACGCCGCCGCGTTCCTGGAGCACCCACGCGTCGGTGAGCCCGTTGGCGGCCACCAGGTCCCGGATGGTGTCCCCGGTACGGGTGTAGCGGACGTTCAGGTCACCCATCACCACCACCGCGTTGCCGGCCGAGTTGGCGGTGATGTACGCGGAGAGCTGGCTGAGGTTGGCCCGGCGGGCGGCCAGGTCCCGCTCGGAGCTGCCGGCGTTCGCATGGACGTTGTAGAAGTCCAGGTGGACGCCCTCGGCCAGGCGGATCCGGGACCGGCTGAAGCCCTTCGGGGTGAGGCAGTCGGCGCCGTTGCAGTCGTCCCAGCGCACCCGGACGAAGTCCGAGTAGGGCAGGTTCGACATGGTGTTGAGCCCGTCGCCGAACGGCACGCCGCCGCTGGTCGGGGTGCGGTACGGGTGCCGGTCGGTGGCGTACAGGTCGGCGTGGTAGTTGAAGTCTTCCTGGACGTGCACGACGTCGTACCCGTTGACCCGCTCCCCGATCGGCTTGGTGTTGACCGCCGGGTTGCTGTCGGAGAGTGGTTCGGGCAGCCCGGCGACGTTGTAGGTGAGCACCGAGAAGGCGCCGGAGGTGGCGGCCGGGGCCGGCGCTCCGGCCACCACCGGCCCGGCGGCGGCGGGCGGTCCGGCGGCCGGTGGGGCGGCGGACGCGGGTACCGGGGTCAGGGCGGCGAGCAGTGCCACGGACGCGAGCAGACGTACGGGGGTCATCCGTCGTCCCTTCTCGACTCTGCCGGCCGGGTGTCGACAGCGGACCGGGCACCGGCCGTCTGCTGGACGGGCTCGAAGGCTAACCCGACAGATCCAACTCTCTCAATACCAACGGGTAACCGTCGGTGACGCAGTGATGGATGTCTTCCCATCCGGGAAGCCGCCGCTTACCCTCGGGTAACTGAATGTTC
>NZ_WVUH01000145.1 GCF_017614955.1 Micromonospora echinofusca
GGGGTGGGGAAGCCGAGCAGGTCGAGCAGTTCGGCGGTGTACCGGGAGTCGGGCAACGCCCGACCGTCCAGGGACCGGACCGGGGCGAGTCCGCGTACCGACGAGGTGAACCAGACACCGGCCGACGCCCGGAGCTGCTCCGGCGTCACCATCCGTTCGGCAGCCGTCAGCCCGAGTCGACCGGCGTGCGCGAGCAGCCAGCCGGCGGTCACCCCGGGCAGGATCCCGGTCGCCTGGGCCGGCACCGTGCACAGTGTCGTCCCGTCCAGCCAGACCAGGTTCGCGGTCGGTCCCTCCAGGGCGTACCCGTCGGTGGAGACCCAGAGCACGTCGTCCACCCCGTTCGTGGCGGCCCACCGGCGGGCCGCGTTGCTCAACGCGTACGACGTGGATTTGATCCCGGCGGGCAGCCAGTCCAGCCCGGCGCGTCCGGTCGCGGTGACCGGCAGCGGCAGGGTGGCCACCGCGAGCCCGGCCCGCCGGGCGGCGCGGGCCCCCGCTGGTACCTCGGTCAGGGTGGTCCAGACGGTGGGCTGCCTGCTGCTCTCCGGTCCCCGGGTGCAGACCAGCCGCAGCGCCCCCTCGACTCCGGTCGGCCAGTCCGCGCAGGTCACGCCGATCAGCTCGACCAGTTCGGCGGGGTCGGGGAGCGTCAGGTCCACCACCGCCGCGGCCCCGGCCAGTCGGGCCAGGTGTTCGCCGACCAGCCAGGGACGGCCACCCCGTACGTGCATGGTCTCGAAGATGCCGTCCCCGTGCAGGGCGCCCCGGTCGTCGGCCAGCAGGACCGGCTCCCCGGCGGGCACGACACCCCGACCGGCCACGGCGACGATCCGGTGTCCCGACATGGCAGCCGAGCGTAGCCTCCCGGGTGCCGTCCACGGAGGGGGTCCGGGCAGGGCGCACTATGATCGGACGGTGTCGGAATCCTCCCTGGCCGAATTGCTGCGCTCCCGTGGGCTGCGGTTGACGGCGCAGCGGCAGTTGATCCTCCAGGCGGTGCTGGACCTCGGGCACGCCACTCCCGAGCAGGTGCACACGGCGGTCCGTGAGGTGGCCGCCGGGGTCAACATCACCACCATCTATCGGACCCTTGAGCTGCTGGAACGGCTCGGGCTGGTGACCCACACCCACCTCTCCCACGGTTCGCCGACCTACCACGCGGCCGGTGAGCACCAGCACATCCACCTGGTCTGCCGGGACTGCGGTGCCATCGACGAGATCGACCCCGAGCTGCTGGCCCCGCTCGCCGGGCGGTTGGCCGCCGAACGCGGGTTCCAGGTCGACATCGGGCATGTGGCACTTTTCGGAGTGTGTGGCAACTGTGCGGGGGCGGTGGCACCACCGGCCGCTGGAATCACCGGCGCCACCGGGCCTAGCGGGCCTAGCGGTCCTAGCGGGCCTAGCGGGCCTGCCGCTGTCGGCGGGCGCCGGCCGGCGGCTGACGAGAACGGGGAGCGGAAATGATCGAGATACCGGGGGCGGTGGCGGTCGAGGCCATCGACGCCGCGACGCCCGACCAGCCTGAGTCGTCGCACGCCGCCGCCGGGGTACGACCGGTGGCGGCCCACTACGGTGACCCGCTACGCGAGCAGCGCACCCTGGCCACCGGTGCCGCCCTGGTCGACCGGTCGCACCGGGGTGTGGTCGCCGTGCCCGGTGCGGAACGGACCGGCTGGCTGCACACCCTCACCACCCAGCACCTCGCCGACCTACGCGCCGGTCAGGGCACCGAGCTGCTGGTCCTCTCCCCGCACGGGCACATCGAGCAGCATGCCATGGTCGCCGAGGACGGTGAGACCACCTGGCTGGACACCGAGCCGGGCGCCACCGGGGGTCTGCTCGGGTACCTGGAGAAGATGCGGTTCTTCACCCGGGTCGACCCGGCCGACGTCACCGCGCGGTACGCGCTGCTCACCGTGGCCGGCCCGGAAGCGGTCCAGGCCGTCGGCACGCTCGGGGTGACCGACCTGGCAGCCCCGGACACCGTCGAGGTGCCCGCTGCGAAGTTCGCCGCCGGCACCGTGCCGCCCCGGCCGACCAGCCGGTACGACGTACGCGTACTGCCGGTCGGCGGCTGGGCCCGACGTGGTCCGCTCGGTGTGGACCTGCTGGTACCCCGGGACGCGATGGACCAGGTGGTCGCCGAGTTGCGGGCGGCCGACGTGCCGGTGGCGGGCCTGTGGGCGTACGAGGCGCTGCGGGTGGCCGCCCGGCGGGCCCGGGTCGGACTGGACACCGACCACCGGACCATCCCCGCCGAGGTGGACCTGATCGGCCCGGCGGTGCACCTGGACAAGGGCTGCTACCGGGGGCAGGAGACCGTCGCCCGGGTGCACAACCTGGGTCGCCCGCCCCGACGGCTGGTACTGCTGCACCTGGACGGGGTGGCCAGCGACCAGCTTCCGTCCCCGGGTACGCCGGTCACCCTGGACGGCCGGACGGTCGGGTTCGTCGGCACCGCCGTGCAACATTACGAACTGGGGCAGATCGCCCTGGCCGTGGTGAAGCGTAACGTCGCCGACGACGCCCGCCTGATGGTCGGCGACTCCGCCGCCGCCATCGACTGAGGTGTAAGGAAGGGCCCCCTGTTAACGCTTTCGGTATAGGAAGGGCCCCCTGTTAACCGCGTCGGTGCTGGTGATCAGCCCCGGGGTGCGGTCTAGGATCGCCGGCATGACAACAGGGACGTTGATCACGGTTGCCCCCACCGGCGCGGAGTCGAGCAAGGCGGACGTACCGGCGCTGCCGGTGACCCTCGACGAGCTGACACTGACCGCGAAGGAGTGTGTGGCACTCGGCGCCGCCGTGATCCACGTCCACATCCGGGACGACGAGGCCCGGCCCACCCTCGACGCCGGTCGGCTCCGGGAGACCGTCGCGGCACTCCGCGAGGGCAGCGACCTGATCGTGCAGCTTTCCACCGGTGGCGCGGTGACCGATCCCGAGTCGGCCCGGCTCGCCGTACTCGACGCCGGGCCGGACATGGCCTCCTGCACGATGGGTACGGTCAACTTCGGCGACGACGTCTTCCTCAACCGCTGGGAGTTCATCGTCGACCTGCACAGCCGGATGCAGGAGCGCGGGATCGTGCCAGAGTACGAGATCTTCGACCTCGGTCACCTGACCGCCCTCCAGCGGCTGCTCGGGAAGTACGGTCTGCCCGCCGGTGGCCATGTGCACGTCGACTTCGTGATGGGGGTACCCGGCGGGATGCCTGGTACCACCGACGCGCTGGTCGCCTGCCGGCAGGCGCTGCGAGACCTGCCGGAGGGCACCACCTTCTCGGCGACGGGCGTCGGGCGGAGCACCCTGCCGGTCATGCTCGCGTCGCTCTCCGCCGGGGGTCATCTCCGCGTCGGGATGGAGGACACCATCACGTACGCCAAGGGCCAGCCGGTCGAGTCGAACATGCAGCTGGTGGCGCGTGCGGTCAGTTTCGCCCAGCTGGCCCAGCGTCCACCGCTGACCCCGGTGGAGGCCCGGCAGCTGCTCGGCCTCTGACCAGCGCGCCCGGGAAAGGTGTTAAGAAGGGCCCCTTCCTCTACCAAAAGCGTTAACCGGGGGCCCTTCCTTACGTCCGTAGTAGCGTTCCACCTCGTGAGAAAGACGTACGAGGGCGGCGTGCCGCTCGCCGAGGTGGTCCGGTCCGGTTTCGTGGAGGGGCTCCACCGGGGGTCGGTGGTGCTGCTGGACGCGAGGGGAGTGGTGGTCACGTCGGCGGGGGACGTCACCTCGCCGGTGTTCCCCCGCTCGGCGAACAAGCCGATGCAGGCGGTCGGCATGCTGCGGGCCGGGCTGCGGCTCACCGACCCGGCCGATCTGGCCCTCGTCGCGGCGAGCCACTTCGGTGAGGATTTCCACGTCGCCCGGGTACGCGCCATGCTGCGGGGTGCCGGTCTGGACGAGTCGGCCCTGCACTGCCCGCCCGAGCTGCCGCTCGGGGCGTCGGCCCAGGCCGAGACGTACCGGGCCGGTGGTGGCCCGTCCCGCATCCTGATGAACTGTTCGGGTAAGCATGCGGGGATGCTGCTGACCTGTCAGGCGGCCGGCTGGCCGGTGGCCGGGTACTGGCAGCCGGAGCACCCGTTGCAGCGTGGGCTGCGGGCCACCATCGAGGAGTTCGCCGGGGAGCCGGCGGCGGCGGTCGGGGTGGACGGGTGCGGGGCGCCGGTGCTGGCTCTGTCGCTGACCGCGCTGGCCGGGGCGTTCCTGCGGTTGGTGCACGGTACGCCCGGCTCGGCGGAACGCGCCGTCGCCGACGCGATGCGGGCCCACCCGGAGATCGTGGCGGGGACCGGGGCCGAGGACACCCGGCTGATGGCGGGTGTACCCGGGCTGCTCGCCAAGGTCGGCGCGGAGGGCGTCATCGCGGTGGCGGTACCGGAGGTGGGTGCGGTCGCGATCAAGATCGACGACGGGGCGGCCCGGGCCCGTACCCCGGTGCTGGTCTCCGCCCTGCGCCGGCTGGGCGTCGCCGCCAGCGTGCTCGACGAGTTGGCCGAGGTGCCGTTGACCGGCGGGGGCGTATCGGTGGGTGCGGTGCGGTCGGTCTGGTAGTCGCGGTGCCCCCGCCCGTGGGCCCCTGCCCAGGGCCCACGGGCGGTTGCGCCGGCCGGGGCACACCGGGCGGTCGCGCAGCCCGGTGCCCACGGGGCGCTCGCGCCGGCCGGGGTGACTGGTCCGGGGTGAGGTCGCTAACTATCGCTAGCGTTCTGCTTGCAGGAGTTAGCAGAGCGGGCTAGCTTCGGGGGCATGGCGACACACAAGGACCTGCCCCGCGACGTCGGGGAGTTCATCCGCGACCTGCGCCGCAACGCCAGGATCTCGCTCCGGCAGCTCGCCGAGCAGGCCGGTGTGAGCAACCCGTACCTGAGCCAGATCGAGCGGGGTCTGCGCAAGCCGAGCGCCGAGGTGCTCCAGCAGCTCGCCAGCGCGCTGCGGGTCTCCACCCCGGCGATGTACCTGCGGGCGGGGCTCCTCGACGACCGTGAGGGGCAGGGGGTGCTCGCGGCCATCGCGGTCGACCCCGACCTGACCATGGCGCAGAAACAGTCCCTGAGTCAGATCTACGAGACGTTCCGCCGGGAGAACCTGCGGCACGCCGACCCGGCGGCTGCGGGACCGGCGACCGAGCCGTCGGTCACGCCGGTGTCCGCCGACGGGACCGTCGGCAGCGAGCCGCAGGTCACGCCGGTGTCCGCCAGCGGGACCGCCGGCAGCGAGTCGCCGGTCACCGGCGGCGCCACGGTCAGTGGGTCGCCGGCCACCGAGGTGCTCGCATCGGTGGCGGTGACCGAGGCCGGTGCGGCAGCACCGCCACCTGCCGGACCGTTCTCCACCGGACCGTCCTCCCCTGAGCCGGTCCTCGACGGACCGGTCCCGGCGGAGCCGGCGCGGAAGTCGACCCGTCGGGTGGTCCGTAAGGCCGCCGACGACCGGACCAGCACCACCGCGACGTCCAGTGCAGGCCGGGCCGGTGCCAGGAAGACCGGCGCCACGAAGACCACCACCGCGACGTCCAGCGCAGACAGGACCACCGCCGGCAGGACCGGCGCCACGAAGAGCGTCGCCGGCAAGGCGACCGTCGACAAGGCCGCGGACGCGGTCGAAGAGGAGAAGTGATGACCCAGCAGACCCGGACCACCCGCATCCCGGCCCCGCTCTACGCCGCCGCCGGTGCCGGTGAACTCGCCTACCAGCAGCTGCGCAAGCTCCCCACCGTCGTCACCGAGCTGGGCGGCCGGGCGGTGAGCACCACCGTCGAGCTGCGCGAGAAGGCGGTGGCCACCCTGCGTACCGCCGACCTGCGGGAGAAGGCCGTCACCACCCTGCGTACCGCCAACACCACGGCGGCGGGTCTCCGGGAGAAGGCCGTCCCGGCGGACCTCGACCTGGACCGGCTCCGGACCGTCGCGGCCCGGAACGCCGCGGTGGTCGTGGCCGGCGCCCACGCCGCGCAGGAGCGGGCCCTGGCCGCGTACGGCGCCCTGGTGGCCCGGGGCGAGCGGGTCGTCGGGTCCGGTGTGGTGCAGGCCGCCGACACGGTGAACGCCGACATGGAGGTCACCGAGGCGGAGCTGGTCGAGAAGCCGGCGGAGCCGGCTCCGGCCGAGGCCACCACCGCTCCGGCCGAGGCCACCACCGCGACCGAGGCCGCCGCCACCACCGCGACCGAGGCCGCCGCCACCCCGGCCACCGTCGCCGAGGTCGTGGAGAGCAAGCCCAAGGCGACCCGCCCGCGCGCCGCCCGCAAGCCGGCTGCCGCGTCGACCGCCACCCCCTCGGCCAAGCTGCCCACCAAGCGGACCCGCCCGGCCGCCAAGTAGTTTCCGGTACGCCGTGCCGCGAGCCCGGATGCGTCCCAGCGGACGTGTCCGGGCTCGCCGACATAAGCTTGCGGACATGGCTATCGCCGCGCCGATTTTCATCGACCAGTTCCGCTACGTGGTGGAGCTGGTCCTGCTCGTGATCGCGTTGATCGTCCAGGGTGTCGCACTGATCCACGCGATCACCCAGCGCGCCGACGCGTTCCCCGCGATCGGCACCCTGCCGAAGGGTGCCTGGATCGCCATTCTGGCCGTCTGTCTGGTGCTGACCCTGCTCGGCTTCGGGGTGCTGAGCATCTTCGGCCTGGTGGGTATCGCCGCCGGCCTGATCTACCTGCTCGACGTCCGGGTGGGACTGCGGGACCTGACCGACGGGAAAGGCTTCTGGTGAGGGACTTCCGCTGGCCACCGCCGCCGGACGGGGGCCCGCGCACCTACGGACCGGGTCCGAGCGCACCACGTACCGGCCGGCCGGCCCTGCCCGAGCCGGAGACCGAGCTGGTCGCCACCCCGCACGGGGTACGCCTGGAGCGGCTGATCGCCGGCAGCGGTGACCCGGTCACCGTGTTCGCGCACGGGTTGGGCGGCGGGATCGCGACGACCCGGCCGTTCGGCAGTGCGGTCCGGGGCCGGAAGGTGTTCCTCCAGTTCCGGGGGCACGGCCGGTCCGACGCGCCACCGGGTGACTGGAACTATCTGGACCTGGCCCGGGACCTGCGGGCGATCGCCGATCTCACCGGCGCCACCCGTGCCGTCGGGGTCAGCCTCGGTGCCGGTGCGCTCTGCCGGCTGCTGGCGGAGAGTCCCGAGCGGTTCGACCGGGTGGTCCTGTTCCTGCCGGCCGCCCTCGACCAGCCCCGGCCGGCGGTCGCCCGCCAGCGGATCGCCGACCTGCTCGACGCGGTGGAGAGCGGGGACGCCTCGGCGGTCGCCGAGGCGGTGGCGGTGGAGCTACCGCCGACGGTCCGGAACACCCCGGCCGGTTGGGCGTACCTGCGGCAGCGTCTCGACCAGTTGCTGCGGGACGGGCTGGCGACCGGGCTGGCCGGTCTGCCCGACCAGGTGCCGGTACCCGACCGCACGGCACTGCGCGCGGTGACCGCCCGGGCCCTGGTGATCGGCTGTAGCGGGGACGACCTGCACCCGGCGGAGGTCGCCGTGCAGCTCGCCGACGTGCTGCCCCGGGCCACCCTGCACATGTACGACCGGCCGGGTGTGCTCTGGCACGAACGTGCCGACCTGCGCGCCCGGATCTCCGGCTTCCTCAACGACTGATCCGGCTCCGAACCGGACCGTGACGGACCGGCAGCGGGTCTGCGGCTGTGGGCAGGCCGGCAGCGGGTCTGCGGTTGCCGGCAGGCCGACAGTGGGTCAGCGGTTGCCGGCAGGCCGGCCCGCCAGGTCGTCCGTGGCGCCCGGCAGGTGCGCGGCCCGTACGTCGAGCAGCCAGCGTTCCACGGTCTCCTCGTCCGGGTGCTGCGGTAACGGGCTGTGCGCGGTGTCGAACCCGTCGGCGGCCCGGGCCAGCAGTTCCCGGGCCTCCGCCAACTCCCCGCCGGCCACCCGCTCGCCGAAGGCACGGTAGAACTCCGGGTCGGCGAGCCGGATCGGCAGCTCCCCGGTGGTGTAGAGCGTCCGACCCTGGTGCAGCAGCCGGGCCAGGTGCCGGGCGTGCTTGGCGGTCCGCCGCCGGGTGTCCGCCGAGAAACTGCCGTCACCCCGGGACTCCAGTTTGCGGAACTGCTGGGTGGCGTACCCGAGGTAGGCGTCCCGAACCCGGGGTGCGCTGAGGAACGCCGACCGGATGGCGATCAGCCGGTCACCCAGGTCGGTCCGGGTCTCGTACAGCTCCTCGGGCAGCCAGAGCAGCTCACTCGCGGTCGGGTTGCCGCTCAACGCCAGCCGGCAGTACTTGCCGGCCTCGTGCCAGGTGAGGTCGGGGTGGGTGGTGACCACCGACTCCCGGGGCGGGCGCAGCCCGTGAAAGGCCACCGTCGGTGCGGCGAACACACCGATCCGGTCCACGTCGGACCCCGGGCCGGACAGGCCGTAGGCCACCGAACCGACGATCCCGGCGAGCAGCAGATGCATCGCCTGATCATGACTCACCCGTCGGGATCGGAAAAACGACTTCGGACCGGCTGGAAAGCCGGACGTGGCCTGTCAGGATTTGCTGCCAGGGTCGACGGTATGACAGCAACACCGACAGGAGCACTGACCGGAAAGGTCGCCCTGGTCGCCGGGGCGACCCGGGGAGCCGGGCGGCAGATCGCGGTGCAACTGGGCGCCGCCGGGGCGACGGTCTACGCCACCGGCCGGACCACCCGGGAACACCGCTCGGAACTCGACCGCCCGGAGACCATCGAGGAGACCGCCGAACTGGTCACCGCAGCCGGCGGCACCGGCATCGCGGTCCGGGTGGACCACCTGGTACCCGACCAGGTGCGCGCCCTGGTCGAGCGGATCGACCGGGAACAGGGACGGCTGGACGTACTGGTCAACGACGTCTGGGGCGCCGACCCACTGATCACCTGGCACAAGCCGGTCTGGGAGCAACCGTTGGAGGCCGGGTTCCGGACCCTGCGGCTCGCCGTGGACACGCACATCATCACCAGCCACTTCGCGCTTCCGCTGCTGATCCGCCGACCCGGTGGACTGCTGGTGGAGATCGGCGACGGCACCACCGCGTACAACGACCGCAACTACCGGCTCTCGGTCTTCTACGACCTGGCGAAGGTGTCGGTGAACCGCCTCGCGTTCAGCCAGGCCCGGGAGTTGGCGCCGCACGGCGCCACGGCGGTCGCGTTGACGCCGGGCTGGCTCCGGTCGGAGGCCATGCTCGAACACTTCGGGGTCACCGAGGAGAACTGGCGCGACGGCACCGTCAAGGACCTGCACTTCGCGATCTCGGAGACCCCGGCGTTCGTCGGCCGGGCGGTGGCCGCCCTCGCCGCCGACCCGGACCGGGCCCGCTGGAACGGCCGGTCCGTCTCCAGCGGCGAGCTGGCCCAGGTGTACGGCTTCACCGACCTCGACGGCAGCCGTCCGGACGCCTTCCGGTACCTGGCCGAGGTCGCCGACGCCGGTAAGCCGGCCGACGTGACCGGCTACCGCTGACCGGTCCGGCCCACCGGTCCGGCCCCGGTCAACCCCGGCCGGAGTAGAGCCGGTCCAGGCGTCCGGCCGCCTCGGCCATCCGGGCCCGGAGTGCGGGCGGGTCGAGTACCTCCGCCTCCGGGCCCAGTCGTAGCAGCACGTCGTACGCCACGTCGAGGGACTCGACGGGCAGGCGGGTGACCACCCAGCCCTGCCCGTCGGGTCCACCGGCGGCGGCCACCGCCTCGGCGTACGCGAAACTCTCCGCCGCGTGCCGCAGTACCCGCAGGCCGGCGGGGCTGAGCCGGACGGTGACCCGGTCGGCGAGCATCTCCCGGACGAACTCCTCGGTCCGGTCCGCCCAGAACCCGGCCAGGTCGAAGTCGTGGTCCCGGTCGAAGGTCTCCTCCCGCACCTCCACGCCGACCACCCGGTCCACCCGGTACGTGCGGTGGCCCGCCCCGACCCGGGCGACCAGATACCAGATGCCGTTCTTCAGGACCAGCCCGTACGGCTGCACCGACCGGGTCACCTCCCGGTCACGTCGGCGGTACCGCAGCCCGACGGTCCGGTCCTGCCAGACCGCGCGGGCCAGCTCGGCCAGCAGCGGCGGTGGGTCGGCCGACTCGAACCAGCCCGGCACGTCCAGGTGGAACCGCTGCCCGGTGCGGGTGGAGGCGTCCCGTAGCGCGGGCGGCAGGGCGGCCAGCACCTTGAGCCGGGCGGCGGTGACCGCCTCGGCGAGTCCCATGTCCCCGGCCGGCCCGGGTAGCCCGGCGAGGAACAGCGCCTCCGCCTCCGCCCGGCTCAACCCGGTCAGCCGGGTCCGGTACCCGCCGAGCAGCCGGTAGCCGCCGGTCCGGCCCCGGTCGGCGTAGACCGGGATGCCGGCAGCGGACAGGGCCAGCACGTCCCGGTAGACGGTCCGTTCGGAGACCTCCAACTCGGCGGCGAGGTCGGCGGCGGTCATCGTCCCCCGCGACTGGAGCAGCAGCAACAGCGAGATCAGCCGGGAGGCGCGCACCCTGCCATCCTGCCCGCCACCGGTGGTACGCCGCCGCCCGGCCGGGCCGGTCACGCCCGCTACCGACCGGTCACGCCCGCTACCGACCGGTCACGCCCGTCACCGGCCGGTCGGGTTCTTACCGACCGGTCGGGCCGAGCAGGCCCCGCTCGAAGGCGACCGCCACGGCGGCGGCCCGGTCCTTGACGCCGAGCTTCGCGTAGATGTGCAGCAGATGGGTCTTCACGGTGGCCTCGCTGACGAACAGGTGCGCCGCCGCCTCCCGGTTGGTCGAGCCCCGGGCGACCAGGGCGAGCACCTCCCGTTCCCGCTGGCTCAGCGGCGTCTCGGCGGGGGCGCGCAGCCGGCCCATCAGCCGGGTCGCCACGGCGGGGGAGAGCACCGAGTCACCCCGGGCCGCCGCCCGGACCGCCCGGAACAGCTCGTCGCGCGGGGTGTCCTTGAGCAGGTACCCGGTGGCCCCGGCCTGCACGGCGGGCAGCACGTCACCCTCGGTGTCGTACGTGGTCAGCACCAGCACCCGGGGAGCGGGTTCGGTGGCGAGGAGGTGGCCGGTCGCGGTCACCCCGTCCATGCCGGGCATCCGCAGATCCATGAGTACCACGTCCGGGCGCAGGGCACGGGCCAGCACGAGCGCCTCGGCACCGTCGGCGGCCTCACCGAGCACCTCGAAGTCGGGGTGCCCCGCGAACATGCCGCGCAGCCCGTCCCGGACCACCGGATGGTCGTCGACGATCAGCAACCGGACCGGCCCGCCCACCCGGCCGCTCCCGGTGTCCACGGTCACCGGTCCGCCGCCGTCACCGCGCGGCCCCGGGGAGGACCGGGACGGACGCGCAGACCGCCGTACCCGCCCCCGGCTCGGACTCGATCACCAGCTCACCACCCACCCCGTCGACCCGTTGCCGCATCGCGGTCAACCCGAAACCACCGGACCCGGCGGCACCGGGTCCGCCACCGTCCGGCCCGGCCCGGTCGTCACCGGTACCGACCTGCTCCGGTCGGAAACCCACCCCGTCGTCGCGTACGTCCAGGGTGACCACATCCTCCATGTACGACAGGGTCAACCCCACCCGGGTCGCGGCGGCATGCCGGGCGACGTTCGCCAACGCCTCCTGACCGGCCCGCAGCAGGGTCACCTCCACCTCCGGGTGCAGCCTGCGGGGCGTACCCGTGGTGACCAGCTCGGCGGGCACGTCGTGCCGTACCGACCAGCGCCGGGCCAGCTCGGCCAGCGCATCCGGCAGCCGGGCGGTCTCCAACGGTTCGGGGCGTACCGCCCGGACCGAACGCCGGGCCTCCGCCAGGCTCTCCCGGGCCAGCGCGGCGGCGTACCCGACGTGGCGTTGCCAGTCCCCGCGCCGGTCCCGGGCCTGCTCGGCCGCCTCCAACTGGGTGACCACCCCGATCAGGCCCTGGGCGAGGGTGTCGTGGATCTCCCGGGCCATCCGCTGCCGCTCGTCCAGGACACCGGCCTCCCGTGCCTGGACCAGCAACTGGGCGTGCAGCCCCTCGTTCTCCCGCATCGTCTCGGCGAGGCGCCGGTTGGCCTCGGCGAGTTCCTCGACCAGCCGTTTCCGGTTCGCGTGCTGCTGCGCGGTGACCGAGTTGAACCAGCTCACCGCGCTGGCCACGCCGACGTTGAACAGCAGGATCACCGTCCAGAACAGCCAGTGGCCACCGGTGCGGGGGAGACCGCCGCTCTGCGCGGTGGCGACCAGGACCGCCGACCCGGCCACCCCGGCGAACCGCCAACCGCCGGGCAGGGCGACGAACGCGTGCACGAACCCCAGCCAGGCGAAGAAGCCGTACCAGGGACTGCGCAGCACCAGTGTCCCGGCGAGGATCAGCAGGCCGACGTAGTAGACCGCCATCAGCCGACGACGGGTGGTCCACTCCGGATGCAGCACGATGAACCAGGTGACCCAGCCGGCGGCCAGCGCCGAGATGGCGAGCGTACCGGCCAGCCGGGGGGTACCGGTGACCACCGAGAGCAGCGCGGAGACGGCCAGGGTGAGGTACGGCAGGAACCGGTAGAGGACGGTCAGCCGTTCCTCCCAGGCGGCGAGCCGGCGGGCCCGCTCCGTGCCGGTGCCCGTCGGTGGGGCCGCCCGGGGACGCTGCCCGTCGGCGGCCTGCTCGGGGACGGTGCTCATCGGCGGCCAGCTCACTCCCAACGGAACAGCTTCGCGGCCAGTGTCCCGGCGAGGACCGTGACCGCTGCCATTATGGCCAGGTGCGCCGGCTGCGGCGGGGTCCCGCTCCAGGCGTCCAGCAGGGGCCGTACCCCCGGCGGGGTGACGTCCCCGACCCGGACCAGCGCGTCGGGCAGGAGGAATCGGGGCAGGTACACGCCACCGAGGAACATGGTCGACATGTTCAGCGCCGTGGCGAGCCCGGCCGCTGCCCGGGTACTCCGCGCCACCGCCGCGACCAGCAGCCCGAGGGCGAACAGGGCGCCGGTGCCGAGCAGGTAGGCGACCGCGAACCCGAACGGCGCGCGGGGCAGCGGGATCCCGAAGAACAGCCGCCCGACCCCGATCAGCAGGACCGCGCCGAGTACCGCGACGGCCAGGTTCACCACCAGTTGGGCGGCGAGCAGGCTGACCGGTGCGGCCGGAGTGGTCGACAGGCGGCGCAGCACGCCGCGTTCCCGGTACCCGGCCAGTACGTTCGGCAACGCGTTCAACCCGACCATGGCCAGCGAGATGACCAGCAGCGACGGGGCGAGGTACGCGACCAGGCTGTGCCCCTCGAAGAGCGGGTCGGGTCGGCGCAGGGCCGGTACCGCGCCGAGCAGCACCAGGATGACCGTGGGCAGGGCCACCGAGAAGAGCAGCATCGGGACGTCCCGGAGTTGGAGCCGGGTCTCCACGAGCAGGATCCGACCGAACCCGGTCACCGGTCGGCCCCCGGCCCGGCCGGCGATCGGTCGTGCCCGGCCCCGGATGGTTCCCGGTCGGCCGCTGGCCCGATCAGCCGGAGCAGCGCGTCGTCGAGGGTGGGCTGGTCCAGCCGCAGGTCGGCCACGACGATCCGGCTGCGGGCCAGTACCGAGCTGACCGCGTGCAGCACGTTCCCGGTACCGGTGACGACGACCTGCCCACCGACCCGCCGGACCGAGGTCACCTCCGGCAGTTCGGCGAGGAGCCCGTCGTCCAGTTCCCCGGCCGGCCGGAACCGGATCCGCTGCTCGGGTACCACCCGGCCGACCAGACCGACCGGGGTGTCGACCGCGACCACCCGACCCGCGTCGACCACCGCGACCCGGTCGCAGAGCCGTTCCGCCTCGGCCATCAGATGGGTGACCAGCAGCACCGTCACCGCCCGGGCCCGGAGCCGTTCGACGAGGTCCCAGATCTCCCGGCGGCCCTGCGGGTCGAGCCCGGTGGTCAGCTCGTCGAGGACGGCCACCTCCGGGTTCCCGACCAGCGCCAGTGCGATGGACAACCGCTGCTTCTGCCCGCCGGAGAGCGTCCGGTACGCGCTGTTGCGCTGGTCGGTCAGGCCCAGCTCGGTCAGGAGCCGACCCGGGTCGGCCGGTGTCCGGTAGAACGAGGCGTAGAGGTCGAGGGCCTCCCGTACCCGGATCCGGTCCGGTAGCTGACTCTCCTGCAACTGGACCCCCACGCGGTGGCGTAGCCGGGCCGAGTCCCTGCGGGGGTCGAGTCCGAGGACCGACACCCCGCCCCCGTCGGGAACCCGGAGCCCGGCTACACACTCCACGGTGGTGGTCTTCCCGGCGCCGTTCGGGCCGAGGATGCCGAAGATCTCACCCCGCTCCACCCGGAACGAGACGTCGTGCACGGCGATCCGGTCGCCGTACCTCTTGTGCAGGTTGGTCACCTCGATGACCGGCATGACGCCGCCTCCGCCCCGGGTGTCGTACGGGATCAAGCATCCCGGCGTGGCGGCTGCGGTGGATCAACCAGCGGGCGGCGAACCGACGCGACCCCGGTGGATGCCGGACATCCACCATCCGGTGGATGCCCAGATGTAAGGAAGGGCCCCCGCTTAACGTTTCCGGTAGAGGAAGGGCCCCTTGTTAACACTTCCGGCCCTGCCCGACGCTCCACCGCGCCCGGCGACCGGCCGGCCACTAGGCTTCCGGCTCGTGAACTCCCCTTCGGTGGTGGCGCCGGTGACCGGCGCGGCAGGCCAGTTCCTCTCCGGTGCCGGGCTGCTCCTGCGCGGCCTCGCGGTCTACGTCCGCAGCCCGAAACTGGTCGTACTCGGCATCGTGCCCGCGCTGGTCTCCGGACTCCTCCTGCTTGGCGCGTTCGTCGGGCTCGTCTGGTTCGTCGACGACCTGGCCGCGCTGGTCACCCCGTTCGCCGACGACTGGTCCAGCGGTCTGCGGGACACCCTCCGGGTGGTCACCGGACTGGCCCTGTTGGGCGTGGGCGGCCTGCTCGCCGTGGTCGCCTTCACCGCGCTCACGCTGATCATCGGCGATCCGTTCTACGAGAAGATCTCCGAGCTGGTCGAGCAGCGGTACGGCGGCACCCCGGACCTGGTGGAGGTGCCGTTCTGGAAGGCACTGCGCCGCAGCGCCGTCGACTCGGTACGCCTGGTCGCGGTATCGGCCCTGGTCGGCGTACCGCTCTTCGTGGCCGGCCTCATCCCGGTGGTCGGGCAGACCGTGGTTCCCGTGATCGGTGCGCTGGTGGGTGGCTGGTTCCTGGCGCTGGAGCTGGTGGGTGCGCCGTTCCAGCGGCGGGGCATGGGGCTGCCGGACCGGCGTCGGGTGCTGCGGAACAACCGGACCATGTCCCTGGGGTTCGGGACGGCGGTCTTCGTCTGTTTCCTGATCCCGCTCGGTGCGGTCCTGATCATGCCGGCTGCGGTGGCCGGGGCCGCGCTCCTCACCCGACGGTCGCTGGGCCAGCCGGTCGAACGGGGCTGAGCCGGCGCGACCGGACCGACCGTCGGCCGGACAGGCGGTCAGCGCACTTCGGTCAGCGCACTTCGGTCAGCGGATGTCGGTCAACGCACTTCGGTCAGGGTGGCGAGACAGGACCACTGGCTGCCGACCTGCCGGTAACCGAGCCGCTGGTTGATCGCGAGCATCGGCAGGTTCGCCTCGTCGTTGGACGTGTAGGCGGTCCTGACCCCGTGGGCGGCGGCCCGGTGCAGCGCGGAGAGCTTCGCCAGCCGGGCCAGTCCGCGTCCCCGGTATGCGGGCAGGGTCGCGGTCATGTCCGACCACATCCGGTCGCCGTCCCGCTTCATTAGGGAGAACGCCACCAGCTCACCGTCCAGCTCGACCGCCGTGCTCGCCTCGCGGTCCAGGCCCAGGTTGTCCCAGACCTCGTAGCACCACCGGCGGTAGGAGATGGCGTCGGCGGGTACGTCGCCCGGTTCGTCCGCAGCGGCCGCCGCGTGCGCGGCATGCAGCCGTCGGGGGTCCAGCCCGGTCAGGGGTACCAGTCGGACGCCGTCCGGCGGCGCGGGCAGCGGCGGTACGTCCCGCAGCGGCAGCGCGGAGTACCGCACCTCGCGGCTCGGCGTGAAACCGTGGCGGGCGGCGAACGGTAGCGCGTCGGTCTGCGCCCAGGTGCGTACCAGCCGCACGTCGAGCGGTCGCAGATGTTCCAGCGCCCCGGCCAGCAGGGCGGTACCGAGGCCGGCGCGGCGGTGCCCGGGATGCACGTGCAGCAGGGCGACCTCCCCGACCCCCGTGGTCGACGAGGTCGCGTTCCGGTACGCCGAGACCCAGCCGACGACCTGTCCGTCCTGTTCGGCGACGAACGCCGTCCAGTGTTCGCCCGGTGGCGGCTCGGCGATCATGAGGCGGGTGGACGCCACCCCGCGTACCAGATAGGGGTGGACCAGGGCGCGGAGCGCGACCACGGCGGGCGCGTCGGTGGGGCGGGCGGTCCGGATCAGCATGCCCCGGCGGCCTCCCCGGCCGGTGCGGGCGGATCGACCACGGCGACCGCCTCGACCTCGACGAGCTGGTCGGGGTAGCCGAGCACGGCCACGCCCAGCAGCGTGCTCGGCGGGTCGTGGTCACCGAAGCCGGCCCGGACCACGTTCCAGACGGTGACCAGGTCGGCCCGCTCCGCCGAGGCCACGTAGACGGTGGTCCTGACCACGTCGGCCAGGCCGGCCCCGGCGGCGGCGAGCGCGGCGGTAAGGTTCGCCATCACCTGTTCCGCCTGCCCGGCGACGTCGCCGGGGCAGACGGTGTCACCGGCGGCGTCCAGCGGGCACGCTCCTGCGGTGAAGACCAGTCGGGCCCCGGGCACGACGGCGGCGTAGGCGTACGGGGCGGGCGCGAGTCCGGGTACCCGGATCAGGGTGGCGGGGTCGGGCATGCGGCGAAGCTACCCTCCGGGTCGCGGTGGGGCGACCGGATAACAGCCCGACGTCACCGGGGCGGCTCCGGTTCCGGCTCCGGTGTCGGCACTGCTTGTTCCGGCACTGCTGGTCCCGGCACTGTTGGTCCCGAGGGTGCGGGCGGTCGGTAGCCGGGTGGTGGCGGGTAACCGTGTGGTGGCGGGT
>NZ_WVUH01000146.1 GCF_017614955.1 Micromonospora echinofusca
GGTACCAGGTGTCGAGGACCTGCTCGTCGGCGGTGACGGTGGCCAGGCCGATGCCCCACGCGGGCTGTGCGGGCTGGGTGCACCTCCCTGGGTCGGACGCTGTCGAGCTGCTAGCAAAGACGGAGCACGGCTGGACGTCCCCGGACACGCTCCCCGTTCCGGTTCCGCTCCGTTCCGTTTCCGCTCCGTTCCGCTCAGGCGCAGTCGCCGTCGTGGTCGGCCGGTCGGGCGCAGCGCCGGCGGTCGCCCCGCGACCTGTCGCAGAACACCCGCCGTCGTACGCCCTGCGCATCCTCCTCGGAGACGGTGGTCTCCCCCCGGTCCACGTCGGCCAGGAAGCTCACCGCCCGGGTGATCACCCGGGCGAACCGGGTCGCCGCGTCGAAATCGGTGGCGACCACCGGCAGGTGGACCACGTACCGGCCCCGGCTCACCAGCGCACCCCCGGGGTGAACCGGGACTGCCAGTTACGCAGCGCCCGCTTGATCCGGACGTTCTCCTCCCGGGTCATGATCAACTCTCGCCGGGTGGCGGCCAGTTCGGCGGCGACCCGGTGCAGGAAGGCGTACACCTCGTTGGGTTCGAGCCCGCGCCGCGCGTCGGCGAACCGGCGGTCGCGGACCTGGTTCGCGGTCAACGGCCGGCAGGAGGCCGACCGGTACCAGCCGGCGTTCGGCGATCGGCGCGCCGGGGGCAGCTCGGTGGGTCGGGCGTGTCGGCCGGGCTGGGCGTGGCGGACCGACCGGGCGTGCCGGAACAGGGCGAGGAACCTGCGCATGGGCCACCTTTCCGTAGCGCTGGAAGGTGACCCGGTCCGCCCACGGGGAGAAGACGCGGACCGGGTCACCGGCCCCGGAGCCGCAGCCCTCCTCGGCGGTACGACCCCGGAGCCCACTGAACGCCCACGCGCCGGGGCTTTGCCGAACCAACCGGAGCGGGACATCCAGCAACCTACACCAGTATCTGGCGTTGGTCACCCTCCGACTTCCGGTGAGTCACAACCTGTTGCAGTTACTGAAGCATCTGGGGCAAGATCGGAGGTGCCGAACCGACCGGAGTCCTCACCATGCCCACAGCACCAGCGCCATTCAGGGAAATCGCCAATGCGTTCGCCGCAAAGATCAAGAGCGGTGAACTCAAACCCGGCGACAAGTTGCCCTCGACCCGACAAATCGCCGAACAGTACGGAGTCAGTATGAACACCGCCTACCGGGCGATGTCCCTGCTGCACGACCGAGAGTTGATCACCGGTCAGCCCGGCCGTGGCACATATGTCGCCGACCGCCCACCGACCTGACGGGCACCGGAGCACTCCCATACCCACCGCGCAGCTAGCGTCAGTTGCTCGGCCACCTCGGGTTGCCATGGGTCACTGAGCCGTACCCGCGAGCAGCCACCGTCGGACGGGAATCTCCAGCAGTACCCGGTCACCCTTCTGCGCGCCCCGCTTCCTGATGTCCCATCCTCCGTACTTGCCGGCGAACGCCTCGACGACCTCGGCCGGGAAGTCGCTGCGTCGTACCCGGGCGACGCCCTCGGCCACGACGGGCGCGGACCCGACCTCCAGGGCCAGGGACACGCGCGGGTCGGCCACCACGTTCCGGACCTTGACGCTGCGATCGTCGCAGCCGATCCACCAGGTGCCGTCGGCGTAAACGAACCAGACCGGCGTCACGTGGGGGGAGCCGTCATGACGCAGGGTGCACAGCCATACGTTCAACTCCTGCGCCAGTCGGGCCTCGACGTCCGGCGTAAGAGGTGCCGCGAGAGGTTGAGCCACCCGGGAAGTGGACCACCTCCGAGGGCCGAGCCGTCGCCCTGCTCGGGCTACACCCCCTTGATCCACTCCATTTCCAGGAAGTCGGGCCATCGGACCGGGTCGGATACCCCGACTTCCTGAAAACCGCGTGGGTCACAGGGCGGGCACCGCTCCGGTGCACGCAAATACGGTGCAGCTCGACAGGGCGTCAGCAGCAGGGTCGGGGCCGGTCCCAAAAAGGACCCCGACGAGGGAGGACAGCCCTGCCGGGCGAGGACGGCACGCCGGTACTGCAAAGAGACCGGTACTCCAAAGAGAACAGCGTCGGCCTGCCGCCCGCGCAAGGAAGCGGACGGCAGGCCGACGGGGCACGATCAGACTGGGCCGGCGCGGTCAGACCAGGCGAGGCCGGCCCGGTCAGGCGAGGCCGGCGCGGGCCGCCACGGCGGTGTCCGGGTGGTCGGCGAAGAGCCCGTCCAGACCCAGGTTCAGGAACAGTTCGTACTCGGCGGTGATGTCACCCCGGGCGTTCGGGTCGGTGCCGATCCGGTGGTCGACCGGCAGGAACTGGTTCTCGGCCCGGAACGTCCAGGCGTGCACCACCAGGCCGGTCCGGTGCGCGTCGGCGATCAGGCTGGTCGGGGCGAGCAGCTTACCGGCGCGGTCCCGGGGGACGATCAGGTTCTTGTTCGCCCCGATGCCGTCCGCGTACCCGCTGATCCACGTCAGCCCCTCCGGCTTCGCCAGGTCGGCGTAGCTGCGCGGGTCACCGGCGACGGTGAAGTCGTAGGGGCGGCCGGAGGCGTCGAGGAGCTGCGCCAACGGAACGTCGATCATGCCGTTGAGCTTGCGCAGGTTCGCCGTCTCGAAGGACTGGATGATCACCGGCGAGTTCCGGTGGGTCAGCCGGTTGGCCTTCAGCACGGCGACCAGCGGCTCCTCCAGCGGCAGCCCGATCGAGGCGAAGTAGCTGGGGTGCTTGGTCTCCGGGTAGATGCCGATGGTCCGGCCCCGGGCCCGGCCCTCGGTCCGGGCCAGGTCGATGACCTCCTGGAGGGTGGGCACCTGGAACTGCCCGTCGAAGGCGGTGTTGGCGACCCGCACCTGGGGCAGCCGCTCCTTGGCCCGCAGCGTCTTCAGCTCGGCCAGGGTGAAGTCCTCGGTGAACCAGCCGGTGACGGTCACCCCGTCGATGGTCTTCGTGGCCTTCCGGGCGGCGAATTCGGGCCGGGCCGCCACGTCGGTGGTACCCGAGATCTCGTTCTCGTGCCGGGCGACCAGCTTGCCGTCCCGGGTGGCGACCAGGTCCGGTTCGATGTAGTCGGCGCCCATCCGGATGGCCAGCCGGTACGCCTCCAGGGTGTGCTCCGGCCGGTAGCCGCTCGCGCCCCGGTGGGCGATGACGATCGGTCGCCGGTCGGCCCGGTCGGAACGGTCGGCACCGTCCGGTCCGGCCGACGCCGAGGTGGTCGGGGCCACCGCCGCCGCTGTCAGCAGCGCTCCGGCCAGGCCCATGGCGAAAAGGGTACGTCGCAACGCGCTCTCCTGATGTCGAGGGATGCGCCGAGTAGACCCGGGGCGGGCGACCGCCAGTTGGTCAGCGGCTGGCCGGACGGTGAATCCCGCACGAGTCCCGAATGACCTGAGGAAAAGTCCGGTTGACACCAGAATGAGGGGGTGCGTCGGGCGCTACGACATCCGGTACGGCTGGTGCCGTTGGCGTTCCTCGCTGCGATCGCGCTCGGTACCGCCGTACTGATGATGCCGGTCTGTTGGGAGCAGCCCGGCCCGGCCCCGCTGCTCACCGCACTCTTCACCGCAACCTCGGCGGTCTCGGTCACCGGGCTCTCCGCCGTGGACACCCGCAGCAGCTGGTCGGACCCCGGACTGGTGATGATCACCCTGCTCACCCAGCTCGGCGGCTTCGGCATCCTGGCCCTGGCCAGCCTGCTCGGTCTGGTCGTCTCGCAACGCCTCAACCTGCGCAACCGGGCGCTGCTGGCCGCCGAGAGCGCCGAACTGGCCCGGGGCGACGTCCGCTGGCTGCTGCTGAGGATCGCGCAGACCGTCCTGGTCACCGAAGCGCTGATGACCCTGGTTCTCACCGTCCGGTTCTGGTCGACGTACGACTATCCACCCGGCAAGGCGCTCGGCTACGCCGCGTTCCACGCCGTCCAGGGCTTCAACAACGGCGGGTTCGCGCTGTACCCGGACAGCCTGGTCCGGTTCGCCGGCGACCCGTGGATCTGCCTGCCGATCGCCTTCGGCGGGATCATCGGTGGGCTGGGCTTCCCGGCGCTGTTCGAGGCGGTCCGCCGGTGGCGCAGGCCGGGCCACTGGACGGTGGCCACCAAGCTGACCATCTGGGGCAGTGTCGTCCTGCTGATCGCCGGCTTCGTCGGCTTCCTGCTCCTGGAATGGAGCAACCCACGTACCCTCGGCCCCTTCGGCTGGCCACAGAAACTGCTGGCCGCATTCACCCAGGATGCGATGATCCGCACCGGGGGATTCAGCACGGTCAACATCGACGCGCTGAACGAGGGCAGCTATCCCCTCTTCATCGGTCTGATGTTCATCGGCGGCGGCAGCGCCAGTACCGCCGGTGGCATCAAGGTGGCCACCTTCTTCCTGCTCGCCTTCTGCATCTGGGCCGAGGTGCGGGGCGACCCGGACGTGGTGGTCGGTCGGCGCCGGGTCGCCGAGGCAAGCCAGCGGCAGGCGCTGACGGTCGCCCTGCTCAGCGTCGCGCTGGTCGTCATCGGCACCTTCGTGATGATCGTGACCACCCAGGATCTTCAGTTCTACCAGGCGCTGTTCCAGGTGGTCTCGGCGTTCAGCACCACCGGGCTGTCGCTCAGTCCGGCGGCCACCGTCCCGATCCCGGACCAGATCGTGCTGATCGTGCTGATGTACATCGGTCGGATCGGCACGATCGCGGTCGGCTCGGCGATCGCCCTGAACACCCGGCCACGGCACTTCCGTTACCCGAAGGAGCAACCCATTGTCGGCTAGACGCAGACCCGGCCCGGAGGAGTCCGGCGTCGCCGTGATCGGCCTGGGCCGCTTCGGCTGGCACGTCTCGCAGTCGCTGACCGCGCTCGGGTACGACGTGCTGGCCGTCGACGAGAATCCCCGGATCGTGCAGCGGTGGTCCGATCAGCTCTCCCGGGTGGTACAGGCGGACGCGACCGACGAGAAGGCACTACGGCAGCTCGGCCTCACCGATTTCGGCCGGGTGGTGGTGGCCATCGGCGCCTCGGTCGAGGCGAGCGTGCTCGTCGTCCTGGCACTGGCCGAACTCGGGGTACCGGAGATCTGGGCGCGGGCCACCTCGGAGAAACACGCCAAGATCCTCGATGCGGTCGGTGCCGACCACGTCGTCTTCCCCGAGGCGGCGACCGGGGAACGGGTGGCCCACCTGATCGTCAGCAAGATGCTCGACTTCATCGAGTTCGACGAGGATTTCGCGATCGCCAAGGTACGGGCGCCGCAGGCGCTCCAGGGCCGTCCGATCGGGGAGATCGCGATCAGCGACCGGTACGGGGTGGTCGTCGTCGGGGCCAAGCAACCCGGGCAGAAGTTCCGTTACACCTCCCCGGACACCGTGCTCGTCCCGGGGAGCGTGCTGATCGTGGAGGGGACGATCAGCCAGGTGCAGCGGTTCGCCGAGATGACCTGACCGGACGCGGTCCCCGGGCGGCTCCCGGCGACCGCCGTTCCCGGTCAGTCGTCTTCACCGTCGTCATCGTCGCGGCCCGCGCCTTTTCCCGGCCCCTCACCCGGCCCCTTGCCCTTGTTGCCGCTGGTCGACTTCTTCTGGCCGCCGGAGGAGTTGCCCGAGGAACCCGCACCACCGGTGGCCTTCGTACCCCGGGGGCCGGCGGTCGGGGCGGGTGCGGTGGTGACCGGGACGCCGGCCACCCCGGAGACCTGTACCGCGCAGTCGGTGTCGCCGATCCGGAACCGCACCGGCAGCGGGTTGCCGGTGTCGTACCGGCCGGAGAGGGTGACCCGGGTGGCGGCCCCGGGCGCCAGGCCGGCATCGTCGGCAGGCGGTCGCAGCAGGACGGTGGCGCCCTGCTGGTGCCACTGGGCGCCGCCGGCCTTGACCAGCCGCTGCGTCCCGGGAAAGTCGAACCGCAGGGCGGCCGGTAGCGCCCGGCTACCGGTGTTGGCGATCCCGACCTCCGCCTCGAAGGTCTTCCCGGTGTCCCGGCGCAGCGCGTACCGGACCGCGCAGCCGGCCGGTTCACCGACCACCATCCGCGCCTCGGTGGGCTTCTCCACACCCCCGCTGGCCGGGGAACGGGAGGTCAGGCCCCACATCGCCCCGGTCACCGCGAGCAGACCCACCCCGACCGCCGCCACCTGCACCCGGTGCCGCCGGTCGGTCACCCGGCGGGCCCGGGCTGCGGAGAGCGGCAGCGCGTCGGTCGCCGCCGACCACGGCAGGATCGTGGTACCGGCGTTCGCCATGACCGCCGGGTCCTCGGCGCCGCCGCTGACCGGAGCCGGCGAGACGGGTACCAGCGCCGCCAGTCCGGCCGCCGCAGCGAGGGTACGCGCCACCTCGGCGCTGTCCGGCCGGTCCGTCGGCTGCTTCGCCAGGCAGCGGTGCACCAGGTCGGCGACCTCCTCGGGCAGCCCCTCCACCGGGCCCATCGGGGCCGGCTCGGTGTAGAGGTGGGCCCGCAGCATCTGGGTACTGGTGCTCGCCTGCCAGGGCAGCCGACCGGTGAGCATCCGGTAGAGCAGCAGCCCGAGGGCGTACACGTCGGTGGCCGGGGAGACCTGCCCCCGGTCCAGGCGTTCCGGGGCGAGGTAGGCGGGCGTGCCGAGCAGCGCCCCGTTCGGCGTGGTGTCGCTCTCCCCGACCAACGCCGAGATACCGAAGTCGACGACCCGCGCGCCGGTGGCGGTCAGCATGACGTTGCCCGGGGTCACATCCCGGTGGACCACGCCCCGGGCGTGCGCCGTGGCCAGCGCCGAGGCGACCTCGGCGCCCACGGTGACCGCCTCCCGCCAGGGCAGTGCGCCGCAGCGGGCCAGCCGGGCGGTCAGCGACTCGCCGTCGACCAGTTCCATCACGACGTACGGGACGGTCAGCCCGACCTGGACGGACTCGCCGTAGTCGTAGACGTTGGTGATGTGCGGGTGGCAGAGCCGGGCCGCTGCCTGCGCCTCGATCCGGATCCGGTGCCGGAACTCCCGGTCGCTGGCCAGCCGGGAGGCGAGCACCTTGACCGCGACCTGCCGGCCGAGCACCTCGTCGTACCCGCGCCAGACGACCGACATGCCACCCGAACCGAGCTGCTCGACCAACCGGTACCGGTCGCCGAGCAACTGGGCACCGTGCCTAACCGCTCCACCCATGGTTGTCCCTGTTGCCCGAGCGGTCCGGGGCTACACCTGAACCTGCCGAATCGGTCAGGGATCACCCGGTTCAGGCGGTGGCGAGGAGCTGGTCCACGGGTGCGTAGTCGTCGGTCAGCACCCGGGCCGAGCCGACGAAAGCGGTCAGTGCCGGTCCGGACAGTACGGCCGCCGGCTCGGTGAGCCCGTCCAGCCGGGCCCGGAGCGCGTCCAGCGGCAGTGGCGCGTCCGAGGCGACGATGACGAAGTTGGCGCCCTGGGTACCGGCGATCCCGGCTGGCGGGGCGACCAGCGCGACGTGCGGGAAGACGGCGGCCACCGTGGCGATCTCGGCCCGGATGAACCGGCCCGGCGGGTAGTCGATGACGTTCTGCGTGTAGATCCCACCGGGCCGCAGGACCCGGCGGATCCCGGCGGCCATCTCCCGGGTGGCCAGGTGCCAGGGCACCACGAGGTGCCCGAAGGCGTCCCCGACCACCAGGTCCCGACTGCGGGCCGGTTCACCGTCGAGCAGCACCCGGGCGTCCCCGACCACCGCCCGTAACTGCGGTCCCTCACGGACACCCAGTTCCCGCCGGCCCAGCTCGACCAGCCCGCCGTCGATCTCGAAGACCAGGTTGGCGGTGCCGGGGCGGGTCGCGGAGAGGTACGTCGGCACGGTGAACCCACCGCCGCCGAGGTGCAGGGCGTCCAACCGGCGCCCGGCGGGCGCGGCCACGTCGGCGACCGCCCCGATCCACTGGGTGTACGCGTACTCCAGGTGGGTCGGGTCGTCCAGGTCGACGTAGGAGTGCTGGGCGGAGTTGAGCAGCAGGGTCCGGCCCGACGACCGCTGCGGGTCGACCTCGACCCGGGCGCAGTGGTACGCCGTCTCCACGTCGCAGGGGTTCGGCGCGACGGTGGTCAGCGCCGCCCCGACCAGACCGACCACCGCGACCACCGACCTGGTCCGGGCCGGTCCGGGCAGCCCCGCCCGGTCCTGCCGGCGCAGGTACACCGCCAGCACCAGCCCGGTCACCCCGAGCGCCACCGCGACGAGTAGCACGATGACCGTACTGGGCAGCGCGGCGACCAGCACGAACCCGGTGGCCAGGGTGGCGGTGATGCCGCCCAGGGTGCCGATGCCGCTGAGCCGGCCGACCACCTGCCCGGTCCGGTTCAGGTCGCCGAGCTGGAGTTTCACCACCAGTGGGGTGACCGAGGAGAGCAGGGCGGCCGGTACGAACACGGCGATCGCGGTGAGCAGCAGGATGGCGCTGGCCGCACCGCCGCGCAGCACCTCCCCGGCGTACCGGACCACCGGGACGGTCACCGCCGCGGCGATGCCGGCGAGCACCAGCGCCGGGGCGAGCAGGGTACGCGGATCCCGCCGGTCGGCCAGCCAGCCGCCGAACCAGGCGCCGTACGCGATGGCGGCCAGCGCCAGCCCGATCACCGAGCTGGTCACCTCCAGGGTCACCCCGACGTACGGGCCGACCAGCCGCAACGCGACGGTCTCCAGGACCAGCACCGCGCCGCTGGCCAGGAAGACCAGGAACGCGGCGAGACCGTTCGGCAGCGGCCGGGACCGCCCGACGGCGGACAGTTCCGTGGTGGCGGTGACCTGCGGTGGTGGGACGCTCATCGCAGCGATGGTACGCAGCGGAGCTGGTGACGGGGTCAGTACATGGAGAGATGAACGTGGTTCGTGTGGTCGGCGGCCGGGCTGCCGCTGCCGCTGTAGGCGCGCCACCCGGTGCCGGGGTGCCAGATCTGCCGGTACCAGATCACGTAGAGCACCCCGAGCCGGCTGGCGTTCTTGACGTAGAACGAGGCCACCGCGTCGCCGTAGCTCTTGTCGCCGCCGGTGGCGGTCTGGTCCTTGAAGCCACCGGCGGCGGCGGAGAAGTCGCAGGCCCGCCCCTTGGGGTGCTCCCCGCCGCCACCGCTGCGGTAGCAGGACACGTACCGGGTGTACCCGGCCGCCTTGGCCTGCTGCAACGCGTGCAGGGTGCGGGGGGTGATGCAGCCCGAGGTGGTCGGGTCGTCGACCGAGCACGACTCGGACGGCCAGGAGCCGTCGGAGTTACGCGGGGCCGGTTTCGCCGAGGGCGAGTTGGTGCTGACGAAACCGCCGCTGGTGCCCCGGCTGACCGCCGCGAGGGCCCGTTCGGCGTCCTTCTTCTTACGTTCCATGATGGCGAGCTGCTTCTGCTGCTCGACCACCTCGGCGTCGATGGCAGCCTTGGCCTTCGCGGCCTGCTCACGGGCGGCGGTCAGGGCGCGCAGCCGCTTGTCGTCCCGCTGCGCCATGATCTCCAGCCCGGCGGCCCGTTGCAGGAACGCCTCGGGCGAGGTGCTGTTCAGCAGCATGCTGATCGGGGTGAGCCGACCCAGCCGGTACGACTCGGCGGCCACCTCACCGACCTGGACGGTGAGCAGGGCCAGTTGCAGTTCGGCCGCCCGGAACTGCTCGGTCGCCACCTTCTGCCGCTGCTTGGAGCTGTCCAGTCTGGCCTTGGCCTCGATGTGCCCCTTGGCGGTCGCCTCCAGGGCGTCCCGCAGGCTCTTGGTGCCGCCCTCGTTGGGTGGCGTGGTCGGGGCCGCGTACCCGGGTGCGGCCAGCGCGCCGAACAGCACGGAGACGGCCGCCACGAGCGCGACCAGCGGGTTGAGGCACCGGGCGGGAGCCGTCCTGCGCACGAAAGTCGTTTCCTTCCGTCGACCGCCGGCCCCCCGGTGGTGCCCTGCCGGCGGCGGCCACCGCCGGCACCGCAGTGGCGCCTGCGGGCGGAGACCGCCGGTCACAATACCGGACCCCGTACGCCGTGGTCGTCCCCGAACCGGTCAGGGATACCGCCCACCCCTCCTTACGACAGGAGGGCGGTGTGGGCCCGCTGCCAGGTCGGCTCGTCGACGGCGACCAGCAGGCCGTGCCGGTCGTCCCCCGGGTGGTAGTCGGTGCCGTCGAACCGGCGGGCCACCCCGCCCGCCTCCCGGACCAGCAGCACCCCGGGGGCGTGGTCCCAGGGCAGGGTGCGCCAGAAGAGCACGAACTCCTGCTCCCCGGTGACCAGGTCGAGGTACTCCCGGCCGGCGCAGTGCTGCCCGTCGTGCACGTTCCCCAGCCGGGCGGCTCCGGCCTCCACCCGGTCCCGCAACGGCCGGGGCAGGAACCGGGTCATCGCCGAGCCACGGAGTGCACCGGCCGGGTCCGGCGACACCGACCGGACCGGCGTGCCGTTGCAGACGGTGCCGGCGCCGGCCCGGGCCACGGCCAGGTCGTCGGCGAGCGGGTCCAGGATCCAGCTCGCGGTCAGTTCACCGCCGGTCAGCAGCGCCACCATGATCGCGAACGGTCGGCGGCCGGCAGCGAAGTTCGCCGTACCGTCGACCGGGTCGACCACCCAGACCGGTCCGGCGTCACGCAGGTGCCCCAGCAGGCCGGGATCGGCGGCGACCGCCTCCTCGCCGACCACCGTCGAGCCGGGCAGCAGCCGGTGCAGCCCGGCGCTGATCAGTTTCTCGGCCCGCTGGTCGGCCACGGTGACCAGCTCGCCCGGCGCCTTCTCGGCGATCTCGCCGGCGCCGAGCCGTCGGAACAACGGCAGCACCGCCTGCGCCGCCGCGTCCCGCAGCAGCCCGGCGACCTCGTCCAGGGGTACGTCAACCACGCGGCGGCAGCTTCACCACGCTGACGAAGAACTCGTCGATCTGCCGGACCACCGAGATGAACCGTTCGAAGTCCACCGGCTTGGTGACGTACGCGTTGGCGTGCAGCTGGTAGCTGCGGAGGATGTCCTCGTCGGTCTGCGAGGTGGTGAGCACGACCACCGGGATCCGGCAGAGCTGCTCGTCCTGCTTGATCTCCTCCAGCACCTCCCGGCCGTCCCGGCGGGGCAGGTTGAGGTCGAGCAGGATCAGGTCGGGCGCGACCGCGTCGGCGTACTGACCCTCCCGGCGCAGGTAGGCGAGCGCCTCCGCACCGTCGGAGACCACGGTCAGCCGGTTACGCAGCTTGTGCTCCTCGAACGCCTCCTGCGTCATGAGCACGTCGCCTGGGTCGTCCTCGACGAGCAGGACCTCGATCGGGCTGCGCCCGTCCGCCGGAGCGGTCATGCCACTGTCTCCTTCGTCCCACCCGTACTGGCCGGGGTCGTGTCGTCCGGGGTGTCACCGGCCGCCGGACCGTCCGTCCCGGTTGCCCCACCCGGGTCCTCCTCCGGCCGCCGCTGGGCGGGCGCGGGCGCCGGGCCGGTGCTGGCCGGTGCCGTCTCCGGTCCGGCGTCGGACCCGGTCGCCGGCTCGTCACCCGGCTCGGCCGCTTCGGCGGAACCGGACTGCTCCGGATCGGGCAGGGCGGGCAGCGTGAACCGGATGGCGGTGCCCTCCGGGACGTCGGTGTCCACCCAGACCCGACCGCCATGGTATTCGACGATCTTCTTGACGATGGCCAGCCCGATGCCGGTGCCCGGGTACGCGTCCTTGGAGTGCAGCCGCTGGAAGATCACGAAGATCTTGTCGGCGAACTCCGGCTCGATGCCGATGCCGTTGTCCTGGCAGGTGATCTCCCACTCGTCGTCCACCCGGCGCGCGGAGACGTGCACCTTCGGGGGCACGTCCGGCCGGCGGAACTTGACCGAGTTGCTCACCAGGTTGGCCAGCAGGTTGGTCAGCAGGGGTTCCTCGCCCCGGATCACCGGCAGGTCGGACCAGGTCAGTTCGGCCCCGGCGGACTCCCGGGCAGCCTCGGTCTGGGCCGCCACGTCCCCCATCACCCGGTCCAGGTCGACCTCGGTGAACCCGGTGGTCAACCGGCCGATCCGGGAGAACGCCAGCAGGTCGTTGATCAGACGCTGCATCCGCTGGGCGCCGTCGACCGCGAAGGCGATGTACTGGTCGGCCCGCTCGTCGAGCTTGCCCGCGTACCGGCGCTGGAGGAGCTGACAGAAGCTGGCCACCTTGCGCAGCGGCTCCTGGAGGTCGTGCGAGGCGACGTAGGCGAACTGCTCCAGGTCACGGTTGGAGCGGGTCAGCTCCTCGGCCTGCTTCTGGAGCTGGCTGTTGACCCATTCGATCCGGCTCCGGGCCTCCCGGACCTCGGCCAGGTCGGCGGCGATCCGCTGGCGCATCGCGTCCACGTCGTCGGCGAGCTGGGCCAGCTCCGGCGGGCCCTGCCGGGTGATCCGGCGCTGGTAGTCGCCCTCCGCGACACCGCGTACCTGCACGGCGAGCTGGGTGATCGGGCCGATGAAGAGCCGGTTGAGCGAGGACATCAGGGCGAACCCGGCGACCACCACGACCACCCCGGCGATCACCAGCAGCAGGACCAGGATGTTCCCGGTACCCCGGGCGTCGTCGGCGACCCGGTTGCGCAGGTCGAGGATGGAGTCCTGGAGCGCGGTCACCGACACCCGGAGCTGGTCGAACTGCTGCCGGGCGGAATCGGTGACCAGGGACTGCCCGGCCGTCGGGCCCTGGGCGGCGGTGGCGTCGATGATCGGCACCGCGATGGTGGCCCGCCACCGGGCGGAATCCCCCTCGACGGTCCGGAGCTGCGCACGGATCGCCGGCTCGTCGGCGAGCAGCCGCTCCATCCGGGCGGCGATCTCCTGCTCCTGGGCCACCCCCTGCTGGTAGGGCTCCAGGTCGGTGCGGTCCCCGCTCACCGCGTAGCCGCGTACCCCGGTCTCCTGGTTGACCAGGGCCGCGAGCAGCGCCTCGCCGTCCGACCGCAGCGGGCCGGTCTTGGTGAGCAGGGTGTCCAGGTGGGCCCGGTTCTGCGCGGCGACCACCACCGCACCGGTGGCGAGCAGCGCCAGCACCGCGCCGACCACCGCGCAGAGCGCCATGGCCCGGCGGCGCAGCGTCCAGGTCGTCGGGTCGGTGCTCACCGGCCACCGCCCCGGCTGACCAGCAGCATGGCCACGTCGTCGGCGAGCGGGCCGCCGTTGATCTCCTCGGCCTGGCCCACCAGCCAACCCGGCAGGTCCGGCAGGGGTACGTCGCGGGTCCGACCGTCGGCGAGCAGGGCACTCAGCCCCGGCACGTCCAGCCGCTCGTCCCCGCCGTGGACCCGACCCTCGATCAGACCATCGGTGTACATCAGCAGGGACCAGTCATCGGTGGCGAACTCCAGATCGAATGCGATGGGCCGGCGGGGGCGTACGCCGAGCAGCAGCCCGCTCCGGGCGGGTACGGGCGCGACGGTGCCCCCGCTGAGCAGCAGTGGTGGTGGGTGGCCGGCGAGCCGGACCGTCGCCCGGTTGGCGGCCAGGTCCAGCCGGGTGGTCGCCACCGTGGCGAAGATCTCCTGGAGTCGGCGTTCGCTCATCAGCACCTGCTCCAGGGCGGGGAGCACCTCGTCGTCGGGTACCCCGGCCAGGATCAGGGCCCGCCAGGCCACCCGCAGTTCGACGCCGAGCGCGGCCTCGTCCACGCCGTGCCCGCAGACGTCCCCGACGATCAGGTCGACCCGGTCCGGTCGGGTCTGCACGACGTCGTAGAAGTCGCCGCCGATCAGTGCGGCGTGCCGGCCGGGACGGTAGAAGGTGTGGACCGCGACCTCGTCGGTCTCCATCAGCGGGGTGGGCAGCAGGCCGCGCTCCAGCCGGGCCGACTCGGCCTGGCGCAGTTCCACCTCGCGCAGCCGGCGGGCGTTCTCGTCGGCGCGTTTGCGCTCGACCGCGTAGCGCAGCGAGCGGGCCAGCAGCACTCCGTCGACCTGGCCCTTGACCAGGTAGTCCTGGGCGCCCTCGGCGACCGCGCCGATCCCGAGGTGCTCGTCGGAACGGCCGGTGAGGACGCAGACCGCCGCGCCGGTGGACATGTCGAGAAGCTGCCGCAGCCCGTCGAGGCCCTGCGAGTCGGGCAGGCCGAGGTCGAGCAGGACGCAGTCGACGTCGGCGAGCCGCCGTCGTGCCTCGTTCAGGCTGGTCGCGACGTGCAGGTCGATGGCCGCGTTGACCTCGGCCAGCAGTTCGCCGACGAGAAAGGCGTCCCCCTCGTCGTCCTCGACCAGCAGGACCCGGAGGCGTTCCCCGGCGGGCAGGTTCGGATTCCGCCCGAGACCACCGTGCTGGTATGCCCGGGGCACGACGGAGGAACCGGTCATGCCGGTGCTCCGTACGGCTGGCCAACCGCAAGTGTGCTGATCGTCAGGCTCCTTCGAACTTGCCCCGCTGATCCTGTATTAGACAACGCTCCCATACAACACGACCGGCGCGGGATGTGCCGTGACGAGCCGGTCACGGGAGCGGTGGCCCCGCCCCACGCTATGCGACCGGGCCGGTCGCCGCTGGTCCGGCCGTCCGCAGGACGCGCCGGACGGCCCGGGCGGGCAGGATGTGCACACCCCCGCACCATCCACCACCCCCGAGGAGGCACCGTGGGCGTTCCCCTGGCGCGGCCCGCCGACCGCGCGCTCGCCCGCCCGCACCGGCGGCGGCTGGCCGCCGCCGCGTCGCTCGTCACCCTGATCGCTGTCGGCGCCGCGGTGCTGGCCACCCTGCGGCCCCCCGCGCCCGTTCCGGCCGACGCCCCGGCGGGCGAGTTCAGCGCCGCCCGCGCCTACCGGGAGGCGCAGGTCGTGGCGGCCGGTACGCACGTCGCGGGCAGCCCGGCCAACGACGAGGTACGCCGGCACATCGAGGACACCCTGCGCGGGCTGGGCCTGGAGACCTCGGTGCAGGACACCATCGGCCCGGAGGCCGGTCAGCTCAGCGGGGCCGCCGGGGGTGCCGCCCTGGCCCGGGTCCGCAACGTGGTGGCCCGGCTGCCCGGTACCGATCCGACCGGGCGGGTCTTCCTGGTCGCCCACTACGACTCGGTGCAGGTCGGGCCGGGCGGGAACGACGACGCGGCCGGCACCTCGGCGATCCTGGAGGTGGCCCGGGCACTCACCGTCGGCCCACGACCCCGCAACGACGTGATCTTCGTACTCACCGACGCCGAGGAGGCGTGCCTGTGCGGGGCGGCGGCCTTCGCGTCCAGCCATCCGCTGGCCACCGACGGCGGGGTGGTGCTCAACCTGGAGGCCCGGGGGTCGACCGGTCCGGTGATCATGTTCGAGACCTCGGAGCGGAACGCCGACCTGGTGGCCGCGTTCGGTCGGGCCGCCCCGCATCCCGTGGGTACCTCCTTCGCGGTCGAGGTCTACCGGCTGCTGCCCAACGACACCGACTTCACCGCGTTCCTCGACGAGGGTTTCGTCGGGCTGAACTCCGCGTACATCGACGGCGGGGCGATCTACCACACCCCGCTGGACACGGTCGACCGGATGGACCAGCGGAGCCTCCAGCAGCACGGCGCCAACGCCCTCGCCCTGGCCCGGGAGTTCGGCGGCGCCGACCTGACCGACCTGGGCGCGTCGGGGGACGCCACCTACTTCCCGGTGCCGGGCGGACTGGTCCGCTACCCGGGTTGGCTGACCTGGCCGCTGGCCCTGCTGGCGCTGGTCGGGGTGGCCGCCCTGGCCTGGGCGGCCCGCCGGGCGGGGCGTACCTCGTGGCCCCGGCTCGCCGCCGGGTTCGGGCTGGCCCTGCTGCCGGTCGTGCTCGCCCCGCTGGTCGCCCAGCTCTTCTGGTGGGCGGTCACCGCCATCCGGCCGGGGTACGCCGAACTGCTCGACCCGTACCGGCCGGTCTGGTACCGGCTGACCGTGGTGGCCTCGGCGGTGGCGGTGCTCTGCGGCTGGTACGCACTGCTGCGGCGCCGGACCGGCCCGGCCGCCCTGGCCGTGGGCGGGTTGGCCTGGCTGGCGGTCCTCGGGGTGGTCCTCGCCGCGGTGGCGCCCGGCGGGTCGTACCTGACCGCCCTGCCGGCGCTGGCCGGTGCGCTGGCCGGGCTGGTCGCCCTGCGGCTGCCGGTCGACGGTCCGGGGCCGGTGCTCGCGGTGACCGCCGCCGGGGTGGTCGCGGTGGTCATCCTGCTGCCGACCGTGGTGCTGCTCTTCCCGGCGCTCGGCATGGCGATGGGCGGGGTGGCGGCGTTCTTCTCGGTACTGCTCGGGCTGGCCGCGCTGCCGGTGGTCGACCTGCTGCACCCGCAGGCCGGTGGGCATCGGGCGATGGACGCGCTGCGGGCCCGCCGGCTGGGTGCCGTCCCGGCGACCGCCGCCGCCCTGGCCGCCGTGCTGCTGGCCGGGGTGGGACTGGCCGTGGACCGCTTCGACGCCGACCATCCGGTGCCCACCCACCTGATGTACGCGCTGGACGCCGACACCGGGCAGGCCCGGTGGCTGAGCCACGAGACCGATCCGCAGCCCTGGACGGCCGGGTACGTCGACGCGGCGGCCCCGGTGGGCGGCGAGTTCCCCGCCCTCGGCGACGAGCCGCTGCTCACCGGGCCGGCGTCGGCTGCCCCGCTGCCACCCCCGACGGTGGAGAAGCTCGCCGACAGCACCGTGAACGGGCTGCGTACCCTGCGGCTGCGACTGCTTCCGCAGCGCCCGGTACGCCTCGCCGCGCTGCACGTGGAGACCGGGCAGGGTGCGGTGACCGTGGAACGGGCCACGGTGGCCGGTCGGCCGGTGTCCGACCCGGCCACCGATCCGGCGCGGCGTTGGGGGTTCGGGATCGTCTTCCACGCCCCGCCGGCCGGGGGCGTCGAGATCGAGCTGGTGCTGCGCGGCGCTCCCGGTCAGGTGCGGGTACGCGCGATGGACGCCAGTGACGGGCTGACCGGGCTGCCCGGTTTCCGGCCCCGCCCGGCCGGGGTGGGGATCGTCGGCTCGCACAGTTCGGAGATGGTCGCCGTGGCCCGCACGTATCCGGTCTGACCGGGCGTCCTCCCCGACCCGCCACCCTCCCGGTC
>NZ_WVUH01000147.1 GCF_017614955.1 Micromonospora echinofusca
AATCCGCACACCTCCACCACCTGCCGCCGGCATCCGTCGACCGCACCACCAAAGCCCGGCGTGGGCCCGGACGAGCCGCCCGGACGGACCGGTCACTCGACCCCCGACTCCTGACTGCTTCTGTTTTATATAGCAGTTGGTCCTGCTGCAACGACGACCGCGCCGCGCCGCAGGACCGGCGGATCGCCACAAAGACCAGGTCAGCCAGTTGATCTCGGCGCAGCAGGACGCCACCACAAGACATTGACAGATTTGTTGACTCCGCACAGATCCGCTATAGGCTTCTAAAGCACAGGTCCCTACGACCCGACAAGGAGTCACGATGACCACCAACTACTTCCCCCCCGGCGGCACCGACTACCTGAACCTGTGGACGGACGCCGTGATCGAGATCGCGGGCGACACCGAGACGATCGAGGCCGACGGTTGGTTCGTCGTCAACCGCAGCTTCCCGACCCCGCAGGACCCCACCAAGATCATCGTGCAGATCCTGCAGATGAACCTGCGGGGCCGCAGCGAGCACCTCGGTGAGTTCCTCTTCACCATCAACCCGCAGCTGCCGACCATGGGCGAGGAAATGGTCTTCGCGCCGGATGACTTCTCCACCCGGTTCAAGGGCTACTTCAACGTCTTCTTCGAGCTGCAGCTGCTCGAGCAGGGCAAGACGCTGATCAACAAGGACCCGATCAACATCTCGGGCCTGTTCGGCGCCCTGCCCCCGATCGGCGCCGTCGGCGAGATGGCCCCGGGTGACCGCGTCGGCATGTACGACAAGGCCAACCCGGACGCCGAGCCGGTCATGTACATGCTGGCCACCCGCAAGATCGTCGGCGCCTACGTCTCCGGCGACTTCGCGATCCGCCAGGGCCACTTCGAGGAGTCGCAGAAGGTCGCGGCCGAGTGGTCGAAGACCGCGAGCACGCTCAAGCCGGCCACGGTCTGACGCGTACCTGCTCCCCACCGGACGCCCGGGCCGACGTCGTCGGCCCGGGCGCTCCACTATCGGGAGTGAAGCTCTGCCGCAACACCGCAACCGTGAAGATCGGCCCGGCGCCGACGGCGACCAGAATGAAGGGGTGACCGTGCCTGACCCCGGCTCGATAGCGAACTTCAACCGGATCGCCGACCGGTACGACCGGCATCCCGGACAACTGGGTTGCCGGCGTGCCGATCCGCAGGTCCTCGACGCGGCCGGCGACCGGCAGCCGCGTACCGTCCTCGACGTCGGCTGCGGCACCGGGCGGCTGCTCGCCCAGGTCGCCCAGCGCTGGCCCCGGGCCGCGCTGATCGGTGCGGACCCGGCCGCAGAGATGGTCCGGTTCGCTCAGACGAAGCTGCCCGCCGCCACCCTCGTGGTCGCCGGTGCCGAAAGCCTGCCGCTACCCACCGGTTCGGTCGACCTGGTGCTGAGCACCACGTCGTTCGGGCACTGGCGGGACCAGCTGGCCGGCCTGCGCGAGATCCGACGGGTCCTGCACCCGCAGGGTCGCTTCGTGCTGGCCGAGCACACTCCCCCGCCGGACTGGCTACGCCCGGTCCTGCGGCTGCTCGGTGAACTGCCGAACCACCACCGGGAGCCCCGGGTGCGGGCGATGTTCGCCGAGGCCGGGCTCCGGACCGTGCAGACCGGACGGGCCCGCGGCGGCCTGCTCGTCGCGGTCGCCGAGCCCGCCTGACGGTCGGCCCGCCGGCCCGCCGACCGCTCAACGCCGAGCACTCAGCGCTGGGTACCGGATGAGCCGCGCACGCTTCTGGGTTCCTGGAAGTCGGGGTGTCCGTCCCGGCCCGACAGCCCGGTTTCCTGAAAACGGAGTGGACCGAGCGCCGCCGGGCACGGCGGCACGGCGCGGGACAGGGCCGGGCACGGTGGCACCGCGCGGGACAGCAGCGCATCGGGCACGCCGGGACCGCACCGCGCCGAGGCAGCGCCGCAGGCAGGCGGCCGGGGACCGGCGGCGCCGGTCGTCCCACGGCCGCCACGCGCGCCCGGATCAGCTCGCGGCCGGTTCCCGGGGTACGGCGGTGAGCAACGACTTGATCAGCACCGGCTTCGCCTCGGCCTGGAAGTCCACCCCGGCGTCGAACTCGTTGATCATGCCCTCGATCACCAGCAGGGACAGCAGCGGGAAGACGAACTCCGGGGCGGCGTACAGGCCACAGCGGCGTTGCAGGTCGAACAGCTTGGCGGCGAACGGAGCCAGCTGGAACTCGCCGGCCGACTTCTTGTGGGTGGCCGACACCAGCTCGATGATCTCGGTGCGGAACCGCTCCAGGTCCGCACCCGCACCACCGTTGTCGGTACTGCGGACGATGATGTCGGCGCACTGCCGGCCGTTGCCCCGGGACATGTTGAAGAAAAACTCGGCGAACAGCCGCCGGACCCGGGGCTTGAGGTGCACCACGAAGCCCGCGTCGAGCAGTACCACCTCGCCCTGGAGATCCAGGTAGAGGTTGCCCGGGTGCAGGTCGCAGTGCACCACCCCGTCGAGGAAGAGCATCCGGTAGACGCAGTGCAGCACCCGGCGTACCGCGAGCGCGGCGGTCTCGGCGGGCAGTTCACCGCCGGTGACCCGGCGGAGCCCCGGAATGAACTCCATCACCAGGATCCCGTCGGCCCGGATCTCGTCCACCGGGGTCGGTACCCGCAGGAAGTCCAGGTCGCTGAGGTTGCCGCCGAGCATCCGCAGCGACTCGGCCTCGGTCTCGAAGTCCAACTGGCGGAGCACGGCCTCGCTGATCTGCCCGACCATCTCGCTGGCCGGCAGGCGGCGCATCCCCGGCAGCCGCTGCATCAACCGCGCACCGGAGGCGAGCAACGCGAAGTCGGCGTGCATCCGGGGGCCGATGCCCGGCCGGCGTACCTTCACCGCCACCTCGCGGCCGTCGTGCAGGGTCGCCCGGTACACGCAGGCGATGCTGCCGCTGGCGATCGGGGTCCAGTCGAACTCCGCGAACGGCCACTCCCGGCCGGCGAAGGCGGTGTCCACCACGATCCGGGCCTGCTCCGTCGACATCGCCGGCACCCGGTCGTGCAGCTGCCCGAGCGTCTCGCAGACCGCCGCCGGGAGCAGGTCCTGCCGGGTACTGAGCAGTTGGGCGCCCTTGATGTAGCTGGCGCCCAACTCGCAGACCAGGGCACGCAGCCGGTCCCGCAGCACCACGCGGACCGCCGTGGAGCCCCGGGGGGCGCTGCGCGCCACCGCCGGTACGGTCGCCAGCGCGTGTCGGGCCAGCACCCCCGTCACCGTAGCGGCCCGTCCGCACATCTCATACCAGCGAGGTTCCGGCATGCCCACCTCCGCGAGCCACGGTCGTCGATGCGACATCATCCCAAGAGTGCGACAGTATGCAGAACCCCGGACGGGATGTTTCGGGGCGCTGAAGGATTTCCGCAGCACGTCAGGGCAGCCGACTAGCCTCGTCCCCGTGAAGGCGATAACGCTACCCGGCGTCGAAGAGTACGCCGCCGCGCACACCACATCGGATCCTGAGCACCTGGTGGAGGTCGCCGCCGAAACGCGTCGCCTCTGCGAACTGCCGCAAATGATGATCGGGCCGGTACAGGCCCGTTTCCTGCAGTTCTACCTGTTGGCGTTGCAGCCGCGTGCCGTACTCGAAATCGGCACCTTCACCGGCTACTCGTCGTTGTCCATGGCCGAGGTGCTACCGCCGGGTGGGCATATCACCACCTGCGAGCTGAGCGAGGAGAATGCGGCGATCGCGCAGCGTCATATCGACGCGAGCGCCTATGCCGACCGCATCACGATCCGCGTCGGCCCGGCGCTGAAAACCATTGAGTCGCTGTCCGGACCGTTCGATTTCGTGATGCTCGACGCCGACCAGGCCAACTTCTCCGAGTACCTCGACCCGCTGCTGGAACGGTTGTCCCCGAACGGGGTCATCGCGGTGGACAACGTGCTCTGGAACGGGGCCGTCATCGACAACTGCGACGGTGACCCGGCCACCGACGGCATCCACCGGTTCAACAAGATGGTCGCCGCCCGTCCGGACCTGGTCTGCGTGCTGCTGACCATCCGTGACGGCATCCTGCTCATCCGGCGAGCGGAAGGACGGGACTGATGGATCCCGTCGGCATCGACCACGTCGCCCTGCTCACCGACCGGCTGGACCACGTCGTGGAGTACTTCCGCGACGCCATGGGGTTCGCCGCGCACCCGCCGGTCACCTCGGACGACGGTACCGAGCAGCACACCTCGGTCCTGCTGACCCAGGGGCGGATCCGGGTGGTGGCCACGGCGCCGACCGCCGGTCGGGGCCGGGTGAGCGACTACGTGGCCCGCCATGCCGACGGGGTCGCCGACATCGCGATGGGGGTCGAGGACGCTGCGGCGGCCTTCGACACCGCGGTCCGGCGTGGGGCCCGGGCGGTCGCCGCGCCCGCCGAGACCCGACTGGCCGACGGCGCCCGGGCGGTCACCGCCACGGTGTCCGGCCCGGGGGACCTGGCGCACACCTTCGTCCAGCGTCTCGACGGTACGGCCGGCGTCGACGACGGTCTGCTCAAGACCATCGACCACATCGCGATCTGTCTGCCCGGCGGCCGGCTCGTGCCGACCACCGAGTTCTACGTCGAGGTGTTCGGTTTCCGGACCATCTTCGAGGAGCTGGTCGAGGTCGGTGACCAGGCCATCGACTCCAAGGTGGTGCAGAACAACGCCGGGGACATCACGTTCACCCTGATCGAGCCGGACGTCACCCGCTCCCCCGGCCAGATCGACCGGTTCCTGACCGACCACCGGGGAGCCGGGGTACAGCATCTGGCCTTCCTCACCGACGACATCACGGTCGCGGTGCCCCGGCTCAGCGGGCAGGGCGTGACGTTCCTCCAGGCGCCGCAGAGCTACTACACCATGCTCGCCGGGCGGGCACCGGAGCTGACCGGGGAGATCGACACGCTGCGTGCGGTCGACGTCCTGGTCGACCGGGACCACTGGGGACACCTGTTGCAGATCTTCACCCAGTCGCCGCACACCCGGGGCACGCTCTTCTACGAGCTGATCGAACGGCGCAACGCGCGCACCTTCGGCAGCGGCAACGTACGCGCCCTCTACGAGGCCGTCGAGCACGACCGGGTGACCAGCACGGTCCCGCAACGGTCATGAGCGCACCGGCCGGCACCGGGGTCGCCCTCACCCTCGCCGACCTGTGCGACGCGCTCGCCCAGCCGGTGATCGGCTCCGCCACGTTCCTCAACGAGATCGCCGCCCGGCACCCGGAGGCGATCCCGCTGGCCGCCGGTCGGCCGTACGATGGTTTCTTCGACCCCGCCGAACTGCCCGACCTGCTCGACCGCTACCTGCGGTACCTCCGCGAGGAGCAGGGGCTCGACGAGGTCGGGGTGACCCGGCAGCTGTTCCAGTACGGCCGCACCGCCGGACACATCCGGGAACTGGTCACCCGGACCCTGGCCAACGACACCGGGCTGCGGGTCGACCCGGAGGCGGTGGTGGTGCTCACCGGCGCCCAGGAGGGCATGCTGGTCTGCGCCCGGGCGCTCTGCCCCGGCCCGGACGACGTGCTGCTGGTGCCGTCGCCCTGCTACATCGGCATGCTCGGCGCAGCCGGGCTGCTCGGGGTGCCGGTGGTCGGTGTACCGGAGGGTCCGGACGGACTGGCGCCGGCCGACGTGGCCGAGGTGGCGCGGCGGGTCCGGGCGGAGGGCCGCCGGCCCCGGGCGCTGTACGTGGTACCGAACTTCGCCAACCCGTCCGGGCACACCCTGTCGCACGCCGACCGGCTCGCCCTGCTCGCCGTCGCCGAGGCCGAGGACCTGATCCTGATCGAGGACGACCCGTACGGCTTCCTGGCCGAACCGGCGTACCGGGAGCCGGCGCTCAAGGCGCTGGACACCGGTGGGCGGGTGGTGCACATCGGCACCTTCGCCAAGACCTGCTTCCCCGGCGCCCGGGTCGGCTACGTCGTCGCCGACCAGCCGGTCCGGCTGCCCGACGGCCGCACCACCCTGCTGGCCGAGCAACTGTCGCTGCTGCGCAGCATGATCACCGTGAACACCTCGGCGCTGGCCCAGGCGGTGATCGGGGGAATGCTGCTGCGCGCGGACTGCCGGCTGGACGCGGCGAACGCCGACCGGGCCGCCTTCTACCGGCGCAACCTGACGGTGCTGCTGGACAGTCTGGCCCGCGAGTTCCCGCCCGGCGAACGCGACCGGTACCGGGTGCGGTGGAACACCCCCGCCGGTGGGTTCTTCGTGGTGGTCACCGTCGGGTTCGACGTCGACGACGAGGTGCTGGCCGAATCCGCCAGCCGGTACCAGGTGCTCTGGACCCCGATGAGCTACTTCCATCTCGACGGTGGCGGGCGACGGCAGTTGCGGCTGTCGTGCAGCGCGCTGACACCGGAGCAGATCGAGGAGGGGGTCCGCCGTCTGGCCCGCCTGGTGCGTGACCGCTCCGCCGCTATCGCGGCCGACCCGAGGAGTTGATTCGCGTGGCGCAGCCCGAGCCCGAGCGGCTTCCGTTCACCGGCGACGAGTACCTGGAGAGCCTGCGCGACGGGCGCGAGGTATGGATCTACGGGGAACGGGTCAAGGATGTCACCGGGCACCCGGCGTTCCGGAACAACGCCCGGATGGTGGCCCGGCTCTACGACGCACTGTGGGATCCGGCCGAGCGTGACGTGTTGACCATGCCGACCGACACCGGGTCCGGCGGGTTCACGCACCGGTTCTTCCGGGCGCCGCGCAGCAAGGACGAGCTGCGCGCCTCCCGGGACGCCATCGCCGCCTGGCAGCGGCAGTGCTACGGCTGGTTGGGCCGCTCGCCGGACTACAAGGCGTCGTTCCTGGCCACGCTGGGCGGCAACGCCGACTTCTACGACCCGTTCGCGGAGAACGCGCGGATGTGGTACCAGCGCTGCCAGGAGCGGGTCCTGCACGTCAACCACGCCCTGGTGCACCCGCCGGTGGACCGGCACCTCCCGCCGGACCAGGTGGCCGACGTGTACGTGCACGTCGAGCGGGAGACCGACGCCGGGATCGTGGTCAGCGGGGCGAAGGTGGTGGCCACCGGTTCGGCGTTGACCCACTACAACTTCATCGCCCACCACGGCCTGCCGGTGAAGGAGCGCCGGTTCGGGGTGGTGTTCATGGCCCCGATGGACACCCCCGGGGTGAAGCTGCTGTGCCGGGCGTCGTACGAGATGACCGCGGCGCAGACCGGCAGCCCGTTCGACTACCCGCTGGCCAGCCGGATGGACGAGAACGATGCGGTGATCGTCTTCGACAAGGCGCTGATCCCGTGGGAGAACGTGCTGATCTACGGGGACGTGGAGAAGGCCAACTCGTTCTTCCACCGCTCCGGTTTCCTGCCCCGGTTCACCCTGCACGGGGTGACCCGGCTGGCCACCAAGCTGGACTTCATCTGCGGGCTGATGACCCGGGCCGTGGAGATCAACGGCACCGGTGAGTTCCGCAGCGTCCAGGCCAACATCGGTGAGGTGATGGTGTGGCGGCACCTGATGTGGGCGTTGTCGGACGCGATGATCGAGCGGTCGGTGCCCTGGGGCGACGGTTACGTGCAGCCCAACGAGGAGTACGCGCTGACCTACCGGGTACTCGCGCCGATCGCGTACGGCAAGGTCCGTGAGCTGGTGCAGCACAGCGTCGGCAGTGGTCTGATCTACCTGAACTCGAACGTGGCGGACTTCCACAACGAGGAGATCCGGCCCTACCTCGACCGGTACCTGCGGGGGTCGCACGGCTACAGCGCGGTGGACCGGGTGAAGGTGATGAAGCTGCTCTGGGACGCGGTGGGCAGCGAGTTCGCCGGCCGGCACGAGCTGTACGAACGCAGTCACGCCGGCAACGCCGAGGAGAACCGGATCCAGGTGCTGCGCAAGGGCACCGCGGCCGGGATCGCCGGCCACATGCTCGACCTGGTGGACAGCTGCCTGTCCGAGTACGACCTGAACGGCTGGACCGCGCCGGACCTGGTCAACCCGGAGGGCCTCTTCCCCGCCGCCGGCTGATCCCGGGTGCCGTACCCGCCGTCGGCCGAGCCGGCGGCGGGTCGTCCCACCGGTGGGACGGTCAGCCCTCCGTCGCCGTCCCGGGGGTGCCCAGGAGCGGCCGGTAGTAGGGCAGCGCGTGGGTGAGGTCCCGGGGGAACGCGGCCCCGGGCGGACAGGCGGCCACCTGCCAGATCCGGTCCGAGCGGTACCAGTGGTCGGCGCCGACCAGTTCCAGGTGGCGCTCGGGCAGGCCGTGCCGGGCCGCGTGTGCCCGCGCCTCGGCCAGCGAGATCCGGCCCTGCGGGATCCGGATCCCCAACTGCCGGGCCAGTGCCGCGCCGATCTCGGCGATGCTCACCGGCTGCGGGTGGTTGGCGTGCAGGATCTGGCCGGGCGTCGGGGGCGTCGGGGTGGTGGCGAGCGCGGCGACGACACGCCCCAGGTCGCGTACCCCGATCAGCGAGGTCCGGGGCCGGCCGCCGTCGATCCAGCCGGGTAACCGGGCGAGGAGCGTGACCAGGGCCGGTACCACCCAACGGTCACCGGGACCGTAGACGAGATGGGGACGCAGGACACAACCGCCGGCGGCGAGTACGTGGTCCTCGGCCGCCGCGCGGCTGGCGCTGGTGACGGATCCGGGGTTGCGGGTGACCTCGTCCTCCGCCGGCCCCCGGTGGACGCCGGGCCCGTAGACCCCTGCGGTGCTGACGTAGAGGACACGGCCCACCCCGGCCCGCACCGCCTCGGCGACCAGACGGGCGGTGCCCTCCTCGTTGACCAGGCGGCACTGCCGGGGGTCACCCCCGACGTGGGACGCGGCATGCACGAGGACGTCGACACCGTCGCAGACCCCGCGCAGCGACTCCGGGCGGGTCAGGTCGGCGCGCATCCGCTCGGCGACCCCGTCGGCGCCGGGCACCGGCCGGCGGGCCAGGGTCCGCAGTCGGACGTCGCGGGTACGCAGCGCGGCCAGTACCGCACCGCCGATGAATCCGGTCGCTCCGGTGAGCAGAACCGTTGGTGGCAAAAGGTTTCCACCTCCGAACACTTTGGAGCGTCATTACGACAACGCTGTTAAGATACCGGGCGACCGGTTTTAGGATGGGTGTATGCCACGGCAGCCACGGGCGGAGCAGACGCGGGCGGCGATCATCAGAGCCGCTGCGGAGATGTTCGATCGGTACGGATACGGCAGCACCGGCCTGAGTGACGTCGTCGCCCACGCCGGGGTCACCAAGGGTGCCCTCTACTTCCACTTCCGGTCCAAACAGGATCTCGCGCAGGCGGTGGTCCAGGAGCAGCATGCGCTGTGGGCGGCGGAGGCGACGACCGTGGCGGGTCTGGAGACACCCGCGCTGGAGGCGCTGATCCGGATGTCCTACCGGCTGGCCTGGCAACTGCGGGTGGATCCGGTCGTGCGGGGTGGCATCCGGTTGACGTTGGAGCACACCTTCGACCGTCCCCTGCCGGATCCGTACCTGGACTGGATCGCGATGACCACGCAGATCCTCCGGCGGGCCGAGGCCGAGGCCGACATCCGGACGACCATGGACCTCGAACGCATCGCGCGTTTCCTGGTCAGCAGTTTCACCGGACTGCACGTCGTCGCGCAGGTCATCGACTTCCGCCAGCATCTTGTCGACCAGGTCGGGGATCTCTGGCGGCTCGTCCTCCCGGGGCTGGTCCCCAGCCGCAAGCTCACCTACTACCTGGGTTTCGTGGTGGCGGCCGGCCGGGAAACCGTCGCGGTGGTGCCGGGTCAGCAGGTCACGGCCACGGAGCCCCGGACGGCGATCCGACCGTCCTGAACGAGGGACACACCGGCCCGCCGGATGAAGGCCGGGCTGTCACCGGCGCCGGGTGGGGCCGGCTCGATCCGGCAGGGCCGGTCCAGTTCCACGAAGCGGGGGAAACACGCCTCGGCGGCGACCAGCCGGGCACTGTCCACACCGTGAGCTGCGACGGCGTACTGGCGCATGGCCTCGAAGAGCAGCATGCCGGGCACATGGTCGACCGGGTGGTCGAAGAACCCCGGATGATCCAGCGGTACCCGGAGGGCACGGGCCCCGGCGTCGTCGGCCGGTCCGACCACGACGTCGCGGACGGACTCCCGGCCCACACTCGCCGGCAGCGCGGCGGGGACCTCCACCGGGGGACACCCCTGATCCGGTGCACCGCCGCGACTGCGGGCCCGGATCCGCCGGTAGACCTGCGGGCTCAGGCAGCTCACCCAGCCGGTCCCGGCGGCGAAGTGCCCGCCGTCCCGGCAGAACTGCACGTCGACGCGGAGACCGCCCACCATGTCGCCACGTCGCACCACCTCGCTGACCCGGACCACGCAGACACACTCGACCGGTCCGGCGGGGGCGCGCAACGCGTCGGGTGCGCACCGCCACGCCAGCCGCCGCATGACGAAATGGTGCCCGTCGCTGACGCCGTAGCCCGCGTGCGCGACGAGGATCCCGGCCTGGCGGATCGCTTCCGCCACCAGCATCGGATCGAGCCGGCCGGCGCGGCGACCGTAGAGCAGGTGACCCACCGGCCACTGCACCGCGCAGACGAAGAGATGCCGGGCGACCGGGGACCAGTCGGTCAGCACCACCTCGGCGACGGCGGCGCGGTGCACGAGGTGCCGTGGGACGGTCGACTCGTAGGAGAGTTTGGCGGCGAAGACGCCGTCGGCGACGGCCCCGCAGGATTGCGGACAGCAGGCAGGACCAACCATGCAGCTCCCCGTTCCAATCATGTTCTTCGATCTATAAACATACCGCAGGACATGCTTCTTTTGATGTGACCCACGCCACACGACCCGCCAAAGTGGTCCCACAGGGTGAAATGGAACCCCTCCGGCCTGCGGGATGAGCGGCTTTTTCCGCAAAGTTCGATTCTCAGATGCAGAGGATGCGCCACCGCATCTGTTGACGAAACAGGGCGACCGGTTTTTTATTGAGAACGGATCCGTATGGCGCCGCCGTCGGCCAACAGGATGTCCGCCAGCGGCGCCCATTCCAGCGTTCGTGGCGACGGGGGTTCTCCGCATGCTAGTTCTGGTAGCCGACACCGATCCGACCGGACGGAAGCTGGTGAGGAAGATCGTCGAACGGTGTCCCGGCCAGGAGGTCGTCGGCGAGGCCGACGACCTGCACGCTGCGGCGAGCGTGGCCCGGGACGTGCACGCCGACGCCATCGTGCTGGCCAGCGCCATGCTCACCGACGGACGGACGGACGTGGGCGATCTCGTCCACCGCACCGACGCAGCCGTCATCCTGACCGCCATCTCCGGCACCGGCGCCGCGGTCTGGAGCGGCCTGAGCGGCGGCGCCAGTGGGTACCTCCTCCGGGACCGGCTCGCCAACGACCTTCCTCAGGCACTGATCGCCGCCGAGGCCGGTGGCGCCTTCGTCTCCCCGCCCCTGACCAGGCAGATGATCGGGTACATGGCCGACCGCCTCGTCGACGAGGAGGCCGGCGTGAGCGCCGCGTCGATCGCCGACCTGCTGCTGCCACGGGAACGCGAGACCCTGCTCCGGCTCGCCGACGGGCAGTCCACCGAGGAGATCGCGGCCATCATGTCGGTCACCACCGCCACCGTCCGGGCATACGTCTCCCGCATCCTGCGCAAGCTCGGGCTACGCAGCCGGGGGGAGGCCATCGCCCTCGCCTACCGGTCCCGGTTCTACTCCCCGGCCGTCTGAGCGCCGTCCGGCGGTCGTCACCATCGCGCCGGGTCCCGCACGCGATCCGGCTCGGCCGTCAGGTGTGTGCCGGCGCTGATCCGCCCCCCACGGAACGCCCACAGCACACACCAGAGCATCCCGCTGCCACCGTCACGAACCGTCTCCTTGCACTCCACCACGAATTCGTCACTGACCCCACGCACGTGGCTTCGCTCCTGGAGACCGAGGGCGCAGATCGCGTCGAGAAAGGCCATGATCCCGTCGACACCGTGCCACTGACCACCGAGTGGGGGTGGACCGGGAAACCGCCACTGGACATCGAGGGTCGCCATATCCTGCATACCGGCCCGATCGCGGCGGGAGTACGCGCCGAGAAACCGCTCGATGGTGAGCAGATTCGGATGTGTCGGTTCCGCGTCGGGAATCATCGCGGTACCGCCAGGGGCCGGCAGCGGTAATTGTTCTCCACCGCCAGTACGTCCAGCGCACCCCGGAGGGAATGCACGACGAACATCCGTTGCAACCAGCGGTCCTGCCCGTCGTAGCAGGGAGTGAACGCGCTGCGTCCGTGCACCGTCGTCGAGTTGTCGATGATCGAGAGGTCACCGGCGAGCAGCACGGACTCCCGGCGTACCCGCTGGAGGGCACCGTGCAACGCCACCAGCGCACGCTCGGCCTCCTCGTCGGTGGCGGCCGTGTCGTCGAAGTCCACGGTCATCGTCGGGTACCGGCTGGTCCCGCCGAGCACGGGTGCCGGAGCGAGGTAGGGGCGCACGTCGGCGTCCCGGCAGAACGACGGCGCCAGCCGGGTACGGAAGCGCGGCTGGCGCAGCAGCGCGGCCTCCTCGGCGCTGAGCAGGTGCAACGCCTCCCGGATGGAACTGGTGATGGAGGCGGCCCGCCGTTCGTGGTCCGGCCGCAGGCAGAGCAGGCCGACGAAGTCCGGTCGGTTGGCGTGGAACGCGTTCTCGGTGTGCAGTTCGAAGTAGACCGATCCGGTGTTCTGCTGCTGCTCCTCCTCGCCGGGTACCGGACAGATGTCGTGGACCAGGGCACCGTGCTTCTCCTCGGTGTACGAGATCGGATCACCGAGTCGGGACATGACCAGCAGGAGCACCGCGACCGAGACCCCGCAGTCGACCGGCACCGAGTTCGGCACCGTGGGGGTGGGTGGCAGCCCGGCCGGTACCGGCAGGTTCCGGACGGTGAGCACCCCCGCGTCGTTGCCGAACCGGCGGAAGTCCTCCAACGCCGCGATCAGCCCCTCCGGTAGCGACCCGTTGAGCAGTCGGGCGCTGTCGACGGTGCGCGGGGCGCCGACCACCGTCGCCCGCCCGCGCAGGGTCCGCACCGCGCGGTCCATCTGGTCCCGTTCGCCGGGCGTCAGGTCGTAGCGGGGTGTCTCCCGTGGCGGGTGCCGGACGTCGTGGACGTCGAGTGACCGGTACATCCCTTTGATCCCATCCTGTCGTTTCTGTGCCGCCGTCATCGGGGGGCGGTGGAGGAGGCCAGGGGTATGATCAACTTGTACTTCCCGCCGGCCGACTGCATCGGTGGCTCCGCGCTGCGACTCACCGCGATGTGGGTCAGCCCGTGGTTGGCCAGGAAGGCGCCGATCTCCGCGCGGATGGTCTGCCAGACCCGCTCCGGGTCGGCGTGCGGGGCGGACCGGACCCGGACCTGGAGTGCGGTCGGGGCGGTCTGCACCACCTGTGCCAGCTCCAGACCGGGGGCCCGGTCGACGATCCCGGCGAGCGCCACCGGCGCCACCTGCACGGGACGGCCCCGGTCGTCCTGGAAGGTGAGCGCGTCACTGGCCCGACCGGTGGCCCGGATCGCCGGGAACGGGTCCCCGCAGGGGCAGGGGTCCGGCCGGGCCAGCAGCGAGTCCCCCAGGTCGTACCGGAGGACCGGTTGCACCTGGTTGGCGAGATTCGTGATCAGGACGGTGTGCGACGGTACCCCCGCCGGCACCGGGCGGTACTCCCGGTCGACGGGTTCCACGATCACCCAGTCGCTGTTGACGTGCAGCCAGCCGACCGCGCAGCTCGCGGCCGTGGACATGAACTCGCACGCGCCGTAGCCGTTGCCGATCCTGGCCCGCATCGCGGTCGCCACCCGCTGGTACCCGCTCTCCGGAAGGCCCTCCGCGCCGAGCATGACCAGGGTCGGGGAGATCCGCAGCCGGCCGGCCTCCTGCTCCCCCGCCAGCATCGCGATCAACCCGGCGTAGCCGATCAGGATGTTCGGCCGGAACCGGTTGAGCTCGGCCACCAGCTCGGGCATCGGGTCGAACACCGAGAACACCCGGAGCCGGCCGGCGCCGACCCGGCGTCCGTCGGAGCGGCGGGGCAGGACGGTGGACGAGCCGAAGTGCCCACCGGTGGCCAGCAGCGAGGCCACCCGCGCGCCACCCGCCACCACCCGGGCCAGGTCGGTCCAGGACAACCAGCGCCCGAACGCGCGCAACGCCATGGCGCTGGTCACCGCCGTGCTGCGGTCGTCGAAGAGGAAGATCCCCCGGACCCCGGTGCTGCCGGAACTGGTGCCGACCCGGTACCTGCCGAGCAGCAGGTCCCCGACCCGGCTGGGATCGTCGATGAAGGCCCGCGCCGCGTCCAGGGTCACGGCCGGATCGGTCACCCAGTCGTCGAACCGCGCCATCAGCTCCCGCTTGGTGGTGACCGGCAGCAGTCCCACGTCGGCCACGTGGGCCGGGAGATCCCGGTACAGCTCCCGGTAGTAGGGGGACCGGGCCCGGGCGTGCCGGACCATCGCGGTGAGCCGGGCCCGTTGCCGCCGTTGCACCGCCTCGGGACCGCCCCGCCGGGCCCGGCGCATGTCCCGCAGGATCGGCAGGATCCGCTCGGCCATGTCAGTAGATTCCCTCGACGACCGGCTTGCCGGAGAACTCGACCACCGGCTGTACGTCGGCGATCGAGTCACCGGCGCGACCCGACGGGTGGGGCAACCGGATCGCGGAGTCCCGCTCCAGGTTGTTGGGCAGCAGCAGGCCCCGACTGATGTGGTGCTGGAGCACCTGGCCGCGCTCGCCGTAGGGCACGGTACGGCCGGTCTGCGGATCGACGACGGAGAAGATGGTGAACGGGGCCGGGGGGTCGAAGGCGGCCGGTTCGTCGCGGTTCTGCGGGGGGCGCTCGACGATCCCCCCGACGATCATGGTGCTGGCGTAGCCACCCACCAGCTTCACGCCGGGGAAGACCTCGTTCTGGAAGCGGTTGCGGTCCTCGGTGTCCATCTTGGTGCCACCCCAGCCGATGATGTCGACCCGCTCGTTGATCAGGTCGACCATGCCGTCCCGCCGGCACAGGGCCTCCAGCAGCGGCGGGGTGCTGTAGAGGACCGCGACGTCCTGGGTACGCAGGATCCACTCGGCCTGGTCGACCACGTGCTCGGTGTAGAGCGCCACCTCCTCGTACGCGCCCCGGGCGATGCACCGTTTGACCCACCGGGGATCGAGGTCGAGCAGGAAGCACATCGCCCCGAACCGGGCGGCGGTCGCCCGGATCAGGTGTCCGGCCATGTGCGGATCGGTCGGACCCATGCAGAGCCAGTCACCGGACCGGATCGGCCCGTGCCGGGACAGCCCGGCGGCGTGCCAGTCGGTGGCCTGGTCGAGGGTCTCCGGCATCCACATCAGCCGCTTCGGCGCGCCGGTCGTACCACCGCTCTCGGCGACGATCGGCTGGCCGTACTTGTCCCCGAACCCACGGGGGATCAGGTCCCGGACCCGGACGTCCCGGAGCAGGTCCACGATGTTGGGCAGCCGGGTCAGATCCGCCACCGTACGGATCTCCGTACGGGGATCGAAGTCGAGCCTGGCGGCCTGGTCCAGCCAGAACGGTGAACCGGTACGGGGGTCGAAGTGCCACTGCATCGCGTCCTGTAGCAGCTCCTCCGCCTCCGGTGGGTCGTCCCACGGTCGGTCCAACGGCGAGATCATGATCTTCTCCTCACGAATGTCGACGCGGTGCTGAAGAAAGTTCGGAGAGTTCGGCGCGCAGTTCCTCGGGGAGTTCGGCGCCCATCTCCTCGGCCAGCCGCAGTGCCTCCTCGATCAGGGTCTCCACGATCTGCCCCTCCGGCACCGTCTTGATCACCTGACCCCGCACGAAGATCTGACCCTTACCGTTACCCGACGCCACACCCAGATCAGCCTCCCGGGCCTCCCCCGGCCCGTTCACCACACAACCCATCACCGCCACCCGCAACGGCACCGGCAGCCCCTCCAGACCCGCCGTGACCTCCTCGGCCAGCTTGTACACATCCACCTGCGCCCGCCCACACGACGGACACGACACGATCTCCAGCCCACGCTCCCGCAGACCGAGCGACTCCAGGATCGCCGCGCCGACCTTGATCTCCTCCACCGGCGGCGCCGACAACGACACCCGGATCGTGTCCCCGATCCCCTCGGCCAACAACGCACCGAACGCCACCGCCGACTTGACCGTCCCCTGGAACGCCGGACCCGCCTCGGTCACCCCCAGGTGCAGCGGATAGTCACACCGCGCCGCGAGCTGCCGGTACGCCCGGATCATCACCACCGGATCGTTGTGCTTCACCGAGATCTTGATGTCCCGGAACCCGTGCTCCTCGAACAGCGAACACTCCCACAACGCCGACTCCACCAACGCCTCAGCGGTGGCCTTGCCGTACTTCGCCAGCAGCCGCTTGTCCAACGAACCCGCGTTCACCCCGATCCGGATCGGCACCCCCGCGTCCCCGGCCGCCCTCGCGATCTCCTTCACCTTGTCGTCGAACTGCCGGATGTTGCCCGGGTTCACCCGCACCGCCGCACAACCCGCGTCGATCGCCGCGAACACGTACCTCGGCTGGAAATGGATGTCCGCGATCACCGGGATCTGCGACTTCCGCGCGATCGCCGGCAACGCCTCCACATCGTCCTGCGACGGCACCGCCACCCGCACGATCTGACAACCCGCCGCGGTCAACTCGGCGATCTGCTGCAACGTGGCGTTGACGTCGGAGGTGAGGGTGGTGGTCATCGACTGCACCGACACCGGCGCACCCCCACCCACCGGCACCGAACCGACCATGATCTGACGACTGGCCCGACGGGGCGCGAGCGGCGGGGGCGGTACGGCGGGCATACCGAGACTGAC
>NZ_WVUH01000148.1 GCF_017614955.1 Micromonospora echinofusca
CGCCTACCTCGCCTATACCTCGGGATCCACCGGCCGGCCCAAGGGCGTGTGCGTACCGCACCGGGCCGTGGTCCGTCTGGTGGTCGACAACGGATTCCTGCCGGTCCACCCCGACGACGTGTTCGTGCAGTACGCGCCGCTGGCCTTCGACGCGTCCACGCTGGAGGTGTGGGGGCCGCTGCTCAACGGCGCGTGCCTGGTCGTCCCGCCGCCGGAGGACCTTTCGCCGGAGGAGCTCTGCGCCTATGCCGGCAAACAGGGCGCCACGGTGCTCTGGCTCACCGCCGGCCTGTTCCACCGGGCGGTCGAGAACGGCCTGGACCACCTGCGGGGCCTGCGGTACCTGCTGGCCGGCGGGGACGTGCTCTCCGTACCGCACGTGAACCGGGCCGTGGCGGCGCTCCCGGACACCGTCCTGGTCAACGGGTACGGGCCGACGGAGAACACCACCTTCAGCACCTGCCACCGGGTCACCGGCGAGGTCACCGGTGACACCGTCCCGATCGGCCGGGCGATCCGGGGCAGTACGGCGTACGTGCTCGACGACCGGCTCCGGCCGGTACCCGACGGGGAGGTCGGTGAGCTGTACGTCGGCGGGACCGGGCTCGCCCACGGGTACCTCGGCGACCCGGCCCTCACCGCCAGCCGCTTCGTGGCCGACCCGTTCGCCGCCACCCCCGGCTCCCGGATGTACCGCACCGGTGATCTCGTCCGGCGCGCCGGCGAGCAGGTGGAGTTCGTCGGGCGTCGGGACCGGCAGGTCAAGATCCGGGGGTTCCGGGTCGAGCCGGCCGAGGTGGAGGCGGTCGCCGCAGGGGTGCCGGGAGTGACGGGCGCGGCGGTCGTGGTGCAGGGCGACCCGTCCGGGGGGCGGCGCCTCGCGGCCTTCGTCACCGGCACCGCGTCCGTGCTGGACCTGCGCAGGCGGCTGACCGAGGCGCTGCCGTCGTACGCCGTCCCGGCCCGGGTCACCCGGCTGGACGCGTTGCCGCTGACCGCGAACGGCAAGGTCGACCGGGCGGCCCTGGCCGACCGGGAGACCCACGGTCGACCCGAGGTGAGCGCCGGGCACCGGCCACCGGGTACGGAGCTGGAGCGGGCCGTGGTCCAGCTCTGGGAGGACCTGATGGGCCTCGACGGTCTCGGCGCCGACGACGACTTCTTCGAACTCGGCGGCCATTCGCTGCTCGGGGTGCAGATCCTCACGGAGCTCCGGCACGGGCACGGCGTCGAGGTGTCCCCGCTGTCGTTCTACCTCGACCCGACGCCGGCCGGGCTGGCCCGTACCGTGCGGGCGGCGGGGCGGATGCAGGAGACCCGGTGAGGATCCCCAGCGACGCCGGGGCCCTCACGGTGCCGGTGGCGGAGGTCGACCTCTTCGCGCCCGACCTCTACGCGAACGGCGACCCGCACCCGGTGTGGGCGGAGATGCGGGCCCGGCATCCGCTGCACCGGCAGGTGCTGCCCGACGGGCGCAGCTTCCTGTCGGTCACCCGGTACCGGGACGCCTGCCGGGTGCTGGGCGACCACCGCGAGTTCACCTCGGAGCGGGGCAGCCTGTTGCAGCAGCTGGGTCACGGGGATGCGGCGGCCGGACTGATGCTGGTGTCGACCGATCCGCCCCGGCACACCGAGCTGCGTACCCCGCTCAACCGGGTGCTGAGCGCCCGGGCGGTACGCGACCTGGAACCGCAGGTCGTCCGGGCGGTCCACCGGGTCCTGCACCCCGTGCTCGACCGTACCGAGTGGGACCTCGCCGAGCAGGTCGCCCAGCTGCCGATGGCCGTCGCCGGGATGCTCATGGGTATCCCCGAACAGGACTGGGACCAGCTGACCCGGTGGACCGCGATGGCCGCCGCCCCGGAGGATCCCGGGCTGAGCGTGCGGCACCCGGCGGCGACACTGGCCATCGCCCACCACGGCCTGTTCGACTACTTCGCCGGGCAGCTCCGCGACGACCGGTGCCCCCGGCGTGACGACCTGATCGGGTACCTGACCAGCATGCTCGCCGGCGGCCGACGGTTGTCCACCGAAGAGGTGATCTACAACTGCTACAGCCTGCTGCTCGGCGCGAACGCCACCACCCCGCACGCCGCCGCCGGTACCGTCCTCGCCCTGATCGAGCATCCGGCGCAGTACGCCGCCGCGCCGGGGGCACTGCCCGGTCTGGTGGAGGAGGGCCTGCGGTGGACCTCGCCGGCCAACAGCTTCCTGCGCCATGCCCGCCACGACGTGGAGCTCAGCGGCGGCCTGGTCCGCCGGGGTGAGGCGGTCGCGGTCTGGGTCGGGTCGGCCAACCGGGACGCCGAGGTCTTCCCGGATCCCTACCGGTTCGACGTCGCCCGCCCGGACAACCGGCACATCGCCTTCGGCTTCGGCCCGCACTACTGCCTGGGGGCGCCGTTGGCGCGGATGACCCTGGCGGTCTTCTTCGCCGAGTTGTTCCGGGCGTTCGACCGGATCGAACCCGACGGTCCGGTCACGCACCTGGCCTCGAACTTCATCGCGGGCATCACACACCTGCCCGTGCGGGCCCGGCCCCGCACGGTATCTGCGAGGGAGCGGGACGGATGAGCGACACGACGCAGGCCATGGTGGAGATCTGGCAGGCACACCTCGGTGACCAGCCGGTCGGTCCCGACGACGACTTCTACGCCCTCGGCGGCGACTCGCTCATCGCCCTGCGGGTCGTCGCGGACGCCAACGCGCGGGGCATCCCGATCGAGCTGCGCGACCTGCTGTACTTCCCGACGGTCAGCGAGCTGGTGGCGGCGCTGGCCGACCGGGACGGGTGGCCCGGCCCGGACGGGCCGGACGGGCGGTCCGGCCCCGGCGACCGGGACGACGGCGGGCAGGACGACCAGCCGTTCGGCCTCCTCGACCCGTACGACCGGGCCCTGATGCCGGCCGGGGTGTGCGACGCCTGGCCCGCCTCGGCACTCCAGGTGGGACTCATCTACCTGACCGAGGCGTCCGGCGACCCCCGGCTCTACCAGGACCTGGTCGGTGTCGAGGTGGCCGGGCCGTTCGACGGGGCACTGTTCACCGCCGCGCTCGCCGCGCTCTGCGACCGCCACCCGGCCCTGCGCTCCTCGTTCGACCTGGGCAGCTACAGCGTCCCCGCGCAGCTGCTGTGGTCCACCGTGGAGCCGCCACTGACCGTCGAACACGCCGCCACGGCCGAACCGGCCACCCGCTGGCGGGCGACCCAACTGTCGCAGGCCATCGACTGGGGCCACCCGCCGGTGCTGCGCTGCCACGTCGCGGCGCTGCCGGACAGCTTCCACCTCACCGTGGCGGTCCACCACGCGGTCCTCGACGGCTGGAGCTACGCGCGGCTCTGCTACGAACTGCTCGCGCTGTACGACGCGGCGCTCACCGGCCGGCCGGCGGACCTGCCGCTGCCGCCCGTCACCGGGCAACGGGACTTCCTCCGGCTGGAACGGGCGGCGCTCGACAGTCCGGAGGCGGCGGATTACTGGCAGGCGGAGGCAGACGTCCCCGGGCTGCTGCTCGACCGGGGGCGGTTCGGTGGCGCGGCCGATCCCCGGGAACTGCTCACCTTCGAGATCGGGGACACCCTGCTGGCGGGCCTGCGGACAGCCGCCGCAGCCATCGGGGTGCCGCTGAAGAGCCTGGTACTCGGCTGTCACGTCCGGGCCCTGAGTACCTGGACCGGCCGGGACCGGGACGTGGTCACCGGGCTGACGGTCAACGGCCGGCCGGAGACCGCCGGGGCCGACCTGCTGATCGGGTTGTTCCTCAACACCGTGCCCGTCCGGATCCCGGTCGTCCCCGACGACCTGGCGGAGCTGTGCCGCCGTACCCTCGCCGCCGAACAGCGGGGGATGCGGCACCGCCGGTACCCGCTGGCCCGCATCGAACAACGGCTGGGCCGGCCGCCCTTCGACGTGGCGTTCAACTTCACCCACTTCCACGTGTACGACGGGCTGGCCCGGCTGTCCGCGATCCGGCCCGGCGCGTGGTGGGCGTTCGACAAGGCCAGCTTCCCGTTCATGGTCGACTTCATGATCGACTCGCGGGACTTCGGTACCGCCGTCGCGGTGGCCTACGACCCCGACCTGTTCGACAAGGCACAGGCGACGGCCTACCTGGAGCGGTACCGCGATGCGCTGCACGCGGTGGCGGGGATGACCACCTGATGGGCGGCCCGCTGGTGGTCGTGTACGACCGGGGCGCCGCGTCGGGCGCCGAGATCGCGGTCGGACTGCGTGAACTCGGCCCGGTGGTGTTCCTGGTCAACCCCAGCGCGCACACCCGGCGCACCGGGGAGGTGCTGCGTCGGCTCGGCGACGTCGTACCGCTGACCGGGGACCGTGCGGCGGACCTGGCGGCGGTGCGCCGGCTCGCCCCGGCGGCGGTGCTGACCTTCTCCGAGCCGATGCTGCCGGTCACGGCCCGGCTCGCCGACGCGCTCGACCTGCCCTTCCACTCGGTCGCCACGACCGGACTGCTGACCGACAAGGTGCGGCAGCGGGAGCGGCTCCGGCGACACGGGGTCGACGACGTACGCAGCCGGCCGCTCTCCTCGATCGAGGACTGGCCCGCCGTCCGGGACCACGTCGGCCTGCCCGCCGTGGTCAAGCCGGTCCACGGCCAGGGCAGCCGGAACACGTACGTGGTCACCGACGACGCGACGGCGTACCGGGTCCTCGCCCCGCTCCTGCCGGCCGGGCGGGTGTCCACCGTCCTGGTGGAGGAACTGCTGGTGGGCCGACCGGGCGGACCGTTCGGCGACTACGTCTCGGTGGAGAGCCACCACGGGCCGCAGGGACTCCGGCACCTCGCCGTCACCGGGAAGTTCCCGCTGGTGCCGCCGTTCCGGGAGACCGGACAGTTCTGGCCGGCGGCGGTGACCGACGCCGAGCGGCAGGAGATCCTCGACCTCGCCACCCGGGCCCTCACCGCGCTCGACCTGGGTCCCGGCCTGACCCACACCGAGATCAAGCTGACCGGTCGCGGGCCCCGGATCATCGAGGTGAACGGTCGCCTGGGCGGCCACATCAACGAGTTGGCCCGGCACGCCGCCGGCGTCGACGTGGTCCGCCTCGCCGGGCAGTTGGCACTCGGCCAGCCGGTGACCGTACCCCCGGTCGACCAGCCGGGGAAGGTCCACTTCCAGCACAACACCCTGGCCCCGGTCGAGCCCTGCGAACTGCTCTCGGTCAGCGGGGCGGCCGAGGTGCGCCGGATCGACGGCATCGACGGGTTCCGGGCGTACGCGCGACCGGGCGACCGCTTCGAGGCCGACGTGATGACCCGGCACCTCGACCTGCTCTGGGGGCACTGCGACCGGCACACCGACCTGCCCGCGCTGCTCGACGAGGCACAGCACCGGATCTGCTACGAGTTCCGGCTCGGCGACGGGGTACGGCGACTGAGCGCAGCCGAACTGCACCGGGGGTGGCGATGACGACCGTGTCCGGGACCACCCACCGACCACGGTCGGCGTGGCAGCTCGACGGCGGGCGGAGCCGCGTCCCGTCGCGGATCCGGGTGCTGGTGGCGGACCACGATCCGGTCTGGCGTCGGCTGCTGCACGACGTGCTGACCGGCAACAGCCAACTCGACGTGGTGGCCGGGGTGGACAGCCACCGACCGCTCGCGGACTGGCCGCTGCACCGGGTCGACGTGGCGGTCCTCGGGGCCAGTCACGGTGAGCTGATGACCGGCGCGGTCCGGCAGCTCACCGCCCGGCGGATCCGGGTCGTCCTGCTCTGCCTGGACTGGTCCCGGCGTAGCCTCGACGCCGCGATGGCAGCCGGGGCGGCGGGCTGCCTGGTGAAGGAGCCCGACCTGAGCGGGGTGGCCGGCAGCGTCCAGGCGGTGGCCGGCAGCAACCGGGTACTCTCCACGGCCCTGCTGAACTTCTACGTCAACCCGGCTGCGGTGGACCGGCGGACCCAGGACGCCGTGCGGAGACTGACCACCCGGGAGCGTGAGGTGCTCCGCCTGCTCGGCGAGGGTCGGACCACCGCCGAGGCGGCGGAACTCTGCGGGGTGTCGAGCGCCACCGTCAAGAGCCACGTCTCGCACGCCCTCGCCAAGCTCGACGCCCGCAACCGGCTGGAGGCCGTGCTCATGGTGCGGGACGTGCTGGGGTCCCCGGCGGCGGCGTACGGCGTCCCGGACGCCGCCGCGAGCTGATGGGGAACAGCTCCTCGATGCTCCAGCGGGAGCCGGCCATTCTCACGAGGGTGTGCAGCGGCCCGGGGCGCCGGTGTCCGCAGTGACCCGGTGGGAGTCAGTGGGAGTCAGTGGGAGACTGTCGAGCTGCTGGCGCATCTGGAGCGCTCCGGACATGCCAGCAGCTCGACAGCGTGTGGTTCGTCAGCCGGGCAGCCGTCAGCCGGGCAGCCGTCAGCCGGGCAGCCGTCAGCCGTCAGCCGTCAGCCGGGCAGCCGGCAGCGGGAGTGGGGCCGGTGCCGGCCCACCCGGGCAGGGTCTAGTCGTAGCCGGCGGTGAGTTCGATGCCGTACGCGCGGACCAGGTCCGGCAGCAGGTACAGTCCCGGCCCGCGCTGGGCGACGAGGTGGATGTCGGCCAGTTCGCCGAGGTGCCGACGGGTCCGCCGGGAGCTCGTGCTGAGCAGGTTCGTCACCGTGTGCACGGTGAACTCCGACTCGACGGTCGGGGCGAGCTGCCGGAAGAGCCGCGCCGCACCGTCGCTCAACGTGCGGTACGACGCCGAGAAGGTACTCCGGACGTCGACCGTCGCATCCACCGTGGACAGCGCGTCCAGCCGGGTCTCGGGTGCCCGTAGTTCGGCCGCCAGCTGCGCCAGCGGCAGCCCCGGGAAGTTGGCCGCCTGCGCGGCGGTCACCGCCAGGGTCAGCGGGTTGCCGTCGCAGTAGTCGACGAGTTCGGTCGTCGCGGCCGGCTCGGCGGCGGTCCGCTCGCCGCCCAGTCGCCGATCGAGCAGTTCCCGTGCCTCGGCATCGGACAACGGGCCGAGGGAGAGCGGCAGGGCGGTCCCGGTCGCCACCAGGCTGGTCAGCCGGCTCCGGCTGGTCACGATGACCGGACAGCCGGCCGCCGCGGGCAGCAACGGCCGCACCTGGTGGGCGTCCGCCGCGTTGTCGAACACGATCAGCATCCGACGGTCGACGAGCAGGCTGCGGTACAGCGCCAACTGGCCGTCCACGCTGACCGGGAGCCGTTCCGGGGCCACGCCCAGGGCCAGCAGCACGGTCCGGGTGACCTCCGGGACGGACAGCGGCGGCCGGACCGCGTCGAAGCCGCGCAGGTCGACGTAGAGCTGCCCGTCCGGCAACCGACCCGCCAGCTGGTGCGCCAGCTGGATGGCGAAGGTGCTCTTGCCGATGCCCGCCGGGCCGCTGAGCACGAGCGTCTCGGGGTGGCCGCCCGCGCCGCCCAGCAACCGGGTCGCGGTGTCCAGCTCCACGGTACGACCGACGAAGATCGGCGGCGCCGGTGGCAGCAGACGCGGCACCGGCGGACGGGTACCGACCGGGACCGTGCGGCGCAGGATCCGACGCTGGAGGTCGTGCAGGTCGGGTGCGTCGAGACCACGGCACGCCAGCAGGGTCAGCCCCTCCCGGCACACCTCGGCCGCCTCGTCCACCCGCTGGTCGGCGTAGAGCGCCAGGGCCAGCAGGCGCCGCACCTTCTCGTTGTACGGGTCGACGGCGATCATGCCGGCGAGTTCGCCGGTGGCCTCCAGGTAGCTGCCGACCTCGACGAGCGCCTCGGCGCGCAGTTGCAGGGCGGAGCGGCGTAGCGCGTCCAGGCGGTTGATCTCGGCCATCGCGCCCCACCAGTGGGCGATGTCCGCGAACGCGGTACCCCGCCACAGCGCCAGTCCGTCCCGGAGCAGGTCCGCCGCCTGTCGTGCCTCCGCGGTCCCGCCGGTCCGCAGCAGCCGGCTCCCCTCGATCACCGCGTTCTCGAAGACCCGGGCGTCGACGCTGTCCGGCGCCAGCTCCAGCAGGTAGCCCCGGCTGGCCGGGGTGCCGACCGTCCGGACGGTCGCCACCGGCGCGCCCGGCCCGTGCGGGATGTCGAGCTTCCGGCGCAGGTGCGAGACGTGGCTGCGGAGCGTGGTCTCGGCGGCTGCCGAGGCGGACGTACCCCACAGCAGGTCGACGAGCTGACCGGCGTCGACCGGTCGGCCGGCGTGCAGCACCAGCGCCGAGAGCAGACCGGCGACCTTCGGTCCGAGCGGCACGGTGCGGTCGAGGTGCGTGACGCGCACCGGGCCCAGGACACAGATCCGGGTCGCGGCGGGGCCGGACGGATTGTCGGGCATGGCTCTTCCCTCGATGAGGTCCGTGTTCACGGAGACATCCGGATCCCACGACGGGTCACCTGCGTAGCCCCGGCGGACGGCCGGGGGCAGCGGGACGAACAGACCATTTCCGCCCTCACAATCGGTTGCTGGTGCCCCGGCGGGTCGCGCCCGGACGGCCGGACGGTGGTCAGCCGGTGGCCCCGGCCACCGGGGTCGGCAGTTCGACGCGGCTTACCGTGTGCACGGTCCGGGTGGTGTACCGGTCGATGTCGACCTCCGGCCCCGCGCCGAAGACCCGGGCGGTCAGCCGTGGCGTGGCGACCCCGTGGTAGGAGTTCTCGTCGGCGTGCCCCAGCATGACCACAGGGGTGGTCAACGCGTCGACCGACAGCAGCAGGTCGGCGCAGTCGCCGGCCGGGGCCCGGCCGACGGGTTTGGCGGGTACGGGTTCGAAGCCGAGGCGGGTCTTGAACAGGAACAGTCCGGGCTTGGCGACGTGCCCGTACAGGTTGGGGTCGTTGCCCATGGTCACCTCGGGGAAGCCGCGCCGGCGGGTCTCGTCGAAGGCGTGCAGGTAGATCACCCGGGCCAGGCTGTGTTCCCGCCAGCGGGCCTCGACGGCGGAGAAGAGCAGCCACACCGAGTCGTCCTCGGGGAACTCCCGGCACAGGCAGCCACCGACCAGCTCACCGTCGTCGTAGGCGAAGACACCGAAGGTCCTCGGGTTGTCGATCATGCCGTCGCGCATCGAACCGGCGAACGAGAAACCGAAGCGCATGCCGCTGACCCGGCTCTCGTACAGGCGCAGGAACGGGTCGAGCTGGTCGGCGGTGAGGGTCCGGTGCACCTCGACGCGTACCCCGGCGTCGGCCGCCCGGTCGATGGCCCGGCGGAGGTCCTGGCGGGCCTTGCGGGCCAGCCGGGCGGCGTACTCGTCGACCGAGCGCGGGGTGGGCGCCCGCCAGCTCAACCAGACCGGCTTGCGGACGAACCCGGCCCGTTCCAGGTCGGTCCAGGTCTCGCGGGGCGGATCGGGTACCCGGAGGAGCGCCACCGGGGGCAGGTCACCGGCACGGTGTGCGGCGAGGGCCTCGTGCGCGTCCGCTTCGGCGATGGCGAGCCCGTAGTCGTCTCGAACGTGCATGTCGTTGGCGCCTTCCGCAGTGCTGACCGGCCGCGTGGGGGTACGGACTCCAGGGACTGTCGAGGTTGTCGGGACATCGACGGGTCTGTCAACCGGGGCCGTGCCGGGCGGCGCGGCCGGGGGCAACGGGGAACGGTGGCCCGGTCGCCGGGGTCGGGTTCACGTCCGGACCGGATCGGCGTCGGTGCTGGCGGCCACGGTGGGCGGTGGTTCGTCGAGGCGGCGCCACCGGGCGGGGCGGACCACCAGGGTGAGCGCCACCAGCAGGTACAGCAGCCCGGTCAGGGTGATCGCGGCGGTCAGCCCGAGCGCGGACGCGGCCCACCCGCCGAGGACCCCGCCGATCGGGATGCTGGCCCAGGAGACCGCGGTGGCCAGGCCGAACATCCGGGCCTGCAACGCCGGTGGGGTGCGTTCCAGGATGGTGGCGGCGATGATCGGATTGACGGCGGCCAGGGCGATGCCGGAGACGAAGGTGATGGCCACCACCACCAGCAGGTCGTGACTGAACGCCATGGCCAGGAAGCGCGGGGCGCCGCCGATGAGGAAGCCGAGCGTGAAGGTGACGTAACGGGGCAGGCGGTTGGCGGCGATGGCGAAACCGATGTTGCCGACGACCGCGCCGAGGGCGAGCGCGCCGCTGATCGCACCGAGTGCGGCCGGGTCGTCGACCACCCGGTCGACCCAGACCGGGATGTAGACGGCGACGCTGGCCTGGTTGAACAGGTTGATGACGAACATCATCGTGAAGATGCCGACCGCGACCTGGTCGGAGCGCAGGTGGCGCAGCCCGATGCCCAGCGCCTTGAGGTAGGGCTCCCGCGCCGTCGCGGCGGTGTGGGCGGGTCGGCCGATGGACGCCGGGATCAGTGCCGTCACGACGGCGGCGGAGACGGCGAAGGTCGCCGCGTCGATCAGGATGGCCTGGGTGATGCCGAACCAGGCGATGATCACGCCGGCGGCCGGTGCGCCGACGAGGATGCTCAGCCGGTGCAGGCCGTCGTCGATGGCGCTGACCCGCGCCATGGAGACGCCCGACGCGGCGATGGTCGGGTGCGCCATCGCCCGTTTGGCGTTGTCGCCGAGTCCACGGAGGACGCCGATGAGGGCGACCTGGCCGAGCAGTGCGGTGAACCCCAGGTGGTAGGTGGCGGCCAGCAGCAGCATGCCGGCGGCGCTGGCCAGGTCGGCCGTGATGGAGACCCGGCGGGCGCCCAGCCGGTCCACCAGGGGTGGTCCCAGGGCGCTGATCAGCACGTAGGGCAGCATCTCGGCGGCGGCGACCAGGCCCATCCTGGTGGGGCTGCCGGTGCTGACCAGCACCAGCCAGGGCAGCGTCACCGTCGACACCCGGGTGCCGGTGTCGGAGATCGTGCCGGCGGTGAGCAGCCCGACCAGGGCGACCCGGGACCGGGTGGGCACCGTCACCGGTGTGGACCGGCGGCCGCGCCGGTACGGGCGAGGTAGCGGTCCCGGAGCTTCCGCTTGTCGACCTTCCCGTAGCCGATCGTGGGCAGGGCGTCGACGAACTCCACCTCGCGGGGGGTCCAGATCGCGTTGAGCCGCTCGGTGACCAGGTCGCGGAGCTGTCCGGGGGTCACCGTGGCGCCCGGTCCGGGCACGACGAAGGCGTACACCGCCTCACCATAGGCGTCGTCGGGCACGGCGACGACGGCCGCGTCGTGGACGTCGGGGTGCGCGGTCAGGACGTCCTCGATCGGTCCGGGGTAGACGTTGGTCGCACCGGGCCCGGTGATGATCCGGTCCTGCTCCCGTCCGACCAGGTAGAGGTAGCCGTCCTCGTCGAGGTGTCCGGTGTCCCCGGTGCGCAGCCAGCCGTCGACCAGCGTCCCGGCGGTCAGTTCGGGCTGGCCCCAGTATCCGGCCATGACCAGCGATCCGGAGATCCACACCTGGCCGTGCTCGCCGGCCGGCAGGTCCCGTCCGGTGTCGTCCCGGATGGCGATGCGCATGTCGCCGTACGCGCGTCCGCAGGAGCGCAGCAGGTGGGGCCGGTCCGGGGTGTGCTCGTCGGCGTTGAGTTCGGTGATCAGCGGTGCCTCGCTCATGCCGTAGGCGACCCGCACGATGGGGCCGAAGCGCCGCAGCGACTCGGCCAGCCGGGCCGGGGCGACGGTCGAGCCACCCACGCTGATCATCTGGAGGGTGCTCAGGTCGGTCCGGTCCAGCAGGGGGGAGTCCAGCATCTCGTACAGCCGGGGGGTGGCGCCGTTGGTGCTCGTGATGCGTTCCCGCTCGACGAGGGCGTAGAACCGGGCGACGTCGAAGGAGTCGCACATCACCTGCGTCCCACCGGCGAACAGCATGCCCATGACGCCCAGTTGTGAGCTGACGTGCCAGAAGACGCCGTAGTAGAGGTGCCGGGTCGGGCGCCCCGCACCGACCCAGCGGGTGGCGAGGTCGAGGATCGTGTGGAACAGCAGGTTGCGGTGGTGGACCAGCTTGGGGCGCCCGGTCGTGCCGCTGGTCTGGAATACCGACGAGGGTTCGCCCGTGACGTCGGCCGGGTCCAGTGCCCTGCGGGGCGCCTGCCACAGGTCGGTGCCCAGCGGGCCGGGGCCGAGGCTGAACACGGCCGTCAGGCCGGTCCCACCGGCCAGTCCGGCGCCGGCCTCGGCGTGGGTCCGGGGGTCGTACACCAGGGCGTCGGGCCGGGCCTGGCGGAGGAAGTCCAACTGGTGTTCCAGCGGCGCGTGGGCCACCCAGACGGACCGGCAGCCCAGCAGGTGCAGCGCGAAGTGCAGCATGACCACGTCCGGGTGGTTGTTGGCGACCACCGCCACCGCCTGGCCGGCCCGGAACCCCTGCCCGCGCAGGGCCTCGGCCAACTGCCGGATGCCGTCGCCCAGTTCCGTGTAGGTCAGTCGCCGGTCGGCGTACACGATGGCCTCCGCCGGACCGTACCGGTCGAACAGCGCCAACGCCTGCGGGACGTAGTTGGTGGGTACCGCGGTGGGGGTGTGCACGGGGCGATCTCCTCGGGCCGGACGCTCGGTCTGGGGGTCAGGACGATTCGGAGCCGAGCCGGATGGCCTGGGCGACCTGCTCCCGGCGCAGCCGGTCGACCTCGTCGGCGACGGTCTCGTCCTCGGCCATCAGCCGGTCGAGGTTGGCGTCCTGGTAGCTGAGGACGCCCATGTCGGCGAAGGCCCGCTGGAGCTTCGGACCGAACAGGCCGATGTCCTTGAGCGTGGGCACGATCCGGGAGAACAGCTTGGACCGGAAGTACTGGTAGTGCTCGGAGTCCCGCATGAAGGCCATGCACTCGGCGGCGTCGAGGTCGAGCGCGGTCCAGACCTCCTCGCCGACGAAGCGTTGCTGGAGCATGTGGCACGCCTCGATGCAGAACTCCTCACGCTCGTTGCGCTCGGCCTGGGTCAGCTCGGGGTAGTAGTCGCGCAGCGCCAGCCGGCCGAAGGCCACGTGACGTGCCTCGTCCTGCATGACGTAGGCGTTCAGGGCCTGGGCGAGCGGTTCCTTGGAGTAGTCGCGGATCTGACCGAAGGCGGCCAACGCGAGCCCTTCGATGAGAACCTGCATGCCGAGGTAGGTCATGTCCCAGCGGGAGTCGGAGATGATGTCGTCGAGCAGGCTCTTGAAGTGCGGGTTGATCGGGTAGGCGAAACCGATCTTCTCGCGGAGGTAGCGGGAGTACACCTCGACGTGCCGGGCCTCGTCCATCACCTGGGTGGCGGCGTAGAACTTGGAGTCGATGTCGGGTACCGTCTGGACGATCTTGGCGGAGCAGATCAGGGCGCCCTGTTCGCCGTGCAGAAACTGGGAGAACTGCCACGAGTTCATGTGTAGCCGTACGTTGGCTTTTTCTCTTCTGTTAAGCGACTGCCAGGTACGTGACCCGTAGATGGCGACCGATTCCTCCGGTATGCCCATCGGGTCGTCATGATCTATCTCGATGCTCCAGTCGAGTCGCTGCGCCCCGTTCCACTGACGGTCCTTGCCCTTCTCGTAGAGAGTGAGAAGTTTGTCCCGGCCCTCGTCGTAGTCCCAGTCGAAAACGGTGGTGTTCCCTGCCTTGATGTGCCAGCCCGTCTGCTCGACAGGCAGGGCGTACAGCCGGGTACTCAATGATGCCTCCGCCTCATAAATAGCTACGGTTGATTATGAATTCTGGGACGTTTGTCGGGCACTGGGGAGTTCCCTAGGGTTGTCCCGATCCTCGGGGTGTCGACCCGTGCGCGGTGCGGCTTTTGCGACGATAAGCAGCTCGCAGTTTTCAATCACAATCCTGCTAATGTCTATTGCGGATCCGGCCGGGCATCAGAAGATGGGAGTCGATCTGATATGACGGGTGCCAGGGGTCAGCGGCGGCAGGACGGACGTTGCAGGCGGGCGTCGGGAGAGTGGTGCCGATGACCCCGTTCGTGGGACGTGACACCGAGTTGGCGGTCCTGCGGGGGGCCCTGGAGGCGACCGGTCGGGCCGGGGTCCGGGTCGTGGCGGTCACCGGCGACCCCGGCATCGGCAAGACCCGGCTGCTCAGCGAGTTCGGCGAGGTGGCGCGGCGCCGGGGGGCCCGCGTCCTGTCCGGCTCGGCCACCCGCGGACACCGGTCCCCACCGCTGGCCCCGCTGCTCGACGCGCTCGTCGACGGTGCCCGCTGCAACACCGGACAGGTCGACCCGGGTGACCCGCCCACGGACAGCACGGCCTCCATCCACCTGGTACGGGACCTCGTCAACCGGGCGGGTGAGGCGGACGGCAACCGGCTCGTCGTCCTGGTCGACGACATGCACTGGGCCGACGAGGCGACCGTCGCCCTGCTGGCCCAGCTGGTGCGGTCCCCCTCGCCGATGCCGCTGCTGGTCGTGCTCGCCTACCGGCCCCGCCAGGCACCGGTGCGGTTGCACACGGCGCTGGTCGCCGCCCCCGGCGACGAGCGGGTCCGGGAGATCGCCCTCGGCCCGCTCACCGAGCAGGACGCCCAGACACTGCTCGGCGGCCAGCGGGGCGGACCGTGGCGGTGGGCCCTGTACCGCCACAGCGACGGCAACCCACTGCACCTGCACGCGCTGGCCGCCGCCGCCACCGGCCTGTACGACACCGCGTCGGTGGTCGTGGGTGAGCTGCCCGTCGCGGTGCGGATGCGGACGGTCGGCGAACTGGAGACCGCGTCACCGCTGGCCCGTACGGTCCTCGACGCGGCGGCGGTGGCGGGTGAGGTCTTCGAACCGGCGCTGGTCGCGCAGATCGGTCAGTGCACCGACACCGAGGTGCACCGGGCCCTGGACGAGCTGGCCGGACTGGACCTGGTCCGCCCGGTCGCCGGCGACCAGCTGATCGGCTTCCGGCACTCGGTGGTGTGGCGGGCCGTCTACGACGCGGCGAGCCCGGGCTGGCAACTGGCGGCGCACGGCCGGGCGGCAGCGGTGCTGTACCGGCGTGGTGCCCCGCCGCAGGCGCTCGCCCCGCACGTCGCCCGCAGCGCCCGACCCGGCGACCTGGCCGCGGTGACGATGCTGCACCGGGCCGCTCTGACGGTGCAGACCCACGCCCCGGTCACCGCCGTGTCCTGGCTGCGGGCGGCGCTGCGACTGCTGCCGCACCAGCCCGACCACGACCGGCGACGGGTCGTCCTGCTGGTCCGCCTGGCCCAGTTGACCGCGGTCACCGGGGACCTGACCGGTAGCCGCAACGCCCTGCACGAGGCGCTCAGGCTGCTGCAACGCCGACCGACCACCCGCCGGGCCCACGCGGTCTCCCTCTGCGTCATGGTGGAGCTGGCGCTGTCCCGACCGGCCGAGGCGGGTGCCCTCGCCCGGGCGGAACTCGCCGCGCTGCCCGCCACGCAGGGCATCGGACGGGCCATGCTCGCCTTCGAACTGGCCTGCCTGGAACTGGCCGCCGGGCACGCCGACGTCGCCCGGGACCTGGCCGCCGTGGCCCACACCGTGGCCCAGCAGCACGCGGTACGCCCGGCGGAGGTCACCACGCTCGCGCTGCTGGCGGTGGCGGACACCGCCGCGCTGGACCTGCCCCCCGCGCGTCGCCGGCTCGACCAGGCGGTCAACCTGCTGGACGCGATGCTCGACGGCGAGTTCGTCCGTAGTCTGCGGGCCGCCGCCTGGGTGATCGAGGCGGAGATCCTGCACGAACGGTTCGACGACGCGCTACGCCACCTCGACCGGGCGGTCGCCGCCGCCCGGCACAGCGGAAACCTGCCCCTGCTGGCCCGTCTCCAGGCCGCCCTGGTGGTCGCGTTGCAGGCCCGGGGGCGGCTGCCGCAGGCCCGACAGTGCGTGCAGCAGGCGGTGGAACTGGCCACCGCGGTGGGCGGCGAGCGGGAGGTGACGGTGGCCCGCACCCTCCGGGCCTGGATCGACAGCCAGGTGGGGGCCACCGGGGACGGCCCGCCGGAGGCCGACACCCTGCCGGCGGTACCGGACGGGCCGTACGCGCTGCTGGTCCGCCGGATCCAGGTGGAGATCGGGCTGGCCGGCGGCGACCCGGCCGGGAACTGCCCGACCAACGGCGACCGGCTGCCGGCGTCCGACCTGTGCTCGCAGGTGAGCTGGTGCGAGGCGATGACCCGGGCGGAGCTGGCCGCCGGCCGGGCCGACCGGGCGGCGCACTGGGCGGACCGGGCCGCCGCCGTGGCCGCCGTGTTCGACCTGCCGGGGCACACCGGTCTGGCGCTGCTGGCCCGGGCCCACGTGCTCGCGGCCGAACACCCGGCGCGGGCGGTGGCCGCCGCGCAGGTGGCGGCCCGGGAACTGGCCTCCGTCGGCATGGTGGTGGACGCCGCCCGGGCCCGCATGGTCAGCGTCGGCCCGTTGGCCGCACTCGGACTGGTCGACGACAGCTACCGGGAGGTCAAGGCGGTCCAGGCCGCGTTCGAGGCGTGCGGTGCGCACCGGTTGGCACGGCAGGCGGTCCTGGAGCGGCGCCGGCTGGCGGCGCGCGCCTCCCGGCGTACCCGACCGGACGAGTCCGCCGACGTGGTGGGCCTGGACCGGCTCACCCGACGGGAGCGGCAGGTCGCCGCCCTGGTCAGTCAGGGGCTGACGAACCGTCGGGTGGCGCAGGAGCTGTTCGTGACCGAGAAGACGGTGGAGATGCACCTGGCGAACATCTTCGCCAAACTCGGGGTGTCCTCCCGGGCGGCGGTCGCCCGGCTCATCGGCGCCACCGGGAACCCGTCCGACGCGCCGGTACCGGCCGGCGAGGTGGCGACGACCTGACCGCACTCCACTCCGGGCGTCCCGCCCGTCC
>NZ_WVUH01000149.1 GCF_017614955.1 Micromonospora echinofusca
GCGGTGGCGGTGCGGGCCCGGCGGTGCCGGCCGTACCAGGCGATGCCGATCGCCACGCCGACACCCACCCCGAGTGCGGCGGCTGCCACCGGTACCCCCGGCCGCTCCCGTAGCCGGCGCCCCAGCGGCACCGGGTGCCGGAACTCCAGTACCGGCCAGGCATTCTCCGTGGCGAGCCTGCGCAGGGCGCGGTCCGGGTTGACCACGCTCGGGTGCCCGACGCACTCCAGCAGTGGGCGGTCGCTCACCGAGTCGGAGTACGCGTACGAGTCGGCCAGGTCGTAGCCCCGCTTCTCGGCGAGGGCGGTCACCGCCTCGACCTTGCTCGGGCCGGCGGCGTAGAACTCGACCTCGCCGCTGTACCGGCCGTCGTGCACCGCCATCCGGGTGGCGATCACATCCGTCACGCCCAGCAGTTCGCCGATCGGACGGACCATCTCCTCGCCGGAGGCGGAGACCAGCACCACGTCCCGGCCGGCCGACTGGTGTTCCTCGATCAGTGCGGCGGCTTCGGCGTACACGTAGGGGTTGATCAGCTCGTGGAGCGTCTCCGCGACGATCTGGCGGACCTGTTCCACCTGCCAGCCCCTGCACAGCTCGGCCAGGTAGTCCCGGGTCCGGGCCATGGTCTGCTCGTCCGTGCCGCCCAGCCGGAACATCAGCTGCGCGTACGCGGACTTCACCACGTCCCGCCGGGTGATCAGGCCGTCCCGGTAGAACGGCCGTCCGAACGCCAGGGCGCTCGACTTGGCGATGACGGTCTTGTCCAGATCGAAAAAAGCGGCACTTCGGCCCACGGCGCGAAAGTCTAGCCGCATGTTCTATGGTCGGGCGGTGCCCGGGGGGCCGCCCCGTACGACGCCCTGATGGCAGGGCTGCTGGACGTGATGGCAGTCACACTCTGCCACCGGAATTTTGCACTGAGTGGAGAGAACACCACTCGACGTGTACACATCGTCTCAGGCATGCTTGTCTTTACGACACAGTTTCATATGTCTCGTCGTAGACGACCCTCGGCGGTTGCACCCCCCGTGACCGCTGAGCGGGTTCGGCTCAACCCCCCCCGGAGCCGAACTCTCGACGACCCCCGTCAACCCCCCGACGGGGGTCGTCCCTTTGGGTCGGGAACGCTACCGCGCAGCCTGACCCGGAGCCGCCCGGTCAGCGCGCCGTGCCGGCACCGACGACGGGGCGGAGCAGGGTGATCCGTCGCGCGCCCAGTTCGGTGACGTACAGGTTGCCGGTGGCCACGTCCTGCGTCAGGTCGAGCGGCTGGTTGAAGCCGGTGAATCCGGTGATGCCGGTTCTCCGGTTGGAGAGCCTGCCGTCGGCGGCCACGTCGAAGGCGACGATGTCCTGACCGGACGAGTAGCGCACGTAGAGTAGCCGACCGTCGAGTGCCCCGCCGACGTACTCGACCGCCCCGTTGGCCGAGGCGTGCAGGCCGGCGTCGTAGATCCCGGCCAGGTCGAGGTTGCGGTCCGGCAGGGTGCCGGCCGGATAGGCGGTCATCTGGTACGCGTCGACGCCGCTGGTCGGGTTGCCGCCGGCCAGTACCCACTCGCAGCGGGTCGGGTTCGGGTGGCCGTAGTAGCGGTTCCGTTTGACGTCGAAGACGTAGTCCGTCTCGGCCTGCGGGTTGCTGGTGATCGCGGGTACCACCGGCCCGGTGTACGGCCCGTCTGGCCGGGTGGTGCAGGCCGCCGGCAGGGGGTTCGGGGTGGCCGGCGTGTTGCCACCGGCCGCCGAGCCGTTGGTCGGTGCGTACAGGTGCCCGTTACGGTGCCAGACCAGGTCGTAGGCGTTGCGGATGCCGGTGGCGTGGAGCGTCAACGGGGCACCGGACGCGTACGGATCGTAGCTGCCCCCGCCGTCGCGGGTCCTGGCGTTCAGCGGCAGGATCGCCGGCAGTCTCGCCGGGTCCAGGCGCAGCACCGCCGCGTTGAGCAGGTGTTCGGGACGGTTGCCCCAGGTCGGGTCGGCCGCACCCATGGCGTTGTTGGCGCCCTGGGAGACGTACAGGGCACCGTCGGGGCCGAAGGCGATCGAGTTGGTCTCGTGGTCCTTGATCGAGCGCGGCAGGCCGGTCACCACGTCGGTGTACGTGCCGAGGTCCGGTCCGCTGAGCCGGGCGATGTGACTGGACCAGTCGGGCACGTCGTAGACCCCGACGAACTGGTGGTTGTCGGTGATCCACAGGACCGGGTTGGTGGGGGTCGAGGCAGGGTCGAAGGCCAGCCCGACGATCGTACGGTTCGGCGCGCCGGAGAGTCCGGCCGCGACCGCGTGGGTCCGGACCGTGGAGATCACCGTCGGGGAGCCGAGCGTGCCGTCGGCGCTGATCGGGTACCGGTACAGATAGCCGTTGAGCGTGGCCGCGTAGAGCCGCCCGTCGGGGCCCTTCACCACGCTGGTGTACGACGCCGAGACGGCGCCGCTGGTCACCTTCTCGAACGCCACCCCGGGCGGGGGAGGCGCCCCGGCGCCGGTGGCGAAGACGATCGAGTACGGCTGGAAGGCGTTGCCGGCGAGGTCCTGCACGCCGCTGGTGATGTCGAAGCGGTACAGCGTGCCGGCCGCCAAGGGTGCGGTCGGCGACAGGTTGATCACGTCGCCACCGCCGCTGGTGATGACGTTCGCCGCCACCTGCCGCCCGTCGGCGACCGACGTCAGCCGGACCGTGCCGGCGGTGAGTGTCGCCGGGTTGACGCCCCCGGCCGGTAGCCGCAGGTCCGCCACGACGCTGGTGGTGGGGTCGACGCTGCTCGCCAGGTTCGCCGGTGTGCTGGTACGCACCGACGGGGCGACCCCGGTCACGGCGACGATCGTGACGTAGTTGAACTTGGTGTTCGTGCCGGCCTGCGGGCTCAGGGTGAGCCTGCCGTCGGTGACGTTCACGACCCGGGTGCCGCTCGCGTGCTTCGTCGTCGCGTCGGGCCGGAAGGCGGCCACCGCGTTCTGGTTCTCGATGTTCAGATAGTGGACGCTGTCGACGGCGGGGCCCGCGTCACCGACGACGCCGGTGACCGCGTAGGCGCCGTTGGGGACCGCCACCTCCCAGGCGCCGGGGATCGGGGTCCCGGACGAGGTGGTGGGCAGTTGCGCGTGCATCAGCGTGGCCAGCCGTACGTCGGGGTTGCTGGCCTTCCCCCGGTTGCGTCCGTTGCCGACGAGAGCGACCGGGGTGGTGGTGCCGATCCGTACCCAGCCGTAGCTGACGCCAGCACCCCGGTCGCCGTAGGCGTCGCCACTGTCGCGCCGGTAACCGGCCGGCGGTGGGGTCGCCGGGTCGGAGAAGTTGACGTTCAGCGCGAACGCCGCCCGCGTGCCGGGTCCGGGGGCGGCCGGGGCCGCAGCGGCGGGCAACGGTGCGGCCAGCGGCCCGGTGGCCACCAGGCAGAGGGTCAGCAGAAATCGTGAAACGGGGCGCATCCTGCCAGTATTTGAATTCTATCGTCACGAATATGTAGATCTGCGTTCACACCTCGCCGGTAGCGACTTCGGGCGCGCCGGCGCACTGTCGCGTGTGCTCCAGGAATCTGGATCGGCATACTGCCGCATTCCTGGAGCGACCATCCCAGCGAGCGGTAGCGATAGCTGCCGGATACCACCGGATAAGAACCGGTTTTCATAGCAGATCCATTGGAGTTCCGGCGGTTTTCCACAGGGCGCCCGGTTGTCCACAGCGGACGGTGCAGAACCAGCGGGCAGCACGGTGGCAGCGGCACGGTGGACCGGTACGACGAGCCCGTACCGGACCCAGGAGGCCGTGATGCCACCCCGTACCTCCGTGCCACCACTGCGGCGGTTGCCGCTGATCGTCACCACCGACAGTGCCCTCCTCGACGAACTGCTCCGGCTCGCCGCCGCAGCCGGTACCGAGGTGGAGGTGGCCGCCGATCCCGCTGCCGCCCGGCCCCGGTGGTCACCGGCACCGCTGGTGCTGGTCGGCACGGACCAGGCCCAGGCGTGTCTGCGTGCCCGGTTGCCGCGCCGGCCGAGGGTGGTGCTGGTCGGACACACCGGCACCGGTGACCCGGGCTGGGACCTCGCCGAGCTGATCGGCGCCGAGCACATGGCGATGCTCCCGGCCGCCGAACCGTGGCTGGTCGACCGGCTGGCCGAGGGGCCCGGTCGGCAGCAGCCGGACGGTACGGGCCGGATCGTCGCCGTCGTCGGCGGCCGGGGCGGTGCGGGGGCGAGCGTCCTGGCCGCCGGGCTCGCGGTCACCGCCGCCCGGGCCAGACTCCGTACCCTGCTGGTCGACGCCGACCCTCTCGGCGGAGGGCTCGACCTGGTGCTCGGCTGGGAGCAGCTCGAAGGGCTGCGCTGGCCGGCGCTCACCCGCACCGACGGGCGACTGGACGTGCCGGCCCTGGTGCGGGCGCTGCCCAGCCGGGGTGACCTGGTGATGCTCTCCTGGGACCGGGGTGACCTGCTCCACCTGCCGGCCGAGGCGATGGCGGCGACCCTGGACGCCGGCCGCCGGGGCCGGGACTTCGTCGTGGTGGACCTGCCCCGGCAGCTCGACGACGCGGCCGTGATCGCGTTGCAGAGCGCCGACCAGGTGTTCGTCGTCGTACCGGCCGAACTGCGGGCCACCGCGGCGGCGGCCCGGGTGGTCGCCGGGGTCGCCCCGCACTGCACCCGCCTCGCGGCGATCGTGCGCGGGCCGGCACCCGGCCGGCTCAAGGCCCGTGAGGTGGCCCGGGCCCTGGACCTGCCGCTGGCCGGTACGCTCCGACCCGAGCCCGGTCTGGTGCGGGGCCTGGAACGCGGCGAGGCGCCCACCGCCGACGGCCGTGGCCCGCTCGCCGAGCTCTGCCAGCGCATCGTCACCGACCTGGTCAGCCTGCCGGCCAGCGGTGCGGCATGACCGGCCTCCCCGGTGAGCTGGCCGCCCGGGTACGGCACCGCTTCGCCGCCGACGGCGCACCGGTCACCCCGGCGGCGATCGTCTCGGCGGTACGCGCCGAACCCGAGGTGGCGGTACTCGGCGACACCGCCCTGCTCCGCGTCGCGGACCGGGTGCACGACGACCTGACCGGCGCCGGTCCGCTGGCCCCGCTGCTGGCCGATCCGGCGGTCACCGACATCCTCGTCAACGGTGTCCGGGTCTGGGTGGACCGGGGGCAGGGGCTGCGACAGGTGCCCGTGCCGCTGGGCACCGTCGACGACGTACGTCGGCTCGCCCAGCGCCTGGCGGCGGCCTGCGGGCGCCGGCTCGACGACGGTTCGCCGTACGCCGACGCGCGCCTGCCCGACGGGACCCGGCTGCACGCCGTACTGCCCCCGGTGGCGACGGACGGTCCGTACCTGTCGCTGCGGACCTTCCGGCAACGTCCGTTCACCCTGGACGAGCTGGTCGCCCACGGCACCGTGCCCCGGGCGGTGGCACCCCTGTTGCACGCCATGGTGGCTGCCCGGCTCGCCTACCTGGTGGTCGGGGGTACCGGATCCGGCAAGACGACGTTGCTCAACACCATGCTCGGGCTGGTACCGCCGACCGAGCGGATCGTGCTGGTCGAGGATGCCGCCGAGCTGCGCCCCGCCCACCCGCACGTGGTCGGCCTCCAGGCCAGGACGTCCAACGTGGAGGGGGCGGGCACGGTCGGCCTGAGCGACCTGGTCCGGCAGGCCCTGCGGATGCGCCCGGACCGGCTGGTCGTCGGCGAGTGCCGGGGCGCCGAGGTGGTGGACCTGCTCGCCGCGTTGAACACCGGCCACGACGGCGGCGCCGGAACACTGCACGCCAACGCGCCGACCGACGTACCGGCCCGGCTGGAGGCGCTCGGCCTGCTCGGCGGGCTGCCCCGGGCCGCCCTGCACGCCCAGGTCACCGCAGCACTCCAGGTGCTCCTCCAGGTCCGCCGGACCGGTCAGGGGCGGGTCCTGGAGTCGGTCTGCCTGCTGGTACCGGACGGTCCGGAGCGACTGCTGACGGTGGTACCGGCGTGGATCCGGGGACGCGGACTGGGGCTCGCCGCCCGGGCACTGGCCACCCTGCTCGCCGAGCGGGACGTGCCGGTTCCGCCGATCCTGACGCACTCCTGGGCCGGTCCCGCGCAGCCGGTCACCGCGACCCCGTCGGCCACCCCGGCACCCGAGGCGCAGCGGTGACCGGCGGATGGTGGTGGGCGGCCGGCTGCCTCGGCGCCGCCGCCCTGGTCGCCGGCTGGCCACGGCGCGGGCGCCGACACCGGTTACGGCAGGTGACCGCAGGACACGCCGGACAGTCGTCGCCCGGTCGGATCGTCGAGCTGCGTACCCGGCTCGCCGCGTACCGGCCGCCCGTTCGGCGGGGCATCCTGCTGGCGGCGCTGCTGGCCGGGCTGCTCGGCCTGCTCGCCGCCGGTCCGGTGGCCGGGTTCGCCCTTGCTGCGTACGGCGGGTTGGCGGCCCGGGCCGGACTGCGGCAGGTCACCCTCCGTGAGGCCGAGCGGGCCCGCCGACGTCAGCTCGACCAGCTCTGTGCACTCGCTGCGGACCTGCGGGCCGGTCTGCCCGCCTCCGCGTTGCCGGGCATGTCGACCGGCGGCGCCTCCGGTGCCGACCGGCTCACCGAGTTGACCCACGCGGCGGTACGCCTCGCCGAGCGGACCGGGGCACCCCTGGCGGACCTGATCGAGCGGATCGAGGCCGACGCGCGAGCCACTGCCCGGGGACTGGCCGCAGCCGCCGCACAGGCTGCCGGTGCCCGGGCCACCGCCTGGTTGCTGGCGGCGCTGCCGGCGGGCGGCATTGCACTCGGGTACGGCATCGGTGTCGATCCCCTGCGGGTCCTGCTGCACACGCCGGTCGGAGCAGGCTGCACGGTCGGTGCCGTGGTGTTGCAGATCGCCGGTCTGGCCTGGGCAGATCGACTCAGCGCCGCACCGGCGCGGGCCACGTGATGTACCCGCTGACCGCTCCCGTCGTCGGGGCCGTCGGGGCAGCGGTGCAGACCGGCGCCGGGACCACTCTGACCGGTGGGTTGGTCGTCGGCGGTGGCTTCCTGGTGGCGGTGGCCGTGCTGCTGGCCGCAGTACCGCTCGCCCCACCTGGCCGGGCAGCCCGGCACCGGCTGCGTCGGGTCGCCGCGTCCCGGACCGGTACCCGGCAGGCAGGAGCGGCCCGGGGCGGCCGTCGACCCGACCGGGTCCGGCTCGGTGCGGCCCTCGGCGGCCTCGCCACCGCCGTTGCTGTCGGTGGTTGGTGGGGCCTGCTGGTCGGGGCGGGCACGTCGGTTCTGCTCGACGTTGCCCTGCGCCGGCTGGAACCGGCCGACGTCCGGCGTCGACGGGTACGGGAGACGGCTGACCTGCCGCTCGCCGCAGACCTGTTGGCGGCGGCACTCCGGGCCGGAGCACCGGTCGCGCAGGGGGTGGAGGCGGTCGCCGCCGCACTCGACGGTCCGCTCGGTGAGCGTCTGGTCCGGGTCGGGCGCACCCTCCGGTTGGGCGGTGAGCCGTCCGAGGCATGGGACCACCTGGCTCCGGTGACCGGTGCCGACCGGCTCATCGCCGCGGCGGTCCGCTCGGCCGCGAGCGGTGCCGCACTGGCCGGCGCGTTGAGCCGGCTCGCCGACGACCTGCGGGGTGACCGGAGCGTCGCTGCGGAGGCGGCCGCCCGGCGGGCCGGCGTACTCATCGTGCTGCCCCTCGGGCTCTGCTTCCTGCCCGCCTTCATTCTCGCCGGCCTGGTGCCGGTGATCGTCGCCGTCCTCGGCGACGTGCTCTAGAAACCGTCGAGAGAGGAGCACCACCGTGCGCAAGCTGTTCGCGCGACTGCGCGGGGACGCCGGGATGAACACCGCCGAGTACGCCGTCGGCACGCTCGCCGCCGTCGCCTTCGCGGGTATCCTGCTCAAGGTTCTGACCTCGGGCAACGTCCAGTCCGCGTTGACCGCAGTCATCGACCGGGCGCTGAAGTGACCGGGCGCCGACAGGCCGGCCGCCGTCCGGGGCGCTCAACGACCGGGCAGTTGCAGGTGCCCACCGTAGCCGCTCGTACCCGGGCAGCGGCCCGGGCCGGCCGCGACCGGGGTTCGTTCACCGCCGAGCTGGCGGCCGGCCTGCCGGCGCTGATGCTGCTTCTGCTGGCCGGGTTGACCGCGGTCAACGCGGTCACCACGAAGGCACACTGCGTGGACGCGGCGCGGGATGCGGCACTGGCTGCCGCGCGGGGTGAGGCCGGCGACGCCGCCGGGCGTCGCGCCGCTCCGGATGGTGCGACGGTGTCGGTGAACGTCGGCGGTGATCTGGTCACCGCGACGGTGGAAGCCCCCGTGCGCCTGCTCAGTACGCGGTTGCCCCGGTTCACGGTCAGCGCCACCGCAGTCGCCGCCGTCGAGCCCGGCCAGTCGGGGCCGGTCCAGTGAGCGGTGGACGATGCCGGGCGTCAGTCGGGGATGACGATCCCGGCCGGCCCGGCGGCTCCGGGAGGTCGGAGCGTGCCGGCTCTGGGAGGTCGGAGCCTGCCTCCGACCGGGGGAGCGCGACGATGTGGCTGCTCGCCGTCGGTCTGGTCCTGGCCGTCGCTGGTCTGTTCGGGGCGGCGGTGGGTGCGGCCCGGCTGGCCCGGCACGAGGCGCGGGCAGCGGTGGACCTCGGGGCGCTGGCCGGAGCAGGTCGGGCACTGGAAGGCCCGGCTGCTGCCTGTGCCCGGGCGACGGACGTCGCCCGGCGCAACGGTGGCGGAGTCGTGGGCTGCGAACTTGACGGACTGGATCTGGTGCTGACCGTGGCGGTGACGGTCGAGCCGCTGCCGGGCTGGTCCCGGCGGGCGGTCGCCACCGCCAGAGCCGGCCCGGTCCGTGGCTGACCGTCGGTCCGGCCTGTGGCTGACCGTCGGTCCGGCCGGCTGCTGTCCGGCTTTCAGGATGTCGGGGTGTCCCCTCGGCGCGGACACCCCGACATCCTGAAAATCGTGCGGCCGGTCAGGGGATCGTGCGGCCGGTCAGGGGATCGTGCGGCGGGCCGGGAGATCGTGCGGCCGGCCAGGGAATCGTGCGGTCAGCGTGGAGCGCCGTCGGCGGTGGCCCGCAACTGCCAGGCGTTCAACACCTGGTGGATGCTGCGCAACCGCTCGTTGATCTGTTCGAGTCGTTCGGCCTGGGCCAGGGTGGCGAGCGCCTGGCCGAACGCGATCTGCTGGTCAACCGTCAGCTTCTCCTGGTTGATCATGTAGAGCAGGTCGACGGTTTCGGTGATGGTGTCAGCCACGGCATCCTCCCGGAGTTCGGCGCATGGAAGTGCAGGCAGCGCAGGAGTGCACCAGGTGCGTGGAAGCGCTCCCACCCCTCAGTTTCCGGAATGAAGATCGTTTATTCCTGCTCGTCGGGCGGCAGGTTGGCCAGTACCACGTCGAGGACCTTCACCGCATCCGCCTTGTTCAGCGGGTTGTTGCCGTTGCCGCACTTGGGTGACTGCACGCAGGACGGGCAGCCGGTCTCGCAACCGCACCCGACGATCGCCTCGCGGGTGGCCCGGAGCCAGGCCGACGCCACCCCGTACGCCCGCTCGGCGAAGCCGGCCCCGCCCGGGTGACCGTCGTAGACGAACACCGTCGGCGCTTCGGTGTCCGGGTGTACCGCAGTGGACAGACCGCCGATGTCCCACCGGTCGCAGGTGGCCACCAGGGGCAGCAGGCCGATCGCGGCATGCTCGGCGGCGTGCAGCGCACCGGGGATGTCGGCCGTCTGCACCCCGGCCGCCGCCAGCGACTCCGGTGACAGGGTGAACCAGACCGCGACCGTCCGCAGTTCCCGGGCCGGCAGGTCGAGCGGCCGGGTGTCCAGTACCTCACCCGAGGCGATCCGGCGTCGCTGGTAGGAGACCACCTGACTGGTCACGTCGACCTCGCCGAGGAACATCCCGACCGGCCCGGCGTCGGCGTACGCCCGGACCGACACCACCGACAGCGAGGTGACGTCCCGGGCGTGGGTCGACCAGTCCGGCTCCTCGGCGTGCACCAGCGCGCAACTGTCGTCCAGATCCAGCTCGTCGACGACGTACGACACGCCCTGGTGGAGGTAGACCGCGCCGGGGTGCACCAGGAAGTGCGACGAACCGGCGTCCACCGTGCCGAGCAGCCGGCCGGTGGCCGACTCGACCACGCAGACCGGGCTGCCGCCCTCGCCCCGCAGATCCACCTCCGGCCGTTCCCGGTGCCGCCAGTACCAGCCTGTCGGGCGCTGCCGTAGCGCCCCGACCTGCACCAGTTCCTCGACCGCCTCCTTGGCGCCCGCGCCGAACAGGGTCAGGTCAGCCGGGGTCAGCGGTGCCTCGGCAGCCGCGCAGGCCAACTGCGGCCCGAGCACGTACGGGTTGGCCGGATCCAGCACGGTCGCCTCGACCGGCCGGCCGAACAGGGCCTCCGGATGGTGCACCAGGTACGTGTCGAGCGGGTCGTCCCGGGCGACGAGCACGGCCAGCGCCTCCTGCCCGGCCCGGCCGGCCCGGCCGGCCTGCTGGCGCAGCGACGCCCGGGTGCCCGGGTACCCGCAGATCAGGACCGCGTCCAGGCCGACCAGGTCCACGCCCAGCTCCAGCGCGTTGGTCGAGGCCAGCCCGAGCAGTTCCCCGTCGAGCAGGGCCCGTTCCAGTCGGCGCCGTTCCTCCTTCAGGTAACCGGCCCGGTAGGCGGCTACCCGGTCGCCGAGGCCGGGTACCGCCTCGTCGAGGGCGCGCCGGGCGGTGGTGGCGACCACCTCGGCGCCCCGCCGGGAGCGGACGAAGGCGAGGGTGCGTACCCCGGCGGCCACCGAGTCGGCGAGCAGGTCGGCGGTCTCCCGCAGCGCCGAGCGGCGGACCGTGGCCAACTCCTCCGGGGTGTCCGGGGAGACGGGGAGCAGTGGTGGTTCCCAGAGGGCGAAGGTCACCCCGCCCCGGGGTGAGGTGTCCTCGGTGACCGCCGTCACGGGCAGCCCGGTGAGCCGGCTGGCGGCGGTCGCCGGGTCCCCGGCCGTGGCCGAGGCCAGCACGAGGACCGGGCTGCTCCCCACCCGGGCGCAGAGGCGGCGCAGCCGGCGCAGGACGTGCGCCACGTGCGAACCGAAGACCCCACGGTAGGTGTGGCACTCGTCGACGACCACGACGGCCAGCCGGCGCAGGAAGGTCGCCCACTGGGCGTGCCCGGGCAGGATGCCGTGGTGCAGCATGTCCGGGTTGGTCAGCACGAACCGGGAGTACTTCCGGATCCACTCCCGTTCCGCGCGCGGGGTGTCGCCGTCGTAGCAGGCGGGGCGTACCCCGTCCAGCTCCAGGGCGGCGACGGTGCGCAACTGGTCGGCGGCGAGTGCCTTGGTCGGCGCGAGGTAGAGCACCGTGGCCCGGGGGTCGGCGAGCAGCCGGGCCAGCGCGGGTAGCTGGTACGCCAGGGACTTGCCGGAGGCCGTCCCGGTGGCCACCACCACGTGCCGGCCGGCGTACGCCAGCTCGGCGGCCTCGGCCTGGTGCCGCCACGGTGCCGGCACTCCGCGCCCGGCGAGGGCGGTCCGTAGCTCGGCCGGTGTCCAGGCCGGCCAGTCGACGGTGGTCCCCGGTCGGGCCGCCACCTCCTCGACGTGGGTGACCGGGTCGGTGGTGGCCCGGGCGCGCAGCCGACGTAGCAGCTCGGCCGGGGGTACGACGGCCGGACCGGCCGGTCGTTCGGGGCCCGGGCCGGCGGCTACGGTGGCGGCGGAGGTCACCCGTCGACTGTCGCACCGATTCCCGGAAATGAAAAAGCCGGCGCCCGGGTACTGGGGAGGGCGGCAGGCGCACCCGGTGGGACGGTCGGCGCAAGATGGTTAGATGCCAGGAGCGTTCTGGCAGAGGAGGGACCCTGATGGAGCTGTCGCTGGCGACCCGCACGGTCGGCGAGTGCACGGTGCTCGAGGTCGGTGGCGAGGTGGATGTCTACACCGCTCCGCGCCTGCGGGAACGCCTCATCGAGCTGATCGACGCCGGTGCCCGCCGGGTGGTGGTGGACCTGGGCCGGGTCGACTTCCTCGACTCCACCGGCCTGGGTGTGCTGGTCGGTGCGCTCAAGCGGCTCCGCTCGGTCGGTGGGACCTTCGCCCTGGTCTGCGACAAGGAGCCACTGCTCAAGATTTTCCGGATCACCGCGCTGGACCAGGTGTTCCCGTTGCACCCGACGGTCGACGCGGCGGTGGCCGCCGGCGCGGCCGGCAACGGCGCGTGATGTCGACCGTCCGGCTCTCCTTCTCGCCCGCGCCGGTGCACGTACGTACCGCGCGGCTGGTCGGGGTTGCCGTCGCCCGTCGGGCCGGCGTCGCGGAGGAACTGCTCGACGAGGTACGCCTGGCGATCGGCGAGGCGTGTACCCGGGCGGTCGCCCTGCACCGTCAGTACGGGCTCAACGATCTGGTCCGGGTCGAGATGTCGGACTCCGGGGCGTACACGGTCCGGGTGATCGATCGGGCGCCCATCGAGGCCGGTCTCGGCCTGGCCGCGCTGCCGCCGGACGAGTTGGCCGACGAGTCGCTCACCGACGAGGCGCTCACCACCGGTGTGGGGTTCGCCCTGCTTGCCGGTTTCGTCGAGGATCTCCAGGTGCGTCCGGTGGACGAGGGCATCGGCACCGAGGTCCGGATGGTCTGGCCCGTCAACCGCTGACCAGGCACCTGTCCGTCAAGTGGCAGGCACCTGTCCGTCAAGGGGCCGGTGGCACAGGATATCGATACCTGTGCCACCGGCCCCTTGATCAACTATGGGTGTGGATCCGACTTCTGCCCGTAACCGGCCCGGCTTATATCAGATTCCTCGCGTTAACACAGTTACGAAGATCATCGCGACACGGCGCCCCCTAGGTGTGACCTCCGACACTGGCTGGGGCTAAAGTACGCGGGTTATCAGCAAGTGTCCCGGCCCGTAGCCAGCGGGTATGGGTGATCATCGCTGGTCCGCACGCTTGGGTTGGCGCAGGCACTTGCGAGTCCGCATGGAGCAAGCCGGGTCGGTTCGACGCTGCCCGGCGCGAGTGTTCGGTACAGGAGGACATTGATGTCCGGGACCTTGGCAGCCGAGAGCGGCGGCCTGTCCCTTGCCGGAGCGAACCTGTCGTACGTCATCATCGCCGCGGTCATCGCGTTGGTGGCGCTCGGCTTTGCCGCCGCCCTCACCAAGGCGGTCCTGGCAGCCGGCAAGGGCACCACAAACATGCAGGAGATCTCCGGGGCCGTCCAAGAGGGCGCCTCGGCCTACCTGCTCCGCCAATTCAGGACCCTCGCGATTTTCGTCGTGATCGCCGTGGTGCTGCTCTTCCTGCTGCCGGTGCACGACACCGACAGCAGCGAGACCCTGGTGAAGATCGGCCGCTCGGCCTTCTTCGTCGTGGGCGCCCTGTTCAGCGCGTTCATCGGCGGCGCGGGCATGGCCCTGGCCACCCGGGCGAACCTGCGGGTCGCCGCCGCCGCGCGTGAGGCGGTCGGCGGCCGGGAGGCCGCGATGAAGATCGCCTTCCGGACCGGCGGTGTGGTCGGTTTCCTCACCGTGGGCCTCGGCCTCTTCGGCGCCGCGCTGGTCGTCCTGCTGTTCAAGGGCGACGCGCCGACCGTGCTGGAGGGCTTCGGCTTCGGTGCCGCACTGCTCGCCATGTTCATGCGGGTCGGCGGCGGTATCTTCACCAAGGCCGCCGACGTCGGTGCCGACCTGGTCGGCAAGGTCGAGCAGGGCATCCCGGAGGACGACCCGCGCAACGCCGCGACCATCGCCGACAACGTGGGCGACAACGTCGGCGACTGCGCCGGCATGGCCGCCGACCTGTTCGAGTCGTACGCCGTGACGCTGGTCGCCGCGCTCATCCTGGGGCGGGCCGCGTTCGGCGCCGACGGGCTGGTCTTCCCGCTGATCGTCTCCACGATCGGCGTGCTCGTCGCGATCATCGGGGTCTTCATCACCCGGCTGCGGGCCAGCGACCGGTCCGGGCTCACCGCGATCAACCGGGCGTTCTACCTCTCCGCGGTGCTCTCCGCGGTCCTGGTCGGCATCGCCGCCTACGCGTACCTGCCGGCCAGCTTCGGCGGTTTCGAGGGCGGTCTGGCCAACCCGGACGGCACCCCGATCGACGGCAACCCCCGGTTGGTCGCCATCGGCGCGGTCGTCATCGGCATCGTGCTGGCCGCCGCCATCCAGGCGCTCACCGGCTACTTCACCGAGACCGAGAAGCGTCCGGTGCAGGACATCGGCAAGAGCTCGCAGACCGGCCCGGCCACCGTCATCCTCGCCGGCATCAGCGTCGGCCTGGAGTCGGCGGTCTACTCCGCGCTGCTGATCGGTGCCGGCGTGTTCGGGGCGTTCCTGCTCGGCGGCAGCTCCATCACCCTGTCGCTGTTCGCGGTGGCGCTGGCCGGTACCGGCCTGCTCACCACCGTCGGCGTGATCGTGGCGATGGACACCTTCGGCCCGATCTCCGACAACGCCCAGGGCGTCGCCGAGATGTCCGGTGACATCGACGAGAACGGGGCCCGGATCCTCACCGAGCTGGACGCGGTCGGCAACACCACCAAGGCGATCACCAAGGGCATCGCGATCGCCACGGCGGTCCTCGCCGCCACCGCGCTGTTCGGTTCGTACACCGACACCCTGAAGACCGCGTACGCGGACGCCGGGGTCGGTGACGTGGGTGCGGAGATCCTCAACTCGCTGAACGTGGCGAATCCGCGCAACCTGGTCGGCCTGATCATCGGTGCGGCGGTGGTGTTCCTCTTCTCCGGTCTGGCCATCAACGCGGTGTCCCGCTCGGCCGGTGCCGTGGTGATGGAGGTCCGCCGGCAGTTCCGTGAGCTGCCCGGGATCATGGACCGCACCCAGCGTCCCGAGTACGGCAAGGTCGTCGACATCTGCACCCGGGACGCGCAGCGTGAGCTGATGACCCCCGGACTGCTCGCCATCCTCGCGCCGATCGCGGTCGGTTTCGGTCTCGGTCCGGGCGCCCTCGCGTCGTACCTGGCCGGGGCGATCGGGGCCGGCACGCTGATGGCGGTCTTCCTGGCCAACTCCGGTGGTGCCTGGGACAACGCCAAGAAGCTCGTCGAGGACGGCGCGTACGGCGGCAAGGGCTCCGAGTCGCACGCCGCGACGGTCATCGGTGACACCGTCGGTGACCCGTTCAAGGACACCGCCGGCCCGGCGATCAACCCGCTGATCAAGGTGATGAACCTGGTCTCGCTGCTGATCGCGCCGGCCGTGGTGGCCTGGAGCGTGGGCGCCGACCGGAACACCGGCCTGCGGGTGACGATCGCCGTGGTCGCCACGTTGATCATCGTGGCGGCGGTGGTGTTCAGCAAGCGCAAGCCGGTCGCGATGTCCGACACCGACGCCGGTGCCGGATCGGCCACCCCCGACCAGCGGGCGGCGACCGCCCGGAGCTGAACCGGGTGGAGGACCGGACCCCGGCTGATCGTGAACCGGGAAAAGGTCGAACCGGGACGAACCGGGTCCCCGACGGTGCCACCGGCACCGGCCGGGGACCCGTGCCGTTCCGGCCGCCCCTGACCGGCCCGACCGTGGACGACTGTCTGGTGGCGTATCCCGGGGGAAGCCGTACGCTGCAACGCATGCGTACGTGCCGGGCGGCAACCGCCGGAAAGCTGACGGTGGTCCTGGCTACGCTCGTCCTCGCGGTCAGCGGCTGCGGTGCCGGCCCCAGCCCCCGGGCCTGGGCCGCCTCGGTCTGCGAGGCGCTCGCCCCGTGGCGCGCCGAGATCAGCAAACTGACCACGTACACGCAGCAGCAGATGACCGCGCAGACCACACCGGCGCAGGCCAAGGAGAACCTGGTCCGCCTCTTCGCCGGGGCCGAGCAGGCCAGCGAGACCGCACGGCAGCGGGTCGAGGACGCCGGTGTCCCCGACGTCGAGCAGGGCGCGGCGGTCTCGAAGGGCTTCCGGACCTCCCTGGGCAAGGTGCGCGACGCGTACGGCAAGGCCCGGCGGACCATCGAGGCCCTGGACACCGGCCCGGCCAGCACGTTCTACGACGGGGTGAAGGCCGCCGTGGACACCCTCAACCGGGAGTACGACGCCAGCGCGCTGGACACCAGCAAGCTGCGTTCGACAGAGCTGCAACAGGCCTTCGACGAGGTCCCGGAGTGTCGCTGACGCCCGCTGGCGAGTTACCACCCCCGGTGCCGGAGCCCGAGCCGGTCCGGCAACTCTCCCTGTTCGGCGCCGAGGCGGCCGACCCGTCCCCGGCCGACCTGGCCGGTCTGCTCGCCGGCCCCGGCGAGATCGTGCGGATGGGCGGTACCGCCCGGGTGTCGGTCACGGTCGCCGAGGCCTGGCGGGTGCACGTCCTGGTCGCCGAACTGACCCGCCGGGGACTCGCCCCGACCTGGGAGCCGGCCGGCGGGGAGGGCGGGCACGAGGTCCGCACCGCGTACGCGACGACGCTCGCTCCGCTCGGCACGGCCTGGCTGGTCGACGGGGTGAAACAGCCACCACCCGGGTTCCACCTCAACGGTCGGCGGCTGCGACTCTGGACGGCTGCCGCCGGGGTGCCCGAGCCCGGTGGGTACCGGCTGCACCTCGGCGTCGCCGACGAACCGTGGTGGCCGGCGGTGGGGCGGGCGCTGGCTGCCATCGGCCTGCCGGCGGTGCTGGTCGGGACGGGCGCGGGCGGGCCGGCGTACCGGATGACCGGTCGGCGCCGGACGGCCCGGCTGGCGGAGCTGGT
>NZ_WVUH01000014.1 GCF_017614955.1 Micromonospora echinofusca
CTGGTGGGAGCAGGGGCGGGGCTGGCCGGTAGATGACCGCCAGCCCTCATCAGTTTCCCAACGACCCCAACTGCCGCGCCTCCGCGATCGCCGCTTCAATGGCCTGCCGGGCGCCGCCGGTGCGCTGAACGACCAGCACCAAGACCTGCTTGATGCTGTCCAGGGCCTGCAGCAGCGGCCCGGGCTGCCCGCCCTGCAGGACCATGGCGACGAGTTGCTGCGCCTCACCGACTCCGGTGATGGCCCCGGCCGCCGCATCGCGCGCAGCGTCCACGGCGCTCTGCACGGGCGCCAGTCCGGCGATTGTCTCCTGCGGGGTGGCCTCGTTCGGCACCGCCGCGGTGGCCTTCGTCGCCTCCCCGATCGAACCGGCAAGACTTCCCAGTCCGCCCTGGATGCTCGTGATCGCGTTGCGTACCCGGGCCACGCCCGCCGCCACGGTGACGAAGCCGGCGCCCGCGGCCCGCAGCGCCACCTCCTGCGCCTGGCTGTCGGCGGCGGCCGTCAACCCCTGCGCGCGTTCGACGCCGGTCATCAACGCGCGGAGCTCACCGGTGATCTTCTCGATGTGCGACACGTAGCCGGCATCCCCAATCGATGACAGTGAGAGTGCTCGTCAGCTGAAACTACCGGGCTCTCTCCGGGGCCACCAGACACCAGTAAGGCGGTCGGCACCGCAGGCAGCCGCTGCGGCGGGGGCAGTCGCATGAGCAGCTTCCGTCTCAGGTTCCCGCCGACCTGGATCCCTGTCAGCGCCATGGCGGGGGGCACGATGGGGGGTGAAGTTGCCAGCGCCCGTGGGAATCATCTGTGGTGATGCGAAGCTGTGGGTCTGCTGCACCGACAGGTGACATCTGAGTTGGCTTGCCCTGTGGGGCGAGCTGGAAGGATGTCGCTGTGCCCAAGCCTTACCCCCGTGAGTTCCGCGACGACGTCGCGCGGGTTGCCCGTGACCGTGGTGCCGGTGTGACGGTGGAGCAGGTCGCGAAGGACTTCGGGGTGCACCCGATGACGTTGTCCAAGTGGCTGCGTCAGGCCGACGTCGAGGCCGGAACGAGGCCCGGCACGACCAGCAGCGAGTCGGCCGAGCTGCGGGAGGCCCGCAAGCGGATCAAGCTCCTCGAACAGGAGAACGAGGTCCTGCGCCGGGCTGCTGCCTACCTGTCGCAGGCGAACCTGCCGGGAAAAGGCTCTACCCGCTCGTGAGCGAGCTGGCCGCCGGCGGGATCCCCGTGGCGGTGACGTGCCGAGTACTGAAGATCGCTCGTCAGCCTTACTACCGGTGGCTGGCCCGACCAGTCACGACTACCGAACTCACCCAGGCGTACCGAGCCAACGCGCTGCTTGACGCCCACCGTGATGATCCGGAGTTCGGCTACCGGTTCCTGGTCGACGAGGCCCGGCACGCGGGACAGTCGATGGCCGATCGGACCGCGTGGCGGATCTGCTCCGGCAACGGCTGGTGGAGCGCGTTCGGCAGGAAGCGTCGCGGCAAGGGCGGCAAGCCAGGCCCGCCGGTGCACGACGACCTGGTCTGTCGGGATTTCACCGCCGAGGGCCCGAACCGGCTGTGGCTGGCCGACATCACCGAGCACCACACCGTTGAGGGCAAGCTGTACCTGTGCGCGATCAAGGACGCCTGGTCCCACCGGATCGTCGGCTACTCCATCGACTCGCGGATGAAGTCCCGCCTGGCCGTCGCCGCGCTGGACAACGCCGCCGCCAGGCGGGGTGCCCTGGCCGGCTGCATCCTGCACACCGACCGGTTGAACCCGGGCAATTCCGGTCCAGGAAATTCGTCCGCGCCCTCAACCGCCACCGGATGGTCGGATCGATGGGCCGTGTCGGTGCCGCAGGCGACAACGCCGCCATGGATCCTTCTTCAGCCTTCTGCAGAACCGTCCTGAACCGGCGATCGTGGGCCACGCGCCAGCAACTCCGGATCGCGATCGTGACCTGGATCGAACGGACCTACCACCGCCGCCGACGGCAACGGTCCCTCGCGCGGTTGGCCCCTGTCGAGTTCGAGACCATCATGACCCCACCGGCCAGTCAGGCCACGTGACTACACCTGTCACCTATCGGTGCAGCAGACCCTGGGGTTAGATCATGCGGTGATTGATTGGCGCTCGGTGCGGGACCTGCGGGGCGACAGTGGCGTCATCATCGAGATGCTGCTTGGCCAGCTTGCACGCCAACCCGATGACGCCGTATGGAACGAGGTCGAAGGCCGGCTCGTTGTCGAGGCCGAGTGTTTCTGCTCGGCTGGGATCGCCGCGCTCCCTGAACTCAGCCGACTGGCCCGTTCGGCCACCGACGACGATAGGGATCGAGCGCTGAGGCTGGCCGCAGTGATCGTGCGAACCTTGCATCGGCACCATCAGCACGACGACCTGGTACGGATAGATCCGGAGGCTATCGCGGCGCTGCAGCGTATCGCCCGAGCACGGCTGGCTGCCTGCATCGGTCCCGGATTGGTCCAGCGGATGCAGGACAGTCTCGCGTTTGCCGGCTACACCTTCTGGGCCTCGATCAGCCTGGACTTCACCGATGAGCACTACCGGCTCGGCTGCCCGCATTGCACAACCCGCCTGGCGATCGTCATCGGCGACTACGGTCACTACGCTGCGTTCCGCGACTACAACGACGGCGACATCAGTCGAGTTCCGCTCCATCCCGCCTCGCCTCAGGAGCTGACCGAACCCGGTCGATGGATGTACGACACAGCCATCGCAGGCGGCGACATGACCCTCGCTGGCGGCCTCACATACCTGTTCGGCCGGGCCACCTGCAGCACCTGCGGCAGTACGTTCAGCCTCCCCGACTGGCTCGAGGCCGAGAACAGCCCCAGTCAGCCCATCGACCCGATCGTGCCCCGAACCGATCGCTCGACCTGACACACAGACATCCCATCCAAGACACCAAGCTGCCCCTCGATCGCCTGCGAGGCGAAACGACGACGCCATCATGATCCTGCCGGCACCGAATTCCTCGGGCCCGGAACGACACCCCTCCAGCCGACGACATTCGACATCCGCTACCCCACCGCCAACCGATCAGAGGCCGTCAGCGGCCACCCGTCGGGCCAGGTCCTCGGCTACCGACTCCACGACTGCTCTCGACGGCTCCACCCAACGGTCGAAGCGGCCAGCGACCGCGAGTTCGATCATGTCCTCCCGGCCGGTGGACGCGACGCCGGCCGCGTCGAGAAACCAGCCGAGCACGGTCATACAGCAACCGTGCCACTCGGACTCGTACTGAGTGCGGTCACCGACCGCGGTCACCAGGTGGGCAACCGCGCGCTCCCATCCGTCCAGGTCGTCGGCGGCAAGTGGCAGGAACCGGTCGAACCGCTCCGCCACATCGTCGAGCCAGTGGCGCCACTCCAGCAGGGCCGCAGAGATCGCGGTCGTGGTCGCTTCCGGCGTGGTGACCGAGTGCGAGAAGCAGCACCAGGAGCCCACCGGGCCACCATCGAATTCGCCCTCACCGACCGACCAGCGCCAACCCACCGCCCACCAGCCGTACCGGTCGACAAGCCCGGCCGACACGTTCTCCAGCCACAGATCTCGGAGACGCCAGTCGGCTGCGGGTGACGGGAGTTCGGACGCCGCGACCAGATCACTTACCGCCGACCGGACCGTGTCCGGGTCGAAGAACCGGTCCCGAGGGTCGGTGTCCGCCCAGCTCAGCTCACTCGGATAGGGCAGACGGCGGTCCTGATGCGCGGGGTAGATGGTGATCCGGCCGTGGCCCTGAACAGCCCGCCAGGCCGGCGGTTCGCCCGTACCGTCCACTCCCGCCGGGGCCGCCGCTACGAAGCGGCCGCGCGCATCGGTGGAGAGCTCCACCAGCAGTTCGTGCCAGGCCACCACGGCGTCGGCGAGGCGGGCCAGCGTCTCCCCCGGTGTCGTCACTTCAGGACGTTGCGCCCGCCAGAGCGGAATGACCCCGCGGTCCTGGTAGTTCTCCATCGCGACGGTGTACCGCCAGCCCACCACCCAGTCGCCCAGGTGCGCGACAAGCGCCTCCGTCATCCGGTCGTACCAGAAGTCGACGAGCCGCCAGTCGGTCCCCACCGGCGGGACCTCGGCTGCCGGGGGTAACTCCCGTACCAGCTCCACGACACGGGCAGGGTCGAACGCGGGCCGCGCGGCGGGATCGACGTCTTTCCAGGTGAGTTGCCAGAAATCGGGGAGACTGACCTGATCAGTATTCACCCTCGCCCCCTACGACAGCCGGCAGCTTAGCGGGTCCGCTCTCCCCTCGCCGACCCGTGGCCGACCAGGACCACCCAGGCCTGCCGGTGCCCAGGAGGGCAACCACGGCGTGAGCCGGGATCTGCTCGACGGCGCCACCAGCCAACTGGCGGGGGTGCTGACCGCCGGCTCGGCACCCTACCGCCGTAGGCGAATCCGGTCGACTGACCGCCGGCCACTGGCGCCCGTCCTTGACGGTACGGACAGCCGGAAATGCGTTTCTCCGATTGCAGGCACTCCATAGGATCTCCGGTGATCAAGGAGGGCGACACGGTGGGCGATTTTCAGCAGTTCGTGACGGATGTGACTATACGTCTGTCCGCGATGTCCAAGGGCGAGTTGTACGTCGTCGGCGACGGTCTCGACCGGGACTCACTCTGGCTCACCTTTCTCGATTCCTTCCCCGCCGGCACCAATCTCCGGTTCCGTGAGCGGTCCGAGTACGACTGCTCGACCTGCCGCGGGTTCATTAAGAACTTCGGTAACACCGTGGAGATCCACAACGGACAGGTTCGCTCCGTCTGGTCCGGGGTGTCGGTCTCCGACCCGGTCTTCTCCGTCGTCGCCGCTGCTCTGGACGATTTCGTTCTGTCGCTGCCGTTGTCCACCATCTTCCGGTCCGGTCAGGCGCAGTACGGGACGAGGACGACCCGGACGCTGCGCGACGGCCAGGTCGAGGTGTGGCACCACCTGCACGGCCGGGTGGAGAATCGGCATCGCACCGAAGACGTCGGCGCGGCACAGGGCAACTTTGACGCCGCGGTGCAGGTCTTCCAGCGTGGTCTGGCCGAGTTGACCCAGCACGCTCTGGACACCGTCGTCGACCTGATCGACGACAACGCCCTCTACCGCGGTACGGAGCATCGCCGGTCGGTGACCGAGTTCCGCTCGCTGCGGAACCGGTGGACCCAGGCCACCGACCGACGTGCCTTCGTCTTCGCCAACGCCATGAATCCGGCGGCACGCTTCCGCAACACGGTGATCGGCACCCTCGTCCAGGATCTCTCCGCGGGCGTCGACCTGGAGCAGGCGGTCCGGTCGTTCGAGACGAAGGTGGCACCGCAGAACTACCAGCGCCCCACGGCGTTGATCACCCCGGCCATGGTCAAGGCTGCCATGAAGACCATTGCCGAGTTGGGCATCGAGGAATCGTTGCAGCGACGGTTCGCCCGGCTGTCCGACATGTCGGTCACCAACGTGCTTTGGGTGGACAACGACACACAGCCGCGGATGAAGGACGGCATCGAAGGGCTGCTCATGCAGGCGGCCACCGTGAAGTCGGCAGGTGCGCGCCTTCGTGACGCGAAGCCGGAGGAGATTCCCGTGGTCTCCTTCATGAAGGACATCCTGCCCGACGCCACCACCATCGACCTGTGGGTCGCCAACACCTACGAGCCGCACTTGGTCAGTCTCACGACCGGGCGGCACCCGACTGCTCCGCGGTTGTTCAAGTGGGACAACGATTTCGGCTGGTCGTACGGCGGCAACGTCACCGACTCGATCAAGGAGAAGGTCAAGCGGGCCGGCGGCAACGTCACCGGCAAGCTGCGGGTGAGCCTGTCCTGGTTCAACCACGACGACCTCGACCTGCACGTGTTCGAACCCAACGGCGACCACATCTGGTACCAGGAAAAGCGCAACAAGCTGGACGTCGACATGAACGCCGGCGGGGCGCTCTCCCGCGAGCCGGTGGAGAACGTCACCTGGACCGACCGTGTCCCCGACGGTGAGTACCGGATCGAGGTGAACCAGTACCGCAAGCGGGACAGCACCCAGGTCGGCTTTGTGATCGAGACAGAGAGCAACGGGAAGATCGAGCATTACAGCCACGAGCGCGCGGTCGGCCACAAGGAGACCGTCAAGGTGGGCCGGATGACGGTTACCGGCGGGGTGATCACCGCCTTCCGGCCGGGTGAAGACGTGCAGCCGGGCAGTGCGGGCAAGGAGTTGTGGGGCATCACCACCGAACAGTTCGTGCCGGTGTCCACCATCATGTACTCGCCGAACTACTTTGACGACAATGAGGTCGGCAACCGGCACTACTTCTTCATCCTGAAGGGGTGCGTGAACGACCAGCCGACGCGGGGGATCTACAACGAGTTCCTCCGCAGCGACCTGCAACCGCACCGCAAGGTGTTCGAGGTTCTCGGCGACCGCACCAAGTGCGAGCCGTCCCCGGATCAGCTATCCGGCCTCGGCTTCAGCTCCACGGTCCGCAGCTCCGTGGTCGCCAAGGTGACCATGACCGGCGGCCGGCGCCGCCTCATCAGCATCCAGTTCTGATTCCCTACCCAGAAATCGGAGAGAGGCCATCGTGACCATCTTTGAAAAGGCCACGCGGGAGAAGTTCCGCTACCCGTCGGCCAAGGGACTGCTGACCACGGAACAGTTGTGGGAGCTTCCGCTGACCGCCAAGTCCGGCTTCAGCCTCGATGACGTGGCCAAGGCGGTCAACGCCGAACTCAAGGCCATCGACACCGAGTCGTTCGTGGCCACCGAGACCAATCCGGCCAAGGCAACCTTGGAGACCAAGCTGGAGGTCGTCAAGCACGTCATCGCCGTCCGCCTCGCGGAAGACCAGGCGGCGAAGGCAGCGGCAGCCAAGAAACTGGAGAAGGAAAAGCTGCTGGCAGTCCTGGGCCGCAAGCAGGACGCGGCCCTGGAAAACCTGACCGAGGCAGAGCTGCTGGCCCGCATCAACAACCTTTGACATCCTCTCTGCCCTGAAGGACGGAGATTCCCTCCACGCTGCGCGTGGAACACGCGGCGTCCGGGTGGGTTACCGCTTCTCTGCGCGCCGCCGGGACGAGTCCCGGTCTTACGTGCGCTCCACGGTCGTTGAGGTCCGCCTGTCCAGCGGCCCTGACGTTCTTGGCGGCGTTGACGTCCCGGTCGTGGTGACTGCCGCACGGGCAGTCCCACGCTCGGACGTTCAACACCATCTTCTCGTTGACGCGCCCGCAGTCGGAGCACATGCGGGTGGAAGGAAAGAACCGGTCGACCCGGCCGAAGGTCCGCCCGTACCGGGCGGCCTTGTACTCCAACATGGCCGTGAACGACGCCCAACCGGCGTCGTGCACGGACTTCGCCAGCCGGGTCCGGCCAAGACCGGTCACGCACAGATCCTCGACGTACACCGCTTGGTTCTCACGGATGATCGCCGTGGACAGCTTGTGCTGCCAGTCCCGCCGGGTGTCGGCCACCCGTGCATGGGCGCGAGCGACCTTGGCTACGGCCTTCCTGCGGTTGTTGCTGCCCCGCTGCTTGCGGGACAGTGCCTGTTGCAGCCGTTTGAGCTTGCGGGCGGCGCGGCGCAGGAACTTCGGTGCCGCGACCTTCGTGCCGTCCGACAGCACCGCGAAGTGCGTCAGCCCCAGGTCGATACCCACCTCGGACTCCACCGGCGGCAACGCCTCGTCGGTCACCTGGACGACGAACGAGGCGAAGTGCCGCCCGGCCGCGTCCTTGATGATCGCCACGGACGATGGGTCCGATGGCAGCGTCCGCGACCAGCGAACCGCGAGATCCCCGATCTTCGGCAACCTGAGCCGGCCGTTGTCGAGCACCTTGAACCGGGAGTTCCTGGTGAACCGGATCGCCTGGCGGTTGTCCTTGCGGGACCGGAACCGGGGCGGTGAGACCTTGCGGCCCTTGCGCTTGCCGGTGACCGAGGCGAAGAAGTTGCGGTACGCGGTGTTCAGGTCGGCCAGTGCCTGCTGGAGCACGACCGAGGACACCTCGCCCAGCCACGCCCGTTCCGGGGTCGCCTTGGCCTGGGTGATGATCCGCTTGGACAGCTCGGCGTCCGAGACGTACGGCAAGCCCTGCTCGCGGGCCTCCTGCCGTGCGCGCAGACCGTCGTTGAACACCACCCGAGCGCACCCGAACGCCCGAGCCAGCTCGATCTGCTGGCCGGGCGTCGGGTAGACGCGGAAGTTGTAACGGAGCTGCACGTACAAGTTGTACCACATGTACGATGGCGGAATGGACGAGGCACCCCACGTGGCAGTGAGCGACGCACGCAAAGAGATCGGCAAACTTGTGGACGCGGCCCACTACGCGGGGCGGCACACGATCCTGGCGAAGAACGACGAACCGCGCGCCGTACTCGTTCCGTACCGGTGGTACATCGAACAGCAAGACCGCCAGGTCCAAGGCCCTGCTCGGGCCTAGGTTCTGTCTTGCGGATCATGAGTCTCGCTCGTTAGACCCTGCATGGCGCGAGGTGATCTCACGAACCACGAGTGGGCTGTGCTGGCACCGTTGTTGCCGGCGCAGCCCGTACGGGGTGGGCGGTGGCGGGACACCGGCAGGTCATCAACGCGATCTGCTGGGTGAAACGCACCGGCTCGCTGTGGCGGGACCTGCCCGAGCGGTACGGGTCGTGGAAGACCGCTCACGGGCGGTTCAGCAGGTGGGCGGCGGACGGTACGTGGGCCCGGTTGAAGGCCCACGTCATCGCCCTGGCCGAACTCGACGACGACATCGACGGGAACGCCCCGGTCGACGCCACCACCGCGCGTGCCCACCAGCACGCCGCCGGTGCCCGTAAAGGGGGCTGACCCGCGACGAGTCGCGGGCAGCGCAGGCCATCGGCCGCTCCCGGGGTGGTCTCACCACAAAGATCCACACCCTGGCCGACGGGCGTGGCCGTTGCATGGCCACCCGGATCACTCCTGGTCAGGCAGTCGACACCCGCCAACTGGTGCCGCTGCTCGAACAGGTCCGCGTGCCCCGTCCCGGCGGTGTGGGCCGGCCACGAACCAGGCCTGACTCTCTCACCGGCGACAAGGCGTACTCCTCTCGCGCGAACCGGACCGCACTACGAGGCAAGGGCATCACCACGGTCATCCCCGAGCCCAACGACCAGATCGCCAACCGGAAGCGGCGAGGACGACGAGGCGGCCGACCACCGACGTTCGACACGGTCGCCTACCGGCGCCGTAACCAGGTCGAACGCGGCTTCAACCGGCGCAAACACTGGCGAAGGCTCGCCACCAGATACGACAAGTTGGCCGCACACTTTCAGGCCACCCTCGACCTGGTCGAAACCCTCGATTGGCTACGCGCCGTCTCCGACCACCAAGATCCGCAAGACAGAACCTGGCGGCCCTCCCAGCACGGGCCTTCACCCCCGCCCTGAAGGGCGGAGCACTGGCCCGCAATCCGGTAGCCCGCTGACCATCAGCGTCTGCCAGCAGGCCCGCACATCGCCGAGAAGTACGGTCGCCATGCAAGACTTGCGCGACCAGGCCGGCGACCACGGCCACTTCTCGGCGAACTCACATCGGTACGACAGCGAGCGCGACGCCTTCTCATCGGCGTGATCGCACGCCGTGCGGTGCGATAGGTCTGTGGCGCCCGTGCTGACCGAATCCGCGCTCCGCCACGGGATCGAGGTGCTCCGCCCCGCCGGCGCCGACTCGATCAGCTTACTGCGGCTGCTTGACGTTGCGATGAAGGGTGCGGCTGCGGTCTGGTGGCAGTTTTCGGCGGCAGAGCATCAGGAGAGACGCTCCACCGGAATTCTTTGCCAGGCACTGGTGCGCACGGCGTGCCGATACGGAGATGCCGTGCGAGGTCCGCGCGGCACGGGGCCGCAGCCCGGCCGGCTGGGTGCGGCGATGATCTAGATTGACCTCAGTCGACACGCGGGGGATGCATGACGGTCTTCGGCTGCAGGAGCTGCGACGCCACCCTGACGGTTCCGGTGTCGAGGGTGGCGCTACCCGTCCACGCGGACCAGAAGTACGGAAACAGGCCGGGGTCCCTCGCGCCGGCACTGGAACCCGGCACGTTCGCGGTGAATCCGCTACCCTCCGGTCCGCCATGGCGCCGGTGGGCCGAACTCGAACCCGGTGAGGCCGAGGCCCTCGGCTGGTACGCGCCGAGGATCCGCATCTCCGCCGGGCCGGTCGGCCAGGTGTTGCTCGCCCCGGGAGACGTCCGCGGCGCCGTCATCGACCCGGCGCTCGTCAGCGACTCCGCGTGCTGTGGCATCGACGGCGGCGAGCCCAACATGGTCTGCGCCACCTGCGGCACGCCGGTGGCCATCCGGATCGACGACTGCGGCCTGCGGCAGGCTGTCTGGCTGGCCCCGCTGACCACCCACGTTATCGGGGACGACCTCGGCCCGCACCCGGTGCTCGACTGGGCGGACCTGATCGACCATCGGCCCGGTATCCCGCCGTCCGAACCGGGCGGCGGCTGGCACCCGATGTGGGCAGCCGCCGCAGGCGCGGCGCTGGCACACTTGCTGGCCACCTCGGGCGGCGAACCGATTGTGATCCCGGATCACCAGGTCGCCGACGTCTTCCGGCCCACTCTCGACCGTCTCGCCGGCCCGGGCAGGACGGGGCCGGAGCGCACCCTGGTTCTGGCCGGGCCCGGCCTTCCGGACGCCGACGGCGACCTCGCCCTCATTCCACAACATCCGCAGACCGGCGAACTTTGGCCGGTCGCCCCGCCGGTCAGGCCGGTCCCGCTCGCCTGGGACGCCTGGCGGCACCTCGCGTTCCACCGAGCCCCGAAGCCGGTCGGGCGGTCGGTCCCGATCCCGCCGGAGGCCCCGCTGGCACTGCTCCCGGGTCCCCGGTTCGAGCCGGACGGCCAGATCTTCCTCAGCGTTCTGGCCCGACTACCCGAGGTCGGACAGCCCTGGTTGCGTGCCATCTACGACCGAGGCCGTCCCTACAGCTACACCTTCCACGTCTTCTGACTCAATTTCGGCGCAGCGCGGCCGGTGCGAGCTGCCGAAACTGATCCGAGGATATGAAGCTGCGCAGGACGGGTGCGGCGTTGTGGGCCAGGTCGAGGCTCGGTACTTCGTCTGCGGGTACGAACTGCATCGCCCGGCCCTCGTTCGTTGCGATGTCCTCCGCGTTGGCGTTGGTGGCGGTGCAGTACACGTAGGCGGTGAGCCTTCGGTCGGCGGTGATGCCTGACCAGAAGAGGGTCAGTTCCGTGTCGATGGCGAGGCCGGTTTCTTCGCGCAGTTCCCGTCGTGCGGCGTCCTCTGGTGCCTCGCCGGGGTTGACCAGTCCACCCGGAATGCCCCAACGGTTCGCGTCGGTGGGCGCATGGCCGTCGCGCAGCTGCAACAGCATGGAGCCGTCTGGACGTACGAGCAGAATTCCTGCCGCCTGCATGCCTCGATCTTTCCATGTCACACAGTGAAATCCCTGCAAGGTGAGTTCCTTGAGGACCACCATGACCATTGCTTTCACGGATCTTGTAAACGTCGTGCCGGAGCAAGCGGCCCGCCTCGGCGTCGATTCGGACCGATCGGTAGCGTCGATCGACGCGGCCAGGTTCGACAACCGACCCGCCTGACACAACCGCGGGAAGCTCGACAGCCGTCCAGACTGGGGCAAGTGGAGAAAGAAGTAGACCAGCGACACCGGGAATCGCGGGATGGCGTGACCACCCCGCGCTTGCACACGTTGAGGACATATGCGCACCACCACGATCGGCGACGTGCGCATCCTGCTGCCTGATCTCGACCCAGACGACCTCGACAGCGTGACCGAACTGGGAAACGGCCTCACCGAAGCACTCGTCGAAGGCACATCCTGGCATGGTGTACGGCTCGAGGACTTCTGTATGCGCAGCAGCCGGATCATCGGTGGGGACCTCAGCGAGAGCACATGGGAAGCCGGCAGACTTCACGGCTGCGAGATCACCCGTACCGACTTCTCCGGCGCGCGCCTGACGGGGACCACCATCGACCGGTGCGCGATCACCGGCGCCCGGTTCACCGGCACCATACTCACCGACGTACGCCTGAAGGACGTTCTGTTCGACGGCTGCCGCTTCGACTACGCCACCTTCCAGCGCGTCACCGCCATCGGCTCGGTCGCCTTCACCGACTGCGCCCTCACCAACGCCACGTGGTCGACCTGCCGGCTTCCTGGCATCGCTCTGCGGTCCTGCGGGCTCGACGGCCTGGAGCTGGACTCCTGCCACCTCAACGGCGCCGACCTGCGAAGCAATCGCATCCACGGGCTGAAGACGCCGCTCGACAATCTGCACGGCGTCACCCTCGCCGACGATCAACTTCCTGACCTCACCCAACTGGCCGTCGACGCCCTGGGCCTCATCGTGCGCCACGACTGACTCGGAGGAGGCATCGTGCCCGTTGAACCTACTGGCAGCCCGGACACGATCCTGGTGTGTATCCGGGAGAACTCCGGATCGGGCAAGAGCAGCATCTCCCGGGAGCCACGGCGTCGACACGGTCGGGGCTGCACGCTGGCCGAGCAGGACCATCTGCGCCGCATCCTGCTCCGTGAACGGGACAAGCCCGGCGGCGCGGCCCCCACGCTGATCGCGCAGACCGTCCGGTCCGCGCTGGACCACGGCTACCACGTCGTCCTGGAAGGCACCATACGCACCGACCGCTACCGGGGCGTGCTGACCGACCTCCACGACAGTCACCGAGGGCGGCCGCTGTTCTGCTACCTGGACGTGCCGCTGCCCGAGACCCTGCGCCGGCATCTGACCCGTCCGCAGGCCAGCGAGTTCACCGCCGAACACATGAGCGGCTGGTACGTCGCCCACGACATCCTGGGCTGGCCCGACGAACTCGTTCTGCCGGAGACCACCACGTTCGAGGATGACATCGAGACCATCGCCGCGACCGCCGGGCTGCCCCAGACCGGACGCGACGACGACCTACTGCCCCTCCTGCCGTAAACCCGGACGACAACCACCGCCGTCGCGTTATCGGCCTTGCCCTGGCTCGTCGTCCGTGCGGGACAGTCAGCTTCGCTGCACCACCACCAGTTGGTCACGTGCCCGAGTCGCTGCGACGTAGGTCAACGATCGGCTCCGCAGTTCCGTGTCCGCCCGCTCGGAGGGATCCAGCATGGCGAGGCGTTCCATCTCGGCCGCCGATGGTTTGCCTGTGGCCAGTACGACCTTGGGGAACTCGGTGCCCTTGGCGCGGTGCATCGTGAGTACCGGCACCCGGTCTGCCGGGGGGCGGTCACGGTCCACAGCGCGCGCGTCGATGCCGGCGTCGGTGAGGGCGGTGACGACTCGGTCACGGTGGTATCGGTCGGGGACCAGGACGGCGACGTTCTCCAGCGGGTCTCCCGCGTCGATCCAGGCGCGCACGTGACGGACGATAGTGGCCACTTCTTCGGCGAGGGTGTCGACGATCTCGATGACGGGTAGCGGGCCGGTGCGGGCCGAGCGGTAGCCGGTGTCTTCCGGCTCGTCCTGCAGGTCGACGTACTGGCCGCCTGCGAGGATCGTCATGGCGTAGTGCAGGTTCTGCGCCGTGGTCCGGTAGTTCAGGGTCAGCCGTTGGGAGCGGCCGACGATGGCGACGCCGTGTCGTCCGAGTACGACGCGGGTGCCGTAGATCCGTTGGTGGGAGTCATCGGCGATGAACAGGTCGTCGGGGTGCTCGCCGACGGCGGCCCTGAGCAGGAGCCAGTGGGTGGGTGATAGGTCCTGTCCTTCGTCGACGAGCACGTGATCGGCGGGGTGGGCGTCGGCTGCTGTCAGATGCGCTGCGGCGACGGCGGCGGCCTCGGTGAAGTCGAGGCTGCCGTCTGCCCGGCAGCGTGCCCGGTACGCCTCGACGAGTGCCCACACGGCTCGGCGTCTGGCGCGGTCGAGGGCGACGCCTCGCCCTGGTCGGCGCACCCGCAGGTAGCCGGCCTCGTCGTGCACCTTGTTGGGCAGGACGACGTGGGCGTACTCGGAGGCGAGGAACGTCTCGTTGGCGATTTCGGGCGGCAGCATGGTGCCTGTCGACTCGACGACTTCCCGCCAGCGAGTCGGTGCGGTGCGGGTCAGGGGTGTCGATCGCTCTTCGCCGAGGACCTCTCGCATGGCGGGGGCGAGGCCGCGACCAGCGGTCCGCAGCACTGCGGAGGCGAGCGCGTCCACGCCGGTCACGTAGACGCCTGGTACGCCGAGGTTCTTGGTCTGGGGTATGCGCGGATCGAGTTGGGTGAGGTTGTCGCCGAGGGCTTCGGCGAGGTTGGTGGTGAAGGTGGTGAGGACGATCCGGGCGTCGGGGTCGCGGCGGGCCAGTGCGCGGGTCCGGTGGACGAGCACGACGGTCTTGCCGGTGCCGGCTCCGCCGGAGAGCCGGAATGGGCCGCTGTACGAGCGGTCGACGTAGCGGCGCTGTTCCGGGTGCAGGAAGATGCGCCAGGCGCCGAAGTCGCCGCCCTCGATGACGCGACGTAGTTCTTCCTGGTCGTCGATGAACGCGTACTGCAGCGCGGCGGCCGGCCGTTTGAGGGACTGCAGCACGTCCGCGTCGTCGTTGCCGGACGAGGACGCCTTTTCCAGTTGCATGCGCTGGACGATCGCGTCGATGCTGTCCCCTGCTGCCAGGTCGACCAGGATGGTGCCGATCCAGCCCTCGTGGTGTTGCGCGAGGTCGAGGATGGCGTCCTCGTTCGCGGCGGTCAGGGCGTGGGTGACGACGTCTTCGGGGAGTCCCAGTCGCTCGACGAGGTCGGTGCGTTCGTGGCCGAGCCGGGCGAACAGCGGTTCCACACGCCTCGCGGTCGTCTTGACGGCCGCAGGGGCCGGTGCCGGAGTGCGGGCCGGCTGGATCTCTTCGATCTGGGGCAGGCCGTTGATCGGGTTGACCTTCAGGCATACGCGTCGCGCGATGGCGATGGCGTCGTCGTGCGGCCAGATGCCGTGGATGACGTAGTGGGTCTCGCCGTCGCCGTCGAGGCGGAACATGACAGCTCGCCAGAACTCATCGACCCGTCCGGTGCGCACCCGCGGGTCGGCGCTGTGCTGGATGGGTTCGATGTGCAGGCCCGGGGTCGTGTCGTCGACCCCGAGCTTCTGCAGGAAGGTCATCGCCTTGCCGCGGACCGAGCCGTCGATCTTGCTGGCGAGCTTTCCCATGATGATGGTCGGCATCAGTGTCCTTCGTCCGTGTCGACGGCGGCGTGGGCCAGTGCGGCGACGACCTTGGCTGGTGTGGGCTCCACCAGGTGCCAGCCGTGGCGGGCCAGGTCGGCGCGGTCCTCGGGTGGCATGTGCGGGAAGGCCACGGCGATGCGCAGCGTAGGCCAGCAGATGTCGAGCGGGATGCCGTCCGGGCCTTCGGCTCCGATGGTGGGTGGTGTGACGCCGTGGTCGGCGAGGGCGGCGACGAGTTCCTTTTCGGCCTGGGAGAAGGCTGCCTCGTACAGGTCTGCCCAGGCACCCATCGGCCGCAGTGGCTCGGTGGTGTCCGGTTTGCCGGCGATCGGCTCGACGAGGCTGGTCGTCGTCACGTCGGTCGGCCAGTCGCGCGGGCCGAGCGCGTTCGCGAGCCGCAGCCAGGCACGCCAGGAGGCGGCGTGTTTCTCGTCGAGCATCTCGCTCCGGTCGTCGAGTACGACCGCGACCTCGACGACGGCGGTGGACCGCATCTCGACGACAGCCGCGAGGGAACCGTTGCGATGCAGGTGGACGCGACGCTCGCCGGTAGGCGACTGCTCCCCGAGCAAAACCGCCCGGCCCACCTGGGCCAGGGAGACGTCCGAGGGGATCTGCAGTGGTTGCGCCCCGGTGGACAGGAACATCGGTACGGCGCGTGCCGCGGCCCGCACCCCGGTCGGGTTCGGCTCGCGAACCCAGCCGACCAACCAGTCGACGAGCCCTCGGCCCAGGGCCTTGTAGGCCTCCGGGGGTGCCTGGAATCCGGGCACGTTCATCAGGCTGCCGGCCAGGGTGGCGTTCCACCACGGTGGCGGCACGTGGGTGCCGGTCTCGGCGGCGGCGATGTCGGCGCTGGTGAGGGCGACCACCAGCATGCCCAGGTCACGCAGGTGGGCGCGCTTGACGGCGTCGTCGGCGAGCCGGTTCACGGCGGCGGTGGCGTGGTAGGCGCGGCCGTCGGTGAAGATCGCGACGTCGGGCACGGTCGTGTCGTTGGCCTTGAGCAGGAAGTCCGGCCGCGAGCCGGCGACGTTCACCTGCGGTGTCAGCGTCCAGTGCCGGGGCGTGCCGGGCAGAGTGAACCGGGCGACGTTGCCGACCGGTGACGGTGTCTCGGTGACCGCCGCGCCAGACCGGCGCAGTCGACCGAGGAACACCCGGTGGAAGGCGCGCTCCAGGTGGGACTCTGGTTCGTCGTGCGGGGCCACCTTGGTCACCGTCCAGGTCGTGTCCTCGGCCGTCTGCTCGTCGGGCGCCAATCCGAGCAGGGTGCGCAGATGCCGTTCGGCCGAGGCCCGCGAAACCCGGCGGATCACTCCCGGTGGGGTGAACGGTAGCAGGCAGCGATGGCAGGCGAGGCGCTCCTCGACGCGGCATGCGCAGTCCCGTACCCGGTTCCAGGCAAGGATCAGCAGCTGACGGAAGTCGTCCGAGTCGGCGATGCCGGCCAGATAACCGGTACCGCCGGCGACGGTGTCGTGCAGCAGGATCGCGTCGTGGTTGTCGCTGCCGTCGGACAGCGTCGGATCGACGACCTGCTCGACCCGGATGTGGTCGGGGTGGCCACCCATCTGCTCGCGCAGGCCCAGCAGCAGCGCCGCGGACAGGCTCGGGACGGCGAAGTCGTCGCCGAGGCTGACCGTGTGGGGCAACCGGACAAGCAGCCCTTGGGTGCGCAACGTCCGGGACAGGGCCACGGTGCTGGTCACCTCGGTCGACGAGGTACGGTGCGGGCACCAGGGTCGGTGCTCGTGGGGACGGTTGCGGCCCGTCTCGGTGTCGCGTTTTCCGCAGCCGGAGCAGACCCGGAACAGCGTTCCCTGCCGCTCTGCTCCCGAGATGGTCCGGGTCGGACCGTGCCCGGCAGGCCCGAGATTGAGCCAGCGGATGTCGACCGAGCGCAGGTACGTGCAGCCCAGCCCGACCCCCTCGGCGAACCATCGCCCCATCATGTTTTCCGGGTCCACGTCGACGGTCGCCACGATCTGGAACGCCACGCGGCCGCGCTCGTCACGCCGGTCCGAGATCGCCACCTCGTCGCGGCGCAACTCGGCCGAGACCCGGGTCAGCTCCACCACGTCGAGACGCTGTCCGGTGTCGTGGATGCCACGGCTGCCGCAGCGAGGACAGGAGACCGGGGTGACTTCTCTGCCGGCCAGGGCCAGGTCGGCGGCGTACCCGCAGTCCGGGCAGAACGCCCACGTTCGGATCGACGCGCCGTCCAGACCGAGATCCACGGCGTCGATCTCGATCTCCCAGCCCCGGGCGTAGAACGTCGCCCCGGGTGCGAACTCGCGCAGGGCGTTCGCCGAGCCACGCTGGAACTGCGCACTGTCGTACCGGTACCCGTCGTCGTCCGGGTCGATCCACGACAGGCCGACGTCCAGGGTGACGGTGTCGTCGAGCAGGGTGTAGTTGGGCAGCAGCCCGTACTCCTCCAGGACACCGATCCAGTAGCTGCTGCGCAGATGGGCCAGCTGGCCGGTGGTCAACTGCCGGGTCGCCTGCGCAGACCGCAGCGCCTGCCGGTCGTCCTCGGTCACCGCAGGCGACTGCGCCCGGGCCTCCAGATCGGGAAGCAGCTCGGTGATCTTCGCCCGGCGCTGTTCGAGAATCGCGACCGTTTGCTGCCAGCGCTCGCTCGCCTCCCGGACGCGCCGGGCGAATCCGCTGCTACGCGGGCCGGCCTTCGGCACCAGCCAGTCCCGCAGTCCGTCCACCACCTCGCCGGGTAGGTCGGTGAACGTGGCGACGAACCGGGTCAGGTCCTGCTCCCAGGACTGCTCGGCGCGCGACACCAGATCGCCGAGGAAGGTGCCCGGCGCGTAGGACCCGATCGCGCCTGCCGCCCGGCTCGGGTGCCGACAGCCCTGCTCGCGGGCCGACGCGTCGATCAGGTACGCGGTGTACTGGCGGCGCAGGATCTCCTCGGCCGCCAGATAGGTCGCCGGTGGTCGCACCTCACCGTCGATGACCGACAGTGGGTCGCCGAGCTTCGGCAGATGTTCACCGCGACCGGTGACGAACGCCAGGTCGAAGGCGTTGCCGGTGAGGCGCCCGGCCCGGCCGACCCGTTGAAGGTAGGAGGCGACGGTGCGGGGCAGCGAGGCGAGGAACACCGCCGACAGGTCACCGATGTCGATGCCCATCTCCAGGGTGGGCGTGGCGACCAGCACGTTCGGCGCCTGCGGACTGGTCGCCGCTCCCCGGAATCCGTCCTCGTACGCCAGGCGTGTCTGGTCGTCGAGCAGGCTGGTGTGTTCCCGGGCGACGACGCGCCGCATGTCCGGGGAGGCGTAGAGACGGCGGTAGAAGTTGTCCGACAGTGGCGTGGGCTGCAGCCGTCCACGGCATCGCACGTTCAGGCAGGGCGCCCCGGAGAGCTGGGCGACGGTGGCGACACCGCTGGGCGTGCTGCCCCGGCAGGTGTCGCAGACCAGCAGGTGTCGCCCGGCGGCCAGGTCGGCCTCGTCGGTCGGGGCCACCACCACCCCGGCGGCGGGCAGGGCGTAGACGGTGGCCCCGGACTGGCTGGTCGTCGTGGTGAGCACGCCGTCGCGGGCGAGCCGGTCGAACAGCAGCCGGGCGAGCCGGCCCCCGTCGAGGGGTGAGACGTCGAGCACCCGCGACGTCCAGCGGGCGTACCAGGACTGGGACGAGGTCACCGGGTCGAGATGGGAGTAGTTGGTAGGCCCCGGTGAGCCACCGACCTTCGGGTACGCCGGTCGCGGTCGGTCGCGGGGGAACGCCGGCATGCCGTCGCTGCGGCGCCGACCGCCCCAGATCGACCAGTCACGGCCGTCCTCGGCGCGATACTGGTCGAACCACGGATGCTCGATCGCCCCCTGGGCCCGCATCCGGTCCAGCACACCGCGCACCCACTGCACCAGGACGTCGTCACCGATGCCGGCCGACCCCAGACGCTCCTGCCAGGCGGTGCCGTTCAGGGCTGCCCGGGCCAGTCCCGCGATACGTGCGGGCAGGCCCGCCTCGATCTCGACCGCGACGGAACCGGTCAGCTCCAGCGTACGGCCGGTGCGTGAGTTCAACCCGAACTCCAGGGCGGCATCCAGGGCGAGCCGTTTGCGCACTCGGGAATGCACCGGCGTCGGCACGGCCCGCTGCCGCGGCGCCTGCCAGAACGGCGCGAACGACTCCCGGTCGGCGCAGTCCGGCGCCAGGATCCGATACCGCCGGACCGGGTCGTCACCCGCCTTCGCCAGCACCTCCCCCACCAGCCGGTCGAGGGTCAACGCCCCCTCCGCGACCGCCTCGTGCAACACCGAGCGCAGCGTCAGCGTGTGCGACCGGGCCTGCACGAAACCGGCCCGATGCGCGGCGTCCTGCACCGAGTCGGTGAAGACCAGGGCTTTCTTCTCCTCCGACGCCAGCTTCGGCGCCCCGAACAGGGTGGACAGCGACACCGACAGCAGCGTGGCGATCGCGCTGCCCAGGAACCGGATGCCGTCCTCCTGCCCGCACGACGGGCAGGTGTCCTTGCGGCTGAGCTCGTCGGCGGCGTCCCCGACGTTCGTCAGCACCGGCAGGACCCAACCGTCCCGCAGATCTGGATCGTCGAGGTCGACCCTGCCCCGCAACTCCCGGCTGCGTACCGCGAACCACACCAGCCCCTCGACCGGCGACTCGTCGTCGGACCGGACGACGACGGCCTCGCCGGGCGCGTACAGCAACGGCCGGAACCGGCCCTCCCGGACGGCGTGCTGTCGGCGGATGCTCTCGTCGTCCGGGGCCAGGCTGTCACCCACCGGGGCGAGCCCGACACCCCACCCGGAGCGCCCACAGTGCCGGCAGAAGATCGCCGGGAACGACGGGCGGGCCTCCTCGGCCTCGTCGTCGGCGACCACCGGCCCGTCGTCGCTCCACCGGAACCGGGCCGTGGCCGCCGCAGCCCGATCGATGCGGGTCAGCTCCCGCACCCACAGATGCACGTCAACCGACAACGCATCACGGCCGACGACCTTGCGCACGTGACCGAGCATCGCCAAGATCTGCGACAGCAACGCCTCGATCTGCTCCGACTCGCCCTGCGGACCGAACACCCGCAGGGCGAGGTCGCCGAGCGCGACGGCCTGACCGGCCGTCCGCGCCATCTCGATCACGAGCGGATGCGCCCGGCACAACGCCGACATCAACTCCGGCGCCGCACCGGCGAGCTCGTCGCTGGTCACCCCGTAGAGCAGACCGAGCACGGCGTACGCGGCTTCCGCGCCGGAGGCGTCCACGCTCACCTCGGGCAGCGGCCGAAGCCCCGTAGCGCGCAGCTGGTTGACGCTCTTCGGCGTGAAACCCGCCGCCGCAACCGCCTCGGCGGCACCGTCCACCCACTCCGCAAGGCTGCGCCGCGTCTCGGTGACCACCGACGTGGAGTCGAACCGTTCCCCGAAGACGGTGTGGGCGAACTCCCGCATCACCGACGGGTCACCCTTGTCGCCCAACGTCGCGGACGTCGCGACCGGTGTCATCAGACCCAACGGCCGGGACCGAGCCGCAGCGTCGATCAGCGGGTCGTCGTCACGCCAGTGGCTCTTGAGCGCCAGCCCGAGCCGGCGCAGCAGCATCGCCACGTCCGTGCCCTGCGCACCGTCGTAGGTGTGGAACTCGTCCAACACCAGGTAGCGCAGGCTCGTCGCCGACTGCCGCCACAACTCCTGGTCCTCCGACCGCAGCAGCAACTGGTCGAGCATCTTGTAGTTGGTGAGCAGCAGGTCCGGGGCGCTGTCCCGGATCGCCGTCCGGTCCGTGACAAGCCCATCCGGAGTGACCACGGTGCGGGTGGCAACCTCCTGCCCGGTGTAGAGCGCGGCCGTCACCCCGGCCAACGCAGGCTGCGTGGTGAGCAGCCTGGTCAACCGCGCCGCCTGGTCGTTGGCGAGCGCGTTCATCGGATACAGGATCAGCGCCTTCGTGCCGGTCACCCCCTCGCGGCGGGCCCGGATCACATGGTCGAGGATCGGATGCAGGAACGCCTCGGTCTTGCCCGAACCCGTACCGGTCGTGACCAGCGTCGGCAACGGCCGGCGAGGTTCGCCACCGACCGCCGACGCCAACCGGGCGAACGCCGCCGCCTGGTGACCGTAGGGCGGAAAACCCTCGTACCACTCCAGGCTGCCCCGCCACCCCTCGTCAGCAGGCCGGAACGGCAACCGTAGCCGCACGTACGGGCCCTTGAACATGCCGGTGTCCGGATCGGACAAAAACTGGTCCAGGCCGTCGCGGGCGTCCCCGTCGGTGAGCCCGAAAGTCGTCGTCAGGTAGTCGACCAGTCCCTGCCGGATCCGGGCTGCCTGGAAGGTGGGCAGCAGCTCGGTCACGAACGCTCCCGTAACCGCTGCTCGAAGACGGCGTACGCCTGCCGCATGTCCGCCTCCCGATCCAGGGTGACGAACGGCAGCTCGTAGGTGTAGGTGTAGCCGGCCTGGTTGGTGGCGGTCCGCTCCTCTGCGGTGATCCGGTCGCCCTTCTTGCGCCACGCCGTGAGCACCGAATTCGGCACCAGCCGACCGTTGGTGTCGTAGAAGTAGACGTTACGGTCGTAGCCGCGCAACACGGCGAACTGGGTGCGATAGATCGAGCACAGCTCGTCGGCGGTCAACCCGAGCATCAACGCCACCAGCGCATCGATCTCGACCAGCGCCTGGCGCCGGTCGGCAGCGATCCGCAACGGCGTGTCGGGAGTCCACTCCGGGCTAACCTGCCCCAGCGGCGCCCACCGCCGGTGGGCGAACCCGCCTGTCCAGGTGTCCTCGCCGAAGTCGTCCTGACAACCCTCCCGCCACAGGTCTGAATACGCGCTGGTAACGCAGTTGAGGCGCAAGGAACGCAGAATGATCTCTTCAACCAGAAGATGATCGGAGTTGATCGACAGTCGTCCGATGGTGCCGAAGAGGATCTCGGACTTCGGCGCGCTACGAACGGAGTAGTCGGACACGATCGACGAGAGAAAGCCGCAAACGAGTGCCAGGCGGGCGAGACTATAGTCCGAAAGAGCCAGCGTGTGAACCGGATGAACGTGGGCGGCACCGGGCGGGATGATGGCCGGGATCAAAGTCCGTTCGCCTTGGTTGGCGGCCATGCGGCGCCAGGCGATGCGGTAGTGGTCGCGGGCGGGGTCGGGATGGTCTTCGTCGCCCCAGTCGGTGTAGGCACAGTCGTAGTCATAGCGGTCACCAATGGGCTGATAGGCGGTGGCCGGGATCGCGTCGGCCGGCAGCTGCTCGAAGTCCGTCGCGGACCAGTCCTGGTTGTTGCGCATGGTCGGGTTCGGGTTCTTGTAGAGGGGCGTCGCCACGAACAGGTGAGGCCCTTGCAGGATCACGTCGTCCCAGGACGCCGGCACCGCCCACTCCGACTCGAAATAGCCCTTGCGTCGATCGGTTGTCTCGTTCCAGCCCTGCGAGAACCGGAGCCCGAGGGTGCTCATACGCTTGGCAAGCGACAGTTTCCTCAGCACGACAGCCGTAGATTGGTTCACCGCGTAAACCATCCGGGTCTGTCGGATCGGAACCTCGTCGTTTTCCATGGTCGCATGCCAGGCATGCAGCGTTTCGTCGGTGACGCGAGTGATCCGCGACCCGTGTGGACGTATGTCCCAGTTGCCGTCGTCGTCCTTCAGACCTGGCTCGGGTCCGGAGCTGTCGTGAACAAGCGAACGGACCGCCGCATCGGGGTGATAAAGCCAACTCGCTTGGGTAAACGCAGGTGCATTACGCCGAGATCCGTGCACCGTGATGCCGTAGTGCTTATGGTCTTCGATTTCAAAGAGCCTGAGTTCGTTGACGAAGTGCCAATGGCGCCGCAGGCGGAGATACAACTCTGAGCGGAGCAGCCCCGCCTTCTCATCGGTGAAGTGCGAGTTCAGGTGGATCATGCCGATCAAGCCGCGCTTCGACCCGTGCCGCCACATCACCTCCATGAAGCACCGGTAGAGGTCGGGTCGCAGCCCGGCAAGATGCGGATATTGGGACGTGGCGCTGACAGCAGAACCGACACAGACCGTGTCCGCGATACCGTCGATGACGAATTCCGTCATGCCAGGCAGGGCGAGGGTGGTGGATCGCTTCTCGGTGATCTTTGCCTGGGTGGGCTTAAGCGCGAGCTGCCACCATGGGTCACCCTCGGCCAGCAGCGCTGCGACATCGACATCGGGCCGGACCCACGGCGGGTTGCCGACTTGCAGGTCGAAGCCGCCGCGTGCGAACACCGTGGCGAAGTCGAGGTTCCAGTGGAAGAAGCCCTGCCGTTGGGCGACCCGCTCGCAGACGACCAGCCATGGGTTCTTCTGGAGCACCTCGTCGATCGATTCGGCGCTGGCGAAGCCGAGCTCCATGCGTTCGGCCTCGTCCAATTCTTTCCAGCTCATTCCGGCACCGAAGCGCAGCTCGACCGGCTTGCGCTTGTGCACGTCCGGGTTGCGGCCCAACAGTGCCTGAAGGCCGGTGATCCACTGGGCGGCCGTCGGCGGCTCGACCACAGTGCCGTTCACGGTGGCGAGATGATCGGTGAGGGGCCAGAACCACAGCGCGGTCCAGGCGTCCATCGCTCGCCGTAGCCGTCGGTAGGCGCCATTCTGGTCGGCGAGTGCCTTCTCGATCTGCTCGCGGGTCACCGCCCCGCCGACTGGCAGCTCACCCGCTCCCCATACGGGGATCGACCGGCGGATCTGCGCTTCGGCGATGGTCAGCCGGCGGTAGGCGATCTGCCACAGTGCCTCGACACGGTGCGCGAGTTCCGCGTACGCATCGATCTGGGTCTTGGTGGGTTTGTTCCGGGTGCCGGTGCGCCATCTCTTGAGCTTCTTGGCGGCGTCAGGGGCGAGGGCGGCAGCCTCTTTCGCGTCGGCGGCGGAGCCCCAGCCGTCGGCGGGCAGCAGGAAGTGGTGGATGCCGTCGGTGGCGATGCGCCCGGCGTCGATGTCCTCGAGCAGCGAGGTCAGCGGCACCTCCTGCGGTACGGCGCCCAGCCACGACTTGTCGGCGACCTGGCTGCGGCGGTAGACGGCGCGACGTGCTCCGATCAGCGAGTTGCCGCGGCGCAGGTGCAGGCCGAACCACGGCGCGGACAGGCCCTCGACCATGGTGTCGAGCCACAGGGAGATCTCGGCGAGTTCGACGGCGGTCTCGTTGAGGTCGACGCCGTAGACGTTGTGCAGGGCTAGGTATGCCTTGACCTCCTGCAAGCGTTTCGGGTACTCCTCCGGGGCGATGCGCTGTTCGAGCTCCCTCTGGCGGCGTTTGAGGTACTGGTCGGCGAGCTGGCGGACCGCTTCGATGGCGAAGGCGCCGGAGCCCAGGGCCGGCTCGCAGATCGTCATCTGCAGGATCTGTTCGGCGGGGGTGTCGTCGGTGAGCAGTTCCTCCAGGGCTTGGCCGACGGTGAAGCGGGTCAGCACCTCGGGGGTGTAGTAGGAGGCCGACTGCTGGCGTTCCCGTCCGGCGAGGCGGAACACGAACGAGCCCTGCGCGTGCAGTACGGGGCGGGACTCGCCGGTCACCGGGTCGGTGGTCTTGACGAAGTCGGTGGCGGCGATGTCGTCGGCCCGGTCGACCGGGACGACCCATGATCCCTTCGCGCTGTCGCCGTTCTTGGCGACCTCGTAGAGGTCGGTGTCGGCGAAGAAGCCGGTGTAGGACATCAGGCCCTCGTAGACCGCGCCGAGCTGGTTGATGCCGAGTTCGGCGTACGAGATGAAGCCCCGGTCCTTGCCGCGCTGCTCCTTGCTGAGCAGCAGGTGCGCCAGCACCTGCTGGACAGCGGCGTTACCCAAGCCGACCTCGTCGATGTGCGCGGTGGCTTCGGGGCGGAACAGGTCGGCGCGCAGCGGGTTGAAGGTCAAGCCTGGCGTGTTCGTCGTTTCGTCGTCGCCGGTGGCGGCCGGTGGGTGGCCCTGGTCGACGAGGCGGAACAGGACACCGAGGGACTCGTAGAGGTGGGTGCCGGCTCGGGCGCGGGGGGTGGCCAGTTCGACCTGGACCATTTCGCGGAGGCGGTCGAGGCTGTAGCCCTGGTCGTATTCGGGGGCGCCGACGGGTAGCACGCCCAGTTCGGGGGAGGCTTCGGCGTAGAGCAGGAACAGGATCCGGTAGAGGAAGCGCAGCGACTGTCGGGCCAGTGGCTGGGCCTCGGACTTCGGCAGCGGCGGCAGTCCTCGGGCGCGGCGACGGGCGACGACCTCGTTGGCGACGATCTCGATGGACAGGCGCACGCCGTCGCGGAGGTCCTGGGAGACACCGACGGTGTGTTTGACCGATGCCTCCAGCACGCCGTGCCACCACAGCTTGCCGTCGGCGTCCGGGGCGACCGACTCGGCGCACAGGCAGGTCAGCGCCCGGTCGATCTCGCCGCCCTTCTTGGTGTCGTTGCGTTCGCAGACCAGCTGCACGTCCACGGCGAGGTAGCGGCCCTCGGCCCAGCGTTCGCGTTCGGCGAGCAGCGCCCAGCGGCCGGCCAGCACCAGTGCCAGTTCGGGGGCGTCGTCGGCGACGAAGAGGGCGGACAGCAGTCGGGCGACGCTCTTGATCTCCTCGCCGCCCTCGGTCAGCTGGACCGCTTCGCCGAGCGTGACCGCGTCGCGTGCGAGAAGTTCCTCGACGGTGGCCACGGGCAGGGCGGCGAGCACGACCAGTGGTGCGGGTCCGGTGACGCCGATCGCTGACACGCGGGTGACCGGTCCTGTCTCGGTGCTGACCAGGCTGGGCGTGTCGAGGCCGAGGATGGTGCGCATCGTCGTGACCACGCGGGCGGGCACACCGTGGGCTGCCCGGCTGTCGGTCTGCTCGGTGGCGGCGGCTGGGTCGAGCAGCTCGGACAGGGTGGCCAGGTCGGTTTCCAGGTCCTTGCGGGCCGCGAGGAACCGGGACCGTGGTGTCGGCCGCTTCTCTGCGTCTTCGGCGTCCCAGGTGGCGCGCCGTTCCAGGACCTTGGCGCGGAAGGACTCCTTGGTGGCCTCGGTGGTGAAGTAGTGCTCGGAGATCCAGCCTTCGCCGACGAGGATCGCGTCCGACGCGCTCACTTGCTCTGCCCTTCCGTGTCGGGTACGACCACCAGTAGCGGGCGTACCAGCTGCCGCGCTGGTGCCATCGATTCGGCCAGTTCACGTTCTTCGTCGATGCGGGCCCGGCTGGCCTGGACGTCGCTGCGCCGGATGAGGACGTTCGCTCCTTCGTCCCATGTGTCGAGCTTGCGGCGCCAGGTCTCGACCCGTTGCTGGGCGTCGCGGCTGGCCGCCTCGAAGACGTTCTTCTCCAGGTAGGCCGCTGCCTGGTGCACTGCGGGCGCGACTAAGGGTTGGAGGTGGTCGGTCGCGGGCACGGCGCCGGGGTTGGCTCGGGGGGTGGTGAAGCCCAGTTCCTGCAATGCGGCCCGGACCGAGTCGTGCGGGGTGATCAGGACGAACGAAGGGGTCTCGGGGTCGGGGAACTGCGCGGTCAGCCACGCCGTGGAGACCACCTGCCCCCGCTTGTTCGTGAGGGTGCCGACCAGCAGCACCGTCGGGTCGTCCACCGTGCCACGCACGGCGAAGACCTCGTTGCGGCCCAGGGCGGCCAGGGCGCGGTCGGCGGCCCAGTCGAGGACCGGGTGCAGCGGGCTCAGGTAGTGCGCGTCGGGCCAGGTCGTGCCGCTGTGGTCGCGTAGCGCGGCGGCGAGCCGTTCCTGACCGCGGGCCGTGGTCGTGGCGAGTACCAGGCGTTCGGTGACCTTGCGTTCGGCGAGGTAGCTCTGCGGCAGCACGTCGAGGCGTTGCACCAGGTCGGGCGGTGGGGTGAGTTCGGCGGTGCCGAACGCCTCGTCGCGGCGCCAGCCGACGCCGCCGCGTGCCGGCGGTGCGGTCGGGTCGACGAACGCCTCCCGCAGGGCTTCCTCCAGGTAGGAGACCTCGTCGTCGTAGAGGCCCGAGCCGGCGTCGCCGGGTTCCGTCGCCGTCTGCGGAGCGACGGGCTCGGTGGCTGCCTGCCCAGGGGCGTCGAAGAGTTGGGCGAAGAGTGCGGCGAGGTCGTTGCCGGCGGCGACCTCGGCGACCGGTCGGATGACGTCGTCGAGCTGCTTGGTGCCGGCGAGCACGGAGCGGATCTCGTTCTCCTCGCCCTTGACGTCGTAGCGTCCCATCAGCGAGGCGACGTCGCCCAGGGCGGTGTGCGCCTCGTTCTCCTTGTCGATCAGCTTGGCGAGCACGCGTACGTCTCCGGCGAACCGCTCGCTGTTCGGGTCGAGTAGCAGGGCGGTGATGCGGGGCGGGTGTTTCTGGCCGTAACGGTCGATACGGCCGTTGCGCTGCTCGATCCGGATCAGGCTCCACGGGATGTCGTAGTGGATCAGCTGGTGGCACTGGGCGTGCAGGTTGACGCCCTCGGAGGCGACGTCGCCGGTGACCAGCACGCGGACGGGCGCCTGCTCCTGTTTGAAGCGTTCGACGACGCCCTGCTGCTCGTCGTCGGTGAGGCCACCGTGCATCAGCTCGACGGCGTTCGCCGGCAGGCCGAGGTCCTTCGGCAGGCTGCGGTGCAGCCAGCGCAGCGTCTCCAGCCGCTCGGCGAAGACCACGACCCGGGTGGGTGAGCCGGGGCCGACACCGATCTCCTTCAGGTAGGCCACCAGTCGGGTGTACTTGGCCGACGGCTGTCTCATGGTCTGCTCGTTGAGCTGCCGCAGGTGGCGCAGCGCCCGTAGCTCGATCTGCGCCCGGTCGGCCGGCACCGCCCTGTCCTTGGCGACGCGATCGATGCGCCCGTCGATGGTTTCCTGCAACGCGGCCGGTGAGGACAGGAACGCCTTCGCCAGCGTCCACGGGAAGAACGCTGCGCGCGGGCCCGAGTACGGGCTGGCGCCGTTGTCGGGCCACAGCCAGGTGTGCTCGAGTTCGTGGGCGACCGCGTTCTCCGCCGGGGTGGCCGGTACGAGCACGTTGTGCGGCTCCTGCCGCTCGGCCCAGTCGGCGCCGACGGCGTTCGCGACCTCGGGGCTGTGCCGGTGGCGGCGGACGACGAGCCTGCGGACCTCTTCCCGGTCCAGGACGCCGCTGGGTGGCACGGCCGACGGGTCGAGCAGGCGCACGAGTTCGGCGAAGGACTCCGCCTTGCCGTTGTGGGGGGTGGCCGAGGCCAGGATCAGGGCCTCGGCGTTACGGGCCAGCAGCCGGGCGAGCCGGTTGTTGAGGGTGGCGGCGTTCGACAGGTTGTGCGACTCGTCGATGACCACCGCGTCCCACCGCTGTCTGCGTAGGCTGGCCACGTATCGGTCGGACTTGAGCGTGTCGATCGAGATGATCGCCCGGCGGTAGTAGGTGAACGGGTTGCGGGTCGCCGGCAGCTTCTGTCGGACCCGCTGGATACCGGCGGTGTCGAGCCGCACGAACGGCAACGCGAAGCGGGTCCACAGCTCGTGCTGCATCTGTTCGAGCACGTGACGTGGGGTCACCACGAGGATGCGGTCACCACGGCCGCGGCGTACCAGCTCGGACAGGATCATGCCGATCTCGAGGGTCTTGCCGAGACCGACGGCGTCGGCGAGCAGGATCCGGGGGCGCAGGTTCGTCGGGTCCAACGCCTTGCGTACCGCCGACTGCTGGTAGCTCAGCGTGTCCGCGAGCCCTCTGGTCGCCGCCGACAGTGAGCGCTCCCCGAGGGGTACGGCGGTCTTGCGGAGCGTCGATTCCAGCCACAGCCGCGCCGTGCGGTATCGCGGGCTGGCGTCGGCCACCACGCGGGCCTTCGCGGGGTCGGACACGACCACCTGGTCGAGCTGGGTGTAGAACGAGGCGGTGGTGTCGCGGACGAGTTCACCGAGCCCTTGCACGTGGACCAGGGTGCCGTCGGGTGTCTCCTCGGTCGCGCGGACGAGCCATTCCTCGTCGCGGACCACGACCACCGATCCTGGTGCGAACGTACCGTGGACGTCGGGTTTGGTTGCCGGCACAGGCGCATGCTCCGTCTTCGAGAACGTCACGAAAGCGACGCCGAGTACGAGTCGGGTCGCTACCCGACGGAAGCCTATACGTGCACGATCCTTCACAATCTCCATAGATGGGTCAAGAGAATGGTCCGAACGTCCACTGTGCCCGAACCGCTCGACGCCGCGACGTCGGCTCGTCTACGCCGGCAACCCCGCAGCTCCACCAAGCCGGAACTGGCACTCCGCCGTGAACTGCACCGCCGGGGTCTGCGGTTCCGGGTCAACCATCCGGGCCTGCCCGGTCGGCCCGACCTGGCGTTCACCCGCGCCAAGGTCGCGGTCTTCGTCGACGGTTGCTTCTGGCACCGCTGCCCGCAGCACGGAACCACACCCCGCAACAACCGCGAATGGTGGCAGGCCAAGCTCGACCGCAACGTCGCCCGTGATCGGGCCAAGGACGCCGCTCTCGTCGAGCTGGGCTGGGTCGTGCTGCACGTGTGGGAACACGAAGCCACCGACGCCGCCGCCGACCGCGTCCAGGCCGAATGGCGGCGCCGGGTGACGACTATCGGACGCTGACCGTGGTACGCAGGTAGCCGCCCCTACCGAACAACACCCTCCGGTCGAGGAACCGGTTGAAGAACCGACACGACGGCTCACCGAGGTGTACGCAGGCACTGCAGGCGCCACTGCCGATACTGCACCCCGGGTCCAGCGGGCACCGGTGCTCGGCATCGACGAACGCGGCCAGCAACTCGTCCAGATTCGACTCGAAGACCGCCTGCATGCCACCGAGCACGAAATCGCCACGGGCGGCGGCGTACACGAAGAAGCCGAGATGGTCGGGCACCAGGTATTCGCTGAGGGCGTCGCGCTCGATACCAGCGAAGACCGCCGTCTGCCGAATGAACCGATGCGCGTAGGTGTGAATCAACTTGAGCACGTCCGTGCCGACCGACTCGACCGTGGGATCGTCACGCTTGGTGGGCACGACCGCCGACTCCAGGATCGCGACCCGCGCCGCGACCGGATCGGTCGACTCCGAAACCCAGCCAGGCAGCCGGTGATCTCGGCCGGACAACCACGTCGCCACGCGTACCGGGTCGAGACGGATCAGGAAGGCCTCGGTCTCCGCCAGGTTGCCGTAGAGGCGGTAGCCGCCGCGCTTGCGCCTGAACGGCACCAGCCGGCACTTCGACGGATCGTCCTCGCCCCGGGTGTAGCCGTACATGGCGTTGAGCACCGGGAACTTGTCGACGAGGTCGAGCCCGTCGATGCCGGCCCGACGCAGGGCAGGCGGATAGTCCTCCCGGTACCGCCGCTCCAGGGGATCGCCCGGCTCCGGCGCGCGCAGGCTCGTCGTCGGCGTACGGCTTTCCGCCAGCGCCATCGCGATGTCCACCGCCGCCCGCTCAGCTACCTCGCGGCGCAGCGGCGAAAGCCGGTCGACAGGGTGGTCACCGGCCCCGGCCAGCTGACCCCCTGCCTCAGCCAGGTTCGCCATCTGCTCCGCAATGTCCGGAGCCAAGCCGCTGGAGATCAGCTGATCGACGAGTTCCTTGCGGGTCTGCTTCGCGGCCACGTCTGCAGGGCGGGCGGCGGCAAGGCCCTCGACCACCCAGACGAGGGCCTTGCGGGAGCCACCGGCGAGCTTCAGGTTCTCCCGGTGTTCCGGGCGCGGCGGGTTGATCAGTACCATGCCGCGCGGCACGTAGACCATGCGGGCCTTGTGCACGTTCCACCGCACGGTGCCGTCGCCACACCCGCACTTCCGTCCGTAACCGAGTCCCTGCATCGTCTCGGTGCGGCAGGTCGGGCAGACGAACCGAATGTCCGCAGCCTTGGCGCTCTTGGGGATGACCACCTGCACGTCGTCGTGCTGGGGGCAGCGCCTGATCCAAGGCTCGGTGATGGCTCCGCACTCGTGTACGCCGACGAAGTGCAGCTGTCCCCAGGAACGTTTGCCACACTTGCAGCGGGCGCTCTCCGACTTCCCGATGCGCTTGCAGGCGCGACACAACCAGACCTGCGGGTATCGCTCTACCGTGACGCCGCGCCGCTCGTCGAGTTCAACGACCTCCACCGGCACCTTGCGCAGCAGATCCCCGCCCATGCCGCTGTCCTTGTCGTTGGCACTCCACGCACCGATCTCGTTCAGCAGGCTCCGGCGCACCAGGTCGGAGTCGACCTCGATCGGGCTCGGTGCCGACCACTCCTCGACCCGGTAAATGTCACCGCGCAGGTCGACCGTCTGCTCGGGCAGGAAGGTCCGCAGGATCTGGCTGCCACTGCGGGATCCCAGCTTTGTCATGTCGTCCCCCTCAGTCGTGGATCGGGGCTTGCGCCTCGACGTCGCGCAGGCTCCTCATCGGGAATGGTTCGCTGATCTCGCTGATGAACCGGGCCTTGCTGGCCGGGTCCTCGAGATCGGCGAACCACTGCCGGACCCATTCGACGATCTGCTGCTGGTGCAGGGAGTCCTCCGGCCCGTCGAGCCCAAGGATCGCCGCCACGACCGCCGCTTCGTCGGCCGGGTTCAATCCGGAATCGCGGGCGTGCTGGCGAAGCATCGCCGGTGTGCTCAACCGCTGCTTGCTGGCCGGTTCGATGAGCATCAGGACCCGCGCCGTCACGACTCCGGGCATCGTGAGGGCCAACACGCGTCGGCTGCGGCGGGTGATCGGGATGGCGTCGACGAACCGGTCGCCCTGGCTCACATACTTGTCGAAGTGGCGGAACGTCTGGGCGTCACGCTCCCGGCCGATCTTGTGCAGGACGTACACCAGGCCCGGGTACCGACGACCGACGCGGGCCGTGGTCTGGATGAACTCGGCCGTGGTCAGCGGCAGACCCAGCATGACCATCGTGTTGAGCCGGTCGACGTCAACGCCGTGAGACAGCATCGAGCTGGCGGCGATCACATGGATGCGGTCCTCGAACTTCTCTTCTGGTTTCTCCAGCCGTTCCAGGATGTCGCGTACCTCGTCGAAGTCGGTCTGACCGGTCAGCTGCTCGACGTTGATGCCGTCGACGGTGTTGTTGCTGCCGAGGCTCCGGCCGGCGGCCTCCACGTCGTAGAGAGTCGAGCCGTAGACGACGTCGGTGCCGTAGATGCTGACGAGCTTCTCGGCGTGCCTCGGGTCGATTCCGGCTTCCGCGCAGACGGTCGCCGGATCGTTCAGCATCTCCCGGACGCATCGCTGCAGGGCGTCCAACGTCCGGTCGCTGACGTGTTCCAGGGTCACGCCGCGGGGGGCGACGGCCACGAAGCGCCGCAACTTGGTGTCCTCCGGAACGGTCCAGAAGGACTCACCGGCTCGAGGGCCCGGCTGAGGGAAGACGCGGCCTCTGCGCCGATACAGGGTCTTGACCTGGTGGTCGTACCCGGTCAGGGTCGCGCTGCTGGCGACGATCTTGGCGCGGGTGCCGCAGAGTTTGGCCTGGAGGTGGTCCAGCAGGCTCTCGTAGTGCGAGTCGACCGCGCCGAGGCTGTCGCGCAGCAGGTGCAGCTCGTCCTGCAGACGCAGCGACGGACCGAAACGCTCCTCGGCCATGGGTAGCGACCTGAGGGTGCCCTGACAGTCGGGAACGAGGCAACCGTTGGGTGACTTTTTCCGGGTCGAGTAGGTGAAGCCGTGCCACTCCTCAGAGCAGATCTTCTGCGGCGGGCCGACAAGACCCCGCATGGCCTGCTGCAGGCCGATCGATGCCGCCTTGTCGAGCGTGCCGACGACCACCGTCGGCAGGAAGCGGAACACCTCCTGGTCGACGACGTAGACCGGTAGTGCCCCCCGCTTCCAGGGACAGGCCTGGTTGGTGCAGTGGTGCTCCAGTTTCCACCGCTTCCGGTCGAACTTCATGGTCAAGCGTTCGTCCCGGCAGAACGGGCAGCGCAGTAGAACGCGATACTTTTCCGGCATTCCCGGGCTGTCCGGCCCGATCTCGTCGCCCTCCGGCTTGGGAACGATCTTGTTCGGGGTGCCCGCCTGACCGACGAGGAAGCCGAGGCTGAACGGGGCAGTCCCCCGAAGCTCCTCCTGCTCCCGGCGGACCAGCTCCGCGCCGGCGAGCGCGTCGGCGAAACGCTGCGTCTGCTGCAGACTCAGCAGCCGCAGGGGGAAGCGCGACCATGCGGTCACGCCCGTACGCTTCCCGGTCAGCCGGTCGAAGAACGCCGCAGTCAGCAGCAGACCCAGATACGTCTCGGTCTTGCCGCCACCGGTGGCGAACCACACGGTGTCGACGTGATCGGCCTCCTCCGCCGGCTCGGCGAGGAACCGGATGGCAGACAGCAAGAAGCCCACCTGGAACGCGCGCCACGTGTGGTAGTTACGTCCCTTCGCGCTCAGCCCGATTGCCTCGTTCATGAACTGGAACGAACGCCGAATCTCCGGACGCGTCCGAACCAACTCCAGACCTGCGCGCAGCCGAGCAAGTTCGGCGAAGACCTCCGCGGCCGACCGGTCCGCTTCGGTGCGCATCGCGTCGGTCCAGCCGTCGGCGGCGTGGCGTGCGTTCAACGCGGTCGCCGACCAGTGCTTCTGGTCGTACTCGTCGAGCGCGTCCACCAGGTCGGTGAGGACCGGGACCGGATCTGCGGCGAGCCGCGCGAAGGAAAGATCCGGCTGGGAACGGTCGCTGTTCCAGTACTCCGGCCGGAAGGTCTGCACACTCACGGTGTCGTTGGTACGGAACACCCCGGGTGCCACCACCTCGACACCCACGTTGATGCCGTAGGCCGGCACCTTCCGGTCGTAGCGGAAGCTGTCTGGCAGGGCCTCCAACTGAAACGGGTCGGTGGCGAGACCCGACACCTCCACCTGCGTCTCGTAGAGATGGGAGTCGGTCAGCCCTGGAGCCCTTTCCGGGCTGGTGTTCACCAGTTGCACGACCAGCTCAGGATGCCGGTGCCAGTCCTCCACCTCGACGCGAAGCTCGGCGCTCAGGCCGGGTGCCCCGACCGCCGCGAACGCGTCCCGCAACTGCTTGGCGCCGAAGGTCCCCCCCGCGGTGTCGACCACGACCGGGATCTTCTCTTCCACCAGGCCGGTTCGCCACCAGCGCCGATCGGGGTCCGGGCCGTCCTTGGGGTCCTTTACCCAGGCCCGAGCCCGCACGGTCACCGTCATCGACCACGGCGACGTCTCGGCCGGACGGAACCGGATGCCGATCGCGCACGGGTCCAGCCGTTCCGACCGATCGTCGGTCGCGCCCTTACGGACCTCCTCCTCACAGGCGAGCCTGCCGAGCCAGAACGTTCCGGACGGCGCCACCTCCAGCCGATCCAGACCGTCGCCCCGGCCCGCTGCCACCACCCGACGGTCCAGCCAAGTGACGAACCGGTCACACGCCTCCGTCAGCGGCTGGCCTTCGCTGTCGCTCATTGCGCCTCCCCCTCAGTACTGCGAGGCGTGTCGGGCGCAGACCCCTCGGTCACGTACTCGCGTAAAGCCGCAACGTCTTCGTGCTCTTGAAGTGTCCTCAACGCCTTCGCCTGGATCTGCCGGATCCGCTCGCGGGTGACACCGTAGTCGACACCGATCTCGTCCAAGGTCTCCTGCACACCGGTGCCGAGGCCGAATCGGCGTCGGATCACGCACACCGCCCGCTCAGGCAGCACTTTCCGAAGGATGCGGTCGATGTCCGCGTGGAACATTGCGTGACCGACGATCTCCGCTGGGTCGGTACGCCCGTCGCGCTCCTGTTCGGCGGCCAGGACGTCAGACAGACGGAGGTCGCCCTCGTCGCCGAGGAGCATGTCGAGACTGGCCAGTGGGCGCATGTGATCCAACGTCGCCTGCACCCTGCCGGGCTCCATACCCGTCTCCTCGGCCAGCTCGGCCAAGGAGGGCTCCCGATCCAGCCGGTCGGTGAGTCTACGGGCCGCCTTGTCGACCCTTTGTATCTGATCTCGAAAGTGGACGGGGATGCGGATCGTGCGGCCATGGTTGGCGATGCCCCGGTCGATGTGCTGCCTTATCCACCAGGTCGCATAGGTGGAGAACTTGTATCCCTTGGAGCCGTCGAAGAGGTGGGCCGCGTGCATCAGACCGAGGTTGCCCTCTTGGATCCGATCGGCGAACTCGACACCGCCGCCGTTGAAACCGCTCGCCTTGGCGATCGACACAACGAGCCGCAGATTGGCGCACACCAACTCGGCGTGCGCGTTGTGGCCGTCCTCGACCCGGTCACGCAGCGACCGCCGCTCCTCGCGCGAAAGTTCGCCCCAGCCGGCGTCGAGCGTCCGCCGCGCGGCTTCGCCCTGCCTCATCAACGACCAGAGCTCCACCTCACGATCGGCGCCGATCAGCGGGTACCGGCCGATCTCTCGCAAGTACTGGCGGACCGAGTCCCCGTGCAGCTCGTAACCCTTGGTGGCAGAGCGCACCGGCCGCGCGTCGACGGATGCGGGCAGATCGACGCCAGCATCCTCCAACAGACTCAGCAGCTCACCGTGCTGGGCGGCGGAAAGGCCCCGTCGCGTCACGAGCAGGGCGACCTCGGCGCGTGTGAGCCGCCCACCCGTACGGGTCCAGTCACCGAACAGATCTTCGAACGCCCTTCCCACCGCCTTGTCCGAGGTCGGCGAGGCAGGCTGTTCGGGGGCATCGCCGAACATCCAATCGAGGTCGTCGTCGGTCGTCTCCTCGTCCGAAACCGCTGCGGTGTCCACCTCTTTCGCGACCGGGGTCCCGTGTGGATCGTCTTCCTCGACGCGATCTTCGGCTGCGATCGCACTGTCGGTTTCGGCCAGGGCGGACGACTGGCCTGGGGTACGGCTGGGCGGATCGGTCGACTGGCTCGTAGCTGGCGGCCGAGTCAGCATCACCAACAGGGTGTCGACGTCTTTGTGGGTGAGGTGGTGACGTGCGACGAAATCCGCCACCAAGGATTGCGCACGCTGCCTCTCGTTACGATCCAGAATCACCCGCAATTCGTCGGCGAGAGCTACCGAAACACGGGGGAAAGGCGGTGCCGAGGAGCTCGTGGCCGCCGTCATTGGTCCCTCCCCTCCATGGGGATCCGAGCGTAGAGCTGAAGTGCGACAAAAATGCACGACTAGAACAGATGTTCTAGTCGAGAGGTAGTGCGGCTACTCTTTTCGAAGTGGCCCACAGCGCTCGAGCGCTGCCCGAGATTCACTCGACACGTTAGCTCTTCCGCCGACCATCGAGCGAGCCCGAGGCGTCCCATTCCGCGACTCAGTCGATGATTCAGCCTCCCGTCGCCGGTGAGTGGGCCGAACGGGCAAGCGTCGACGCCGGTCGGCGTCGACGCCCGTCGACCAACTACAGTCCCAGCATGCCCCCGCGAGCCGTCAAGATCTCCGCAGTCGACCTCTTCTGTGGAGTGGGAGGCCTCTCCTACGGTTTGCAGGAAGCCGGCATCGAGGTCGTCGCAGGCGTCGACCTCGATGCCACATGCGACTACCCCTACCGAGCCAACGTCCACACGCCCTTCTACAAGAACGACGTGTGCGAGCTGGACGCCAAGCAACTGGCCGAACTGTGGCCCAAGGGGTCGGTTCGCATGCTGGCCGGCTGCGCACCCTGCCAGCCGTTCTCCTCCTACCGCCGAGGCGCCGACACGTCGCGGGAAGCCCAGTGGCCGCTGATCGACGAGGTCTGCCGCCTGGTCGAGGGCACGATGCCCGAGATCGTCACGATGGAAAACGTTCCTCGCATCGGAAGCACTCCGATCTTCGGCGCGTTCGTCGCCAAACTCAAGGAGCTCGGCTACTCGGTGCACTACGAGTCCTGCCACTGCCCAGCCTACGGCGTACCCCAACACCGGCGTCGCATGGTTCTCGTCGCCTCGCTCCTCGGCGAGATCCGCGTGCCGAAAGGCACGGTCGCACCGACCGACTACGTCACCGTCGAGCAAGCCATTCGTAGGCTCCCCCCGATAGGCCACGGGGATACCGACCCTGCCGACCGCCTGCACAAGAGCCGCACCTTGACGCCAGTCAACCTGGCGAGGATCAGGAACTCGAAGCCGGGTGGCACCTGGGAAGACTGGCCTACGGACCTTCGCGCCCTCTGCCACCGCAAGTCGTCCGGCTCCACATTCCGCAACGTCTACGCTCGCATGGTCTGGGACGAACCGTCACCCACCATCACGACGTTGTCCTACAACTACGGTGCCGGCCGATTCGGCCATCCCGAGCAGGACAGGGCGATCTCCCTACGCGAAGCGGCGATCCTTCAGAGCTTCCCGGACGACTACGAGTTCGTCGCCCCCGAGAAGCCCGTGCAGTTCTTGCCTCTTGGGCGACTCATCGGCAACGCCGTGCCACCGAAACTCGCCCAAGCGGTCGGTGAAGCGATCGTGGAGCACGTAGAGGCCACCAAGGCGCGGGTCACCAGAGTGCATCGACCAGCGGCCACGCCCCCTTCGTTGTTGAGTGCGCCAGACCCAACGACGTCAGCCAAAGTAGTCGCGTAGTTCTTCCGGCCGGTTCACGCGAGGTAGCTTCCGCGCATCGATCCGGTGGGGCCGTACTCGTGAGCCGATCAGACGCGGTTCCTGATTTCCGCTGCCTCAACCACGGATCGTGAAGGACAAATTTCTCGAAATGCGTATCTCGGGCTTGCTCGAGCGTAGGTCGTCGAGCTGATGGAGCCGAGCCCGGCCCGCAAGTCGTAACCCCGCTCCCGTGGGACACACGGCCGTGCGCCGACGATGACCACCCGGCCGCTGCCACCTCAAGCCACCTCCACAATGCACGAGGTACGACGAAGGCAGTCGGGCCAGGTCTATCCGCTCCTCCACCAGCGGAGTCTCGCAGGGCGACTACCACACCAACCACTCCCGACCGATCATCGGCTACGGGTGCACGGCGTAGCAGGTACGTCCCGGCTCGACCCAACGGGAGCACATCGCGCACCACAGAGCCGGTACTGTCTCGTGGGCTGTCGCCCCGAACACGACCGGGTTCGCGTCGGCAGCCTGCGTCGGGGTGCGCGTGAAGTAGCGGATGGTCCACTCGTCCCGGTCGTGGGGCCAGGCGCGAAGTTGGGCCTGGACGGCGACGCCGGCGTCCTCGTCCAGCCACCACAGCTCGGTCGGGCCGGTCGCTTCGGGTACACGTTGCGGTAGACGCCGCTCGTCTACCACAGGGGCGACGTCACGCGGCGTGTGGCAGGTGAAGGTCCGGTGGGACCAGCCGCTGACGGTCACGAGCAGGGCGTGGCGTTCCAGGCGCTGGTCGACGGAGCGGTCGATGACGCGGTACGGCCACGTGCCGGGTCCGATAGCGGTACGGCCGTCAGTAAGAACGTCGACACTCCAGGTCCAGTCGCCGTCGAAGATGCCGGTGAAGGCCAACCCCAGCGGACTGCGGTGAACCACCACGTCACCGTCGAGGCCCTATTCCATACCCTTGGCGCCGATGACCGGGTACCAGAGGCCTCCGTAGCGCTCCTCGAACCTGACCATCGCTTCGACCAGTTCGCGGGGCGCCGCCTCGATCCGGCTGTCGACGCGGAGAACAGCCGTCGAGCGGATGTCGGTAGTGGTCATGTGCCGCGTTCGGCGGGACCGCTGCGAGAGAACTGCCCGGGCACGTTCGGACAGGCTCGGGTCATCAAGAACGTATACCGGGCAACCTACCAGCGGCTCCCATCCGAAGCCCGCCCACAGCTACGGCCCGGAACCCGGCAAGGTATCCCTCTCAACTCGATTCCGGTTGGGGTGGCACCAAGATCTGATACATCCGACGCGCGATGGATGTGCCCGATCGAGCTGTCACCGATCGGTGCCGTACCCGCTCGCCGACACCGCTTGCGCGGTCACCGCTACAACGTCGGACGGGGACCGTCACCATCCGCCCGGATTGCGGCCCGATTCCCGTGAGATGCCCGAACCGGTGTCCGGGTAGTCGCCGAACCGCTCGTCATGCAGGTGGGCGAAGAAGTAGCACATCGTCTCGCACTCCGCGTCCATCACCGCCATCGCGGGGTCGGCGTGGACCGCGTCGTAGAACTCGCGGCCCGCCGCCACGATGAACCCGCGGCAGTACAGGAAGCCGTCGTCCGACCCATCGGTGTGCTCATGGACATCTCGCCGGTCGAGGTCGTACAGCTTCCGCTCGACCACCCGGTCAAGAACCGTCAACTCAGCGCTCGACAGGTCGGCACACAACCCTCGCAGCTGCGCCAGGAACCGATCCAGCCAGGCTTCGAGGGCGTACAGGTCACCGTTGTCATCGTCCGCTGCGGGATCACGCCCGAGCAGTGCCCGCCGAATTTGAGCCGGCTCCGGCCCGCACGCCGCCCACGCCGTCTCGATCAGCTTCCAGAACTGGGCCTCTTCGTCTGCGGTTGGCACCTGGCCCGCGCCGTTCGTCGTCACGGGCGGAGAGTATCGGCGCCCACCGACATCGGGATCCGCGGTCGACCGGCCGGCGATCGGCGTTGGGAGCTTCCAGTCACGCCGCCCTGTGTCCGCGTCCGTGCGGCATGATGGCGGTCGTGCACTCCGTCGAGCCCTACGTGACCGTCGCGGAGCCGACGTTCTTGACATCCTCTCCGCCCTAAGGGACGGAGATTCCCTCCACGCTGCGTGTGGAACATGCGGCGTCCGGGTGGGTTACCGCTTCGCCGCGCGGTGCGGGCACGAATGCTGGTCTTACCTGCGCTCCACGGTCGTTGAAGTCCGCCTGTCCGGCGGCCTTGATGTTCTTCGCGGCGTTGACGTCCCGGTCGTGGTGGCTGCCGCACGGGCAGTCCCACGCTCGGA
>NZ_WVUH01000150.1 GCF_017614955.1 Micromonospora echinofusca
GTCGGCTCCACCGGAACCGGACAGCCCGGCGCTACCGGCACAGCCGCCACTGGCACCGCCCCGCCACCGCCACCGCCACCGGCACCGGCACTCCAACGGCGCGCATCCGACCGGCAGGCGACAGCGGATTCCGACGACGCCAGCCGGCCCGACCCATTCGGCATCGCCGTACCCGCCGTCACCGTGGTACGCCCACCGACGGCAACACCGCCCGGCAGTGTCGCCGTGATCACCCCCGACCTGGCCCCAGCGACGGAGGCGCAGAACGCCCCGTCCAGCCCTGCCCTGCCGAGCACCACCAGCACTCCACCGTCGATCGAGGCCAGCGCGGGACCAACCGACGGGACCCGCGCCGTCGTCACGGCGGCTACCACCGACTCCGGGCCCGCGCCGACCGTGTCGGTTGACGGGACACCGGGGCAGACCGTCGGGCGCCCCGACACCGACCCGGCCGAGCCGACTACGGCTGCGTCGGCCGACACACACCGGGCCGACGCGGCCTGGGCCGACGCCGTGCTGCCGGTCCTGGAGATGCAGCTCAGCCGCCTCAGCCAGGAGCAGACGGCACCCGAAGTTGCGGGGGTACGGGCAACGGTGGCGCGGTTGGCGGCGTTGGTCGAGGAGGCCCGACAGGCAGGGGAGTTGCCGCCGACCTCCGTCACCCAGGCACTGGTCAGTGCCACGCCCTTGCAGATGCAGACGTGGCAGGGGACGGCGCAGGTGCATGCCGCAGCGCAGGCCGCTGCGGCGAGAAGCACCGACGATCCGGCGACCAGGGCACGGCACTGGCTCACCAGCGTGCTGTACCAGGGCTTTCCCATGCAGACCGGCGCGCGGAACCTGAACCCGGAGAGGCTCACCGACGCCGACTTCCTGCCGCTGGTCCAGCAGGTGCTGGATCCGTCGGTCAGCAAAGTCGACCCGTCGCACCTGGGCCGGCTGAACGCCCACGTCGAGACGCTGGTCGGGCGCGGCAATCCGGTCACGCTGGATGCGCTGAGCCGGCGCGAAGGATTCGAAGTGCTGCGGCAGCGACTCGACGACCGTCCGCTCGGCGATGACGCAGACGCCGTCCTGGAACTGGATCGACGCATCGCCCAGGTGCTGGGCGCGCGTGGCGTCGCGTCGGATCGACAGCTTGAGTTACGCGGGCTGGCCCGTGACCTGGTAGCAGCCAAACTGGGCATCGACCCGACAGAGCAGAACCTGGTCACCCTCAACCAGGTCGTCGAGCTGGCCTACCGGCGATACCTGAAGACCAACGACGGGGCCGTACCCGCCGGGCCACTGCGGTTGAGCCATGTACAGGATCTGCTGCAACACAAGCTCGGCGATCGGGGCACCCTCGCCTGGGACAACCTGCAGCGGGTCGTCGACCAGGCAACCGCCCGACAGCAGTGGCGCGACCGCCACCCGCTGCTGGCGCAGGGCGGCGGCGTGGTGCGGTCCCTCACCGCCACGCGGCCCGCGCTCCGCGAAACCGGCGTCTACCGGTCGGTGGTGGACAGGCACACCCGCCGCATCGAGAGGCAGGCGGGCCAGGCGGACTCGCCGGATCAGCGCCGGCACGAACTCGAAAACCTGTGGGAAGTGATGTCGCCGGTGACCTCCGCCGGGGCGTCCGCTTCGACATCCCTCGACCCGGAGGGCATCACCCGGTCGGACGTCGCCCGGCTGGTGGACACCAGACGCCGGCTCTACGCCGACTCCCGATTCCGTTGGTACAGCGATCCGTCCGACTACCGCTCGATGGCGCTCGAACTGCTCGGCGCCGGCCGGGTGGGCCCGGCCGAAATCCGGCAGCTGACCACGATGGTACGCACCGCACGGCCCAACACCCGAACCCTGCGCACCGACCTGCGCAGCGTGGAACGGTACTCCGATTCGGTGCTCCGGCGCCGGCTCACCGAACTCGCCACCGCGCAGTGGCAGGACGGGAAGCCGGGTGCCCGACCGACGGTGCCCGGCGTGGTGGGCGACCACAGCAGGCTGGTCACCGCCTTCCACTCGATCGGCAAGCTGACATTCGTACCGGAACTGACCACCTGGCTCAACCACTCGGTGCCCTTCGGCACCGGTGCGGTCACCGAGGAGGTCGTCAGCCGTACCCTGGCCTCGCAGTTCGGTCAGGTCCTCGACGAGGGGGCGGCACTCTCCGCGATGGTGGACGGCAGGACGTACGACATCCGGCTCTGGGCGGTGGCGACCGGGGAGCCGGTGGTCAAGGAAGGGAGCCTGCTCGGGGTCAAGGAGCCCGACAGCACCCGCTTCTCGGGCAAGCAGGAGAAGCGCATCTACCGCTACCGGGACACGGCGACGTGGCAGACGTCGACGCACGGGCTGAGCGTCGACGCGGGAGTGGCCTACCGGGGCGATGTCGGGGTATCGGACGAGATCAGTGCCGCCCGGCTGGACGCCGGCGCCGCCGTCGGCGGGATGAAGACCTGGGGTCATCGGCAGCTTGCCGCCAACACCACCGCCGACTATCTACAGTTCCGGATCAAGGAGCCCCTCGGCTGGACGCACCTGCCGGTCGGCTGGGTGGTCCGGGTCCAGGATCGGCAGACCGGGCGGTGGCGGGAGCTGACCCTCCAGGACGAACACGGCACGTTGCGGGAGGACCTGGTCCCCTACGCGGTGGCCCAGTTCCAGTTGCCCTTCCCCGCGCCGAATGATCAGACACAGCGCAGCAACCCCGGCCATCGCGGCACGATGGACCCCAACTACCTCACCGAAGTCGAGGTCAGCACCGCCGAGCAGTTCCCGGTCTGGGATCTCGATCACGGGGTGCCCCGGGTGCAGTTGGCCGACTCGGTGCTGACCGAGATGCGTCAGATCCTCAGCCCGGACGACTACGCCTTCTGGAAGCCCGTCGTCGAGGCGTACGTGACCAACGACCAGCTCGCTCTCAGCCTCGGGGACATCCTGCGCCCGCGTGAGCGAGGGACCTTCCAGCAGGAGTTCCGCCACGTACTGCAACGGGACGGACGGCACCTGAGCTTCAGCCTCACCGCCGCTGACCAGGCACGACCGATCAGTACGGTCACGAAGATCAGCGAGGTGAGTCGCAGCGGCGAGACCCGGTTCGACCAGGTGCTGGCCATCGTGTCGAAGACACTCCTGAGCCAGGACGCGACAAGATCGGCCCGGGGTACGGTGACCGGCGCGGCCCGGCTGTTCGATCAGGTGCTCCGGATCGGTGGGCGCGGCCAGCACACCCGGCGTACCGGCACCCAGGCGATCCGTCATCACCGGGGGATGCTGTACCGGTCGAAACGGGTCGGCGGTGGGGTGCAGAACGTGCTGGCCGACTTCACCGTCCGGTTGGACGTGCATCACCGACGCGGTGACGAGCCACCGGTCAGCGGCTCGAAGGAGATCTCCGGCTTCGCCCATTTCATGCTGCACGCGGCGGACCTGCGTGCGTTGCCTGGGATGCCACCCGGTTGGGCCGAGGCCGGTACGGAGGCTCACCGGGCGGCGGACCGTGCCGAGGACACGCAGCTCGCCCGGGATGCCGATCCCGACCGGGCACGGAAGTGGTGGACGCCGGGCTCCCGCTTCGGGTTGACGATGGACTTCGTCGAACGCCTCGACGGTGTGTCCGGCCTCTACAGCGAGATCGCCACCGTCATGGCAGCCAATGGATACCTGCCACCGGAATCGGTCCGGCCTACTGGTGCTCCGGCGGCCCCCGGCCGGACGCCGTGGGATCTGCTGCAGGAGCTGGCGGTGACCGGAGCGGACCTCAACCGGCCGGGACAGGCGTGGGCGAACTGGCGCACGTTGCTCAGCCAGTCGTCCGAGCAGGCCCTCCGGGCCAGGGCCGACGACGTGTTGACCGCCGACGCGGGGCAGCCCGGCGTCGCCTGGACCTTCCCGGCCCCGATCGCGCCGGCCGACCCGGCCCGGCTGCTCACCATCGGCATCTGGGCCGAGGCTGACGGTGCCGCCAGCACCCATCAGGGCATCACCAAATATCAGGTGCAGTACGGCCACACGAGCATCGACACCATGGCGGTCAAGGGCGCGCGCAGCCGGGTCACCGACGGCTCTGGTTATCTCGGAGCTGGCGGGACGACCGCCGACGGCAGCACCGGACAGTTCCAGTTCGGGGGTGAGGGCAGCTTGTCGTCGACCGACAAGCTGGGCCGTACCCAGTCGACCTCGGTGACCTCGGACACCGACGGGCAGAAGATGCCCAGCTCGCGCTACCGGGTGCCGATCCAGTGGCACTGGTTCGCCGAGCGTGGCCCGGTCCCGGTGGGCAGCGGTGCGGTGCCCGGGTCTGCGGTGCTGCTCCAGCCGGACGTCCTGCACGTCGCCGCCCACGACGCACCGTTGCCGGACCTGGTGATCGCCCCGGAGTCACCGTCGGTGCTCACCACCATGGGGGCGGCGATCTACACGGTGATCGGCGTCCAGGGCGTCGGGGTCATGCAGCAGGCCCTCATCGGGGAGTTGCCGGACCTGCCGAAGGCCACGGTCTGGCAGGGCCTGACGCCCACCGTCTACAAGAGCGCGGTGATGCGGGCTCTCACCGGTGCGGCGACCATCCCGATCGGGGACCGGACCGTCGGTCTGGCCACGCAGCCGGTCGGCCGCCCGCAGATCGTCAAGGTCTGGTTCCCGTACACCCAACAGGTACAGGAAAGTCAGGTCGGCCACGAGCAGGGCGGCGAGACGCTGACCCAACGCGGCCGGCAGGTGCAGGGTACGGGCGGTCTGTCCGCGCTCGGCCCGGACGGCTCCGGTCTCTTCGCCGGCAGCGGCGCCGCCACCCGGTCCCACGGTACCGGGGAGAGCAGCGCGTCGATGTACACCGTGGGCAGCTACCGGGGGGTGTACCAGGACACCCGGATGGCGATCGTCCGGACGGCGGTGGTCAACCGGCTCACCGTGGACGGCCGGACCGTCGAGGCCACCGGTGAGGTACTGCTGAACGTGCTGCTGACCGACGTGCTGGCCCAGCGGGACGGGTTCGACGGCACGGGCCTGCTCGACGGATACGACAGCCCGACCACCCAGCAGGCCACTCCGTCGGTGCCCCCGGCGTTGAGCAGCGACCTGGCACCCCCGGCCAGCCTCCGGGACGGTCTCTCCGGCGCGGCGGTGTGGCCGATCCTGTTCGGCGACGGGGGCGTGGGAACGGGCTTCGCGGCGCTGACCCGACAACTGGCGAGGCAGGCCGCCGACTTCGGGGAACCGGATCTCGTCACCCAGATCCAGTCCCTGCCGTCCGGGCTGGGTCCGTACCTGCCGAAGATGCGCGACGACGGCGCGGCGTGGACGTTCAAGGCCGGCGGTCGGACCTTCGAGCTGCACCTCTCCGCCGAGCTGGTCGGACCGGCGCGGGACAGCCGTCCCGGCGGTACCGGCGAGAAGATCTACGAACGGGGCAACGCCTACCAGGACGCCAGCCGCCGGAACGTCACCTCGGACCGGTTGACCGTGGGGCTGACGGGCGCGGGCCGGCCGGGCGAAACAGACGGGTACCTGGGGTTGGCCGTGACCGAGTCGCGGACCGTCCGGGTCGACCAGGCCGACACCCGTGGGTCGAACCTGCTGTTCATGACCGGCCTGCGGGCGAACAAACTCACCGACTTCACCCAGGCGGTCGAGTTCACCGCGACGATCGTCGAGATCGTCGGTCTACGTACCCGGATCGCGGACGGGATGGGCCGGCTGTTGAAGGACATGCTGGGCCGCGAAGCGCCGGTCCGCTTGGCAGTGATCCGGGCGGTCGGGGACCAGGTGGTAACCGTTCCCACCGAGGGCACCGTTCCCAACCGGGCACCCCGCACCGACCTCGGGATCGGCCTGCGGAACCTGCTGCCGGCAACCCACCGGATCGAGGGCATGGTCGGCCTACGGGCGATCATCGACGCGCTCCAGGAGAGCGGCCGGGGCCAGGCCCTTGACCTGGCGACCGTTCCTCCGGCGGTCGACCGGCTCACCTTCGAGACGATGCGGGACAGTCTCGCCGCGATGTTGAGCCCCGGTGGCGCCCGGTTCCGGTCGGTGGCCAGCCAGGGTGAGGTGTGGGACTTCGGCAGCAGCGGTTTCCGGGTACATGCCCGGTTCGGTCCGGTCGGCCAGCTGTACTACATGGCCAAGGCCGAGTTGGAGAACTACGACCACGGTACCGACCTGGTGGCCCACAGCCGTGGTGAGAACACGCGGGACAACCTGACCGGCACCCTCACGCTCGGTTTCGAGGTGGCCCCGGGTCAACGGGTCGGTCCGCAGTTCTCCGTCGGCGGGGAGCGGGGCCGGACCGTCGGCGCGGACCAGACCACGTGGACCGAGAGCCGCGCCTGGCTCCGTGCGGACACTTCGGTCTTCTTCATCTACGCCGCGTTGGAGTTCACGATCAGCCTGCCCGGGAGCAACCGCCCACCGCTGGCGCGGTCCGGGGGTGTCGAACTGGTCGTCGACCGGCAGGGCGCCCTGGACCTGGGTGTCCCGGCCGGTGTGCTCAGCTCCGTCGTGCCGACTGCCACCCCGTCGCAGGAGCTTCCCGGTCGTTCCGGTGCGCAGCCGCCCGAGGCAGGGTCGGTCGATACTCCGTCCGGGCGCCTGGAACAGATCGCGCGGGGGTACGAAACGGCGAGCAGGGACATCGCCAGGATCCTCGAACCCGGACCGGTGTCGGCGGTAGCCGACGGGCCCACCACCGCGACCTCGCCGACGACAGCCGTACCGGTCGCCACCACCCTGCCGACGGCGGCGGTACCCACCAGCATGTCGCCGGCAGCGGCGGTGCCGACCGCCGTGCCGGCGGGTCTGGCCCTGGTCGACCCGGCCGACCATGTACACCTCACCGCCGCGCAGTCCTTCCCGGCGGTACCGGGACGGTACCTGGTCTTCGTGCACGGCTCCCCCGACGCCCTCATCGTCGGAGAGCACCGCATCGGCGCTGCGCAGTTGGCGGAGATGATCCAGGACGACCCGGGCTGGCAGGGACGACCGGTCGTCCTGGTCGCCTGCGCGACCGCAGCCGACCTCGGTAACGGCTTCGCCACACAGTTGGCGAACCTGCTGCCCGGTACTCCGGTCAGCGCGCCGAGCACCACCGTGTGGACCACCGCCACCGGGCAGACGGTCGCCACCGAGGCCAGCTACGACGCTGATGGCACGCCTCGCCTCACCAACCCGACCGGGCGGTGGCACACCATCCAGGCCACCACCGCCCCGGGTACGCCGACGCCGGTCAACCGCCACACCGAACTCGGCCCCTATCTGCCGGACACCCCCAGCGTCCCGCAGGCGAGCAGCAGTACGCCGGGTCAGGGCCTGGTCTCCTGGACGAACTCTCCCGGCGCCGACCCGGCATCGTTGGTCGGGGACACTCCTGGGAGCAGGCAGACCGTCCGGGAGAACGTCGAACTACTCGGGCAACTGGCCGCACACATCAACGCCGCACACGGCGAACTCCGGCAGGCGGTCGAACGCATCGACAACGCACCCCAGCGGGCGGGTGAGATCATGGCGGACCTGCAGGAGTTGAGCGCGGAACACGCGTCCCTCCACAAGGAGACCGAGCAGGCCATCGTCGACGCCAGTCAGAGCCTGGCCGACGTCCGCCAGTCCATTGCGGCGGTGTTGCGGGAGCAGTACCTGGCCGATGCCACACCGCAGGCGGCGGCGGTCGCACAGCGGGCGGCAGCGGCGATGTCGATGGTGAACGACCTCGCGTTGCAGGCGGGTGTCGGGATTTCGGAGATCCGCGCGGCGAACCGGGGCTTCCAGGACCTGAGCGTCCCAGCGCTCCAGGCCATTTCGAATGCGGCCGGCAGCCCCGGCACCATCACCGGGGCGAGCCTGAGCACCTGGTCCCGGCTGGAAACGGTGTTCTTCCGGTGGACGCTGACCGCGCAGGCAGCCACCGCCAACGCCGATCGCCCCACCAGCGACGTCGTGTCCCAACTGGATGACGATCTTCCTGACGTGGCGGGAAGTACGGGTCATCGGGAGGCCGATCTGGCCAACGCGATGCAGGAGGCCGCCGGGATCCTCGCGGAAATCTCCGCCTGGGCCGAACTCGCCAGGACCTCTGCCGGACGCGTCGACGAGAACATCACCTCTGCCCGTCACCACCTGGCACTCCTGCACGAGCAGCACCAGTCATCGAAGCTGGCCCTCGACTGGGTGCTGTCCGCTTCGATCACCGCACAGGACCTCGCCCGGTCCCTGCCCGCCACCGCCCGGGTGCAGCACATCGTCCCCGCAGGCGTGGCCCTGTACGACGCGGTGACCGACCCCGCGTACCTCACGACGGCGCGATCCTTCCCGCCGATGCCCGACAGCTACCTGGTCTTCAGCCACGACGACAGCGCAGACATCCTCACCCTCGGGGAAGAACACACCAGCCCCGAGCGACTGGCGGAGTTCATCCGCTGGGACCCGGCCTGGCAGCAACGTCCGATCATCCTCGTCCGCGACCACGCCGCCACCGACGGATACGCCGCACGACTGGCCAGCCTCCTGCCAGGCACCCCGGTCACCGCGAACATCGCAGATGTCTGGTTCACCGCCGAAGGGCACCTACACAGTGACGACCCCGACAGCTGGCAGACTTTCCATACCCCCACCACCGCAGCCTCCCCGACAGCGGCGGTGCCCACCACCGTGCCGGCGGGTATGGCCCTGGTCGACCCGGGCGATCCGGTGCACCTCACCGCTGCCCAGTCCTTCCCCGCAGTGCCGGGACGGTTCCTGGTCTTCGTGCACGGCTCCCCCGACGCCTTCCACTACGGACAGCAGCGCATCGACGTCGCGCAACTGGCGCAGATGGTCCGGGCCCACCCGGACTGGCAGGGACGACCGGTCGTCCTCATCTCCTGTAGGACCGGGGTCGACCTCGACAACGGGCCCGCCATCCGGTTGGCGAAGCTGCTACCGAACATCCCGGTCACCGCACCGGACACCATCGTGTGGACCACCCCCACCGGGCAGGCGGTCGCCACCGAGGCCAGCTACGACGCTGATGGCACCCCGCACTTCACCAACCCCGGGCGGTGGCACACCATCCGGGCCAACACCGCAGCACCGGCCGCCGGGGCTGATCCCGTCACCACCGCCCCGGGTACGCCGACGCCGGTCACCGTCAGCACCGAGCCCGGCCCTTATCTGCTTGACACCCCCAGCGTCCCGCAGGCGAGCAGCAGCAGCGCGCCGGTCCAGGGCCCGTTCTCCTGGACGAACTCTCCCGGCGCCGACCAGGGGTGGTTGGTCGGGGACACTCCCGGGAGCAGGCAGACCGTCCGGGAGAACGCCGACCGGCTCTGGCAACTGACCCAGCGCATCAACGCCACACACGGTGAACTCCGACAAGCGGTCGAACGCATCGACAACGCGCCCCAGGAGGCGGCTGAGATCATGTCCGACCTTCAGGCGCTGACGACAGACCTCGCGTCAACCCCCGACATCGCCGAGCAGGCGACCATCGACGCCAGCCAGAGCCTGGCGGACATCCGCCAGTCCATCGCTACCGTGTTGCAGGTACAGCAGACGGCTGAGGTCAGACACCGGCCAGTGGACGTCGCGGAGCAGGCAGGCGCGGTCATCTCGACGGTGAACGACCTCACATCGCAGGCACGTAGGGGAATTGCCGAACTTCGCGAGGCCCACCGCACCCTCCAGGATCTGACCACCGGCACCCTCCAGGCCATCTCGGACGCGATGAAGGACCCCGGAACCATCACGGGCACGGACCTGAGCAGATGGTCCGAGCTGGAGACGATCCTCAGCCGTTGGGCGCTGATGGGGGACGTGGCCACGATCGACGCGGACCGCGCCGCCGACGGTACCGGGTCGGAGCCGAACGACAGCTTCCCCGACCACGCCAGAGCCGTGAACGACTGGGGGATCGCGTTGACCGACGCGCTGCACGAGGCCGAAGGGACCCTCGTGGAACTCGTCGGCTGGACCGAACTCGCCAGGCTCTCCGCCGGGCGCGTCGACGAGAACATCACCTCTGCCCGCCGCCAACTGGCCCTCCTGCGCGAGCAGCACCGGTCGGCGGAGCTGGCCTTCGGTGGGGTGCTGTCCGCGTCGATCGCCGCAGGGCAGCTCGCCCAGTCCCTGCCCGTCGCCGCCCGGGTGCAGCACACCGTCCGGGCGGGTGTGGCCCTGGTCGACCCGGGAACCGATCCGGCGTACCTCGCTGCGGCGCAGAGCTTCCCACCGGTGCCGGGACACTACCTGGTCTTCACCCACGACGGCGCGACCGCGCTCACGCTCGGAGAGGAGCACAACAGCCCGGAGCGGCTGGCCGAGATCATCCAGTCCGACCCGGCCTGGCAACAGCGACAGATCGTTCTCGTCCTCGACCACGCCGCCAACGGGTTCGCCGCCCGGCTGGCCGGTCTCCTGCCGGGCACCCCGGTCACCGCGACCGACGGAGAGGTCCGGTTCACCGCAGATGGGCGACTGACCAGCGACGACCCGGACAGCTGGCACACCTTCCGGACCCCCGCGCCCACTGACATCTTCCAGGACACCGCTGTGGGACACGCACCGACCACCCATCCGCCTCTGCTGCTTGATCTCCCTGCCCCGACACTCCTGTTCCCGGAACCAGCCTCCGCAGGCCGGACACCGGTCCTTGCGGTCAGACAGACCGCCCATCAGGGAGGTGAGGATCTCCGGCAGGAACAGGACGTCTCCCATCCTTCTGACCTGACTGACGAGCAGTGGCGGCACGCCCTGCGGACATTGACGCCCGTACGAGGCCCGGATAATCGGCGGCGCCAGTTGAACGGCATGTTGTTCAGGCTGGCCAACAAGGTTGCCTGGAAGGACCTACCACCCCCCTTCCAGCCTTGGCAAGGAATCTCCACCGCCTACTACAAGTGGGGCCGGCACGTCATCGAAGAACTCCCGCCGGCCGGGATCGGCCCGGCCCGTCCTGGCCAGATCGCACCCGGCCACTACCCGTCGGACCTGACCGACGAACAGTGGCAGCGCATCAAGCCGATGCTGCCGGGGTTTCAGCAGAGGTCGAACGAACCCCTGCGAGCCGTCGTCAACGCCATTCTCTACCGGATAGAGAACAATCTACCCAGGTGGACGGACCTGCCATCGCACTTTCCCGCCCCAAGAAACGTCGACAAGTACGTAGCCCAATGGAACCAGCAGAATCTCCTCGTCCCTCTGCTGGAAACACTGGGCGTGGACTGGACCAAGAACCAGATACCGTCCCGCCCCCATCCTCAGAACCTGACCGACGAACAGTGGCAACGCGTCAGGCCGCTGTTGCCGCAGCAGGTCCACCTGTTACGGAGGTACTCCGACCGGGCACTGCTGGACGGCGCGCTGTACCTGGTGCGCAACCGTCACCCGCGCCAACTACCGGAGAATTTCCCGCCCAAGTCCACGATTGAGCGCCACCTCCGAAGCTGGGGTGGCACGCCTTTCGTCAGGCGCCTGCTCGACCAACTGCAAGACCCTGCCGCCGGCCGGCAGCCGCCGCCGGACCCGACTACCCGGATGGACGAGACATGGTGACCGCTACCGACGTTCCCGACCCGGACCCGCAGGCCAGCTTCCACCGGTTGCTGCTGCGATTGGCGGGTCACACACCCCCGGAGATCATGCCGGCGCTACGGCAGTGGCTGGCGGAGGGCCGGCTGACCGAGGTCACCAACGCCGTGTACACGGTGGCCGTGACCTGGGGTGTGGCACTGCCGGCGGTGGATGCCGAGCTGTTGGCGACCGTCGTACCGGAGCACCCGCAGGCCGGGATGCTCACCCAACTCTCCGGTACCGCGCGACCGGCTGTGCCGCCGTACGCCTTCGCGCCGGTACCGCCCGGTGCCGTCGTCTGGTCCGGCAACGATCCGCAACTGTTGGACCTGACGACCGTGCACGCCGACCTGGCTGCGGTGGCTGCCGACGAGGTCGACGCCGTGGCGGTGGAGACCGCCGGGGCGGAGCCGGGTGCGGTCGCGCTGTGGCGGGCATGGCGACTCCGGTCGTCGGCCCACGCGCAGGAACCGCCCGTCCGGGTGTACCTGCTGGAGGCCGACCGGCCCACCGCAGACCTGCCGGCCGTGGCGGCACGGCTCCAGCGGGCGCTCTACGACGTCGGGCTGCCGGATCCGCAGGTCGAGGTCTACCACCCGGGGCTGGACCTGCCCGACTACCAGCGGCTGGCCCGGGGCGGGTCGGCCCTGCTCTGGACCGCCACCACCGCAGAACCGGTGACGATCGCCCGGGTCTTCGACCGGGTCGACCCGATCGGCGGGCCGCAGTTCGACCCCGACCACGAACGGATCGCCGACTCTGCCGAACGGGACCGGATCCTCGACTATCTGCGGGCGGGCGTACCACTGCTGTCGACCACCGCCCGGGAGCCGGACCACCTGGACCCGGACCGGGCCGTCGTCGTTCCGTTGACCTTCCGCACCGACGGCCACTGGATCTGGACCGACGCGGTCGGCTACTACCTCCAGGTACACGGGATGAGCCCGGACGCGCGCCTGCTGACCCACATCCGGCAGGCCGGTTACCGCACACCCACGGTGGACCAGGTCGCGATCCACCGTGGACTGGCTGTGCTCCAGGGACCGATCCGGGTCACCACCGGCTGACCCCGCCCCGGCCGAAGTCCCGCCTGGCCGGTGGGACCTCCGGTCCGGCGGCGGTGTCGGCACCGCCACCTCGCCGGAGGTCCCACCTGCGGTCAGGTCGCCGGGCCGTCCGCGACGCTCCCGGCCGCGACTATGTCCGCAGCGGGTCGAAGGGGGCCAGTTCGGGTGGCGTCTCCCCCTTGAGCACAGCCTGGGCCAGCAACTGCCCGGTGAGCGGGCCGAGCGCGATGCCCCACATGCCGTGGCCACCGGCGACGAACACCCCCGGCGCGGCGGTGGCGCCGATCAGCGGCAGCCCGTCCGGCGTACACGGGCGGGAACCGACCCACTCGTCACGCCGTTCGTCGAGGTCCACGCCGGTGAGCAGCGGACGGACCGCCTCGACGATGGCGGTGATCCGCCTCGGGTCGAGGGGGTCGCCGGGGCGACGGAACTCCATCATCCCGGCCACCCGCAGCCGATCGCCCAGCGGCGTGCAGGCCACCCGCTGTTTCGGGAAGTAGAGCGGGCCACGTGGCATCTGCCGCACCGGCACGCTGAAGCTGTAGCCGCGCCCCGCCTGCACCGGCTGGCGTACCCCGAAGCGGGTGGCCAACTCGCCGAGCAGTGCGCCGGTGGCGAGGACGACCACGTCGTGCTGCTGCCGCTCGCCGTTGCCGGCGACGACCGAGACACCGCCGGCCCGGGGTAGCACGTCGACCACGTCGACGCCCTCGACGATCTCACCGCCACGTACCCGCACCGCCTCGGCGAGGGACCGGACGAACCCCGGCGGATCCAGGTAACGCTGCCCGTGGAGCTGGATCACGGCGTTCACCCGGTCGGTCAGCGCCGGGTCCAGGGCGCGGGCCCGCCAGCCGGTGACCAGGTGGAAGTCGACCTTCTGGCCGGCGGCGCGGATCTGCTCCAGCTCGGTCAGCAGGCCCCGGGCGTCACGTTCCCCGCCGAAGCAGGCCAGGAAACTGCCCGCCCGGCGGGTCGGCGCGGCCACGCCACCGGCGGCCAGCACGTCGAACGCCTCCAGGGCCCGTTCGTTCAGCGGCACGTAGGCGGCCATCCCCCGCCGCCACCGCCGGGCCGTGCTGTGCGCCACGAACGACGCGAGGAAGCGCACCAACTGGCGATCGGCGCGCAGCGGCACGTACACCGGCGAACGGGAACTGAGCACCGCCCGCAGGCCGTACCGCAGCACCGCCGGCTCGGGCAGCGGTGCGGTCAAACCGGGCGTCAACCACCCGGCGTTGCCCCAGGAGGCCCCGGCGCCCACCCGGTCCCGCTCGTAGACCGTGACGTGCACGCCCGCCTCCTGGAGGAACCAGGCGGTGGCCAGGCCCACCATCCCCGCCCCGACGACGGCGACGTGCCGTGGTGCGCGGGCCACGGGCGTCGGCCCGTGCTGCTGCTCAGGTCCGGATGACATGGCTGTTTCCCTTCTCATGGTGTTCCTGCCGTCCGGTGCCGGTCGCTTCCCGGCGGGGGCGCCACCTCGCAGCGGGGGCAGTACCGCGCGACGGGCCGGTGGGCCAGGTACTCGATGGCGATGTCCGTCCGGCAGCGTTGGCACCTGCCGTACCGGCCCTGTTCGAGGTGGTGCAGCGCCCGGGAGAGGTCGCCGAGAGCGCGACGCGACACGGCCGTCACCGTCGCACTGCTCTCCGCACCGACCGTCGTCCGGCCCGACCGGTCGGCCTGCCGGGCGAGCAGGGCGAGTTGTGTCCGGTGCCGCTCGTACTGTTCTTCGAGCACCATCCGCAGGACGTCGAGTTCGTCCTGCCTGCTGACCGGATGCGTCCGCATCCCGTTCTCCCTTCCTAGACGTGGGTGCACGACGGCGGAGCGTCGCGGTCGTTTCGCCCCTCGGTCACGTCGACCAGGTCGACGATGCCGAGCAGACCGGCCAGCACGATCGCCTCGGCGCGTGTCAGGGCCACGCTGCACGTGCTGTCCGGGTCCCGGCCGTCGTCGTGGACCAGGTACCGGCGGCCGTCGGCATGGCGGGTCACGACGCCCACCCGACGTCCCTCCGCCGTGCTGAAGCAGTGACGGGATCCGATGCCGGGCAGTGGGGTGTGCTCGATGTCCATGGGGCAGCTCCGCAGCGGGTGTGGCCGGTGGGCAGCCGGGACCGACCGAGGGGCACCTACGGCCGGCCGTGGCGACGGCGGCGCCGGGAACCGGTGGCGACGGTCCGGCGTCGGCGGTTACGTGGTCGGCCCGACGCGCCACGCGACCCGCGCGGGGCCGGGGCCGGGCGGCAGGTCCGCGCGCGACCGGGTACGCCGACCCAGCGGGCAACCGCTCAGCCGGCTGGTCTGTGGCAGGTCAGCGGGGCTGGCGGAGCGCAGAGGGGAGCAGCGCACGGCACGGTCGTGCGGCAGCCCGGGTCGGCGGCACGGCGGGTCGGGGTAGCGACCGGGAGCCGTTCCGACGCGGGCGGGCGGGTGTCAGGCGACGGCGGCGAGCTGCGGCGGGGCGCGGTCGGCGGACCAGGCCGGCACACAGCCCGGCACGGCACGGCGCCCGAGTCGGAACACGATGCACAGACCCACGGCCTGCGCTGCGGAGAGCACGAACACGAGCACGGCCAGCACGAAGAGCGTCGACAGCGGTCTGCGCCCGTCGACGCCGACCTGACGGTGCCCGGCGTGCATCCGGCGACTATAGCCGAGACTCCGGCCTGGGCAGATCCGGTTGCACCTCGCCGCCGGTCGGCACACACCGGCCAGCGGACAGATGGGGCACTGTCCCTGAATCCGGGCAGAGCCTTGCCAGATCGAGTGACGCGTACCTATCCTCCCTCATGGGAAAGCGCTTTCCAAGCGTGCCGTCGACCGTCCCGTCGACCGCACGCAGTGGTACCGCGCCGTCGGCACCCGTCACCGGCACCCGGCCCCGCCCGGGGGGCGGGAACCGCGACGGTTCGCGCGATCACCACGGCATCTCCCCGCAGCCACACCCCACTCGAAAGTGAGACGTGATGAAACGACCAGTCACACGGCGACTCCAGGCGACACTGGCCACCGCGGCGGTCGGCGCCGTCGGGGCCGCGATCGTCGTGGCGCTGCCGACACCCCAGGCGTCGGCGGCGACCGGCAGCGCCACCGGATACGCGACCCAGAACGGTGGCACCACCGGCGGCGCGGGCGGCCAGACGGTACGCGCCACCACCGGGACCCAGATCCACGCGGCCCTGTGCAGCCGCGCCAGCAGCAGCACCCCGATCACCATCCAGGTCGAGGGGACCATCAACCACGGCAACACCAGCAAGGTGTCCGGTGGAAGCTGCAACACCGCCGACGGTGTCATCGAGCTCAAGCAGATCAGCAACGTCTCGATCATCGGGGTCGGCAGCGGGGCGGTCTTCGACCAGTTGGGCATCCACATCCGCGAGGCCAGCAACATCATCATCCAGAACGTGACCATCCGGAACGTCAAGAAGTCCGGCTCGCCGACCTCCAACGGTGGCGACGCCATCGGCATGGAGAGCGGCGTCCGCAACGTCTGGGTCGACCACGTCACGCTGGAGGCCTCGGGCGGGGAGTCGGAAGGGTTCGACGGCCTGTTCGACATGAAGGACAACACCCAGTACGTGACCCTGTCCTACAGCATCCTGCGCAACTCCGGCCGGGGCGGCCTCGTCGGGTCCAGCGAGAGCGACCTGTCGAACGGTTACATCACGTACCACCACAACCTGTACGAGAACATCGACTCCCGTACGCCCCTGCTGCGCGGTGGCACGGCGCACATCTACAACAACCACTACGTGAGCCTCAACGAGTCCGGCATCAACTCCCGGGCCGGCGCCAAGGCCAAGGTGGAGAACAACTACTTCAAGAACTCCAAGGACGTCCTGGGCACCTTCTACACCAGTGAGCGCGGCTACTGGCAGGTCGCCGGCAACATCTTCGACAACGTGACCTGGTCCAGCCCCGGCACCGACAACTACCCCGCCGGCCCCAACCCGCAGTCCAACACCAGCGTCAGCATCCCGTACCCCTACAGCCTGGACGGGGCCAACTGCGTGCCGAGC
>NZ_WVUH01000151.1 GCF_017614955.1 Micromonospora echinofusca
CCCCCACCCAGGCCCAGACCAAGGCCGCCGACCCGGCCGGCAGCGCCGCCGCCCCCGGCAAGCGGGTCACCATCGGTTTCTCCGCCCCCGCCGCCGACCACGGCTGGATCGCGGCGATCACCAACAACGCCAAGGCGCAGGCCGGGGCGTACTCCGACGTGGAGTTCAAGTCGGTCGAGGCCGGGGCGGACGCGGCGGCCCAGCGGGCGGCGCTGTCCACGCTGATCTCCCAGAAGCCCGACGTGATCGTGCTGCTGCCGCACGACGGCAAGGAACTCAACGCGTTCGGTCTGGAGGCCATGCAGGCCGGTATCCCCGTGGTCAACCTGGACCGGGCGTTCCCGGACGCGCGGGCGTACCGGCTCCAGATCAAGGGCGACAACTACGGCATGGGCGTCTCCGCGGCGACGTACATCATCGAGCAGCTGAAGGCCAAGGGCGTGAGCAGCCCGATCATCGGGGAGATCCCCGGCATCGACTCGCTGGAGCTGACCCAGGAACGCTCCAAGGGCTTCGCCGACACCCTCGCCGCCGCCGGGTTCAAGGTCGCCAACCGGCGTCCCGCCGAGTTCACCGCCGACTCCGGCCAGCAGGCCGCCGCGCAGCTCCTCCAGGCGCTGCCGAAGATCGACGCCATCTGGAACCACGACGACGACCAGGGCATCGGTGTCCTCGCGGCGGTCAACCAGGCCAACCGCAAGGAGTTCTTCATGGTCGGCGGGGCCGGCTCCAAGAAGGCGATGGAGGACATCCAGGCGGACAACACCGTCCTCAAGGCCACCGTCACCTACAGCCCGTCGATGGCCTCGTCGGCGATCTCGCTGGCCCGGCTGATCGGGCAGGGCCGGGGCATGTCCGATCTGGTGGAACTCCAGGTACCGAAGGAGATCATCCTCGCCTCGGAGACCATCACCAAGGAGAACGCGAGCAGCTACCTCAAGCTCGGGTTCTGATACACGGGGGGAGACCCACCTTGTCCACTGTAGACAGCGAGCTGCGGATCGGAATGGTCGGCTACGCGTTCATGGGCGCCGCGCACTCACAGGCGTGGCGGACCGTGAACCGGGTCTACGACCTGCCGGTACGGGCCCGGATGGCACGGATCTGCGGCCGGGACACACCGAAGGTGGCCGAGGCCGCCGACCGGCTCGGCTGGGACTCGTACACCACCGACTGGCGGGAACTGGTCAACGCGGACGACATCGACGTGGTCGACATCTGCACACCGGGCGACAGCCACGCCGAGATCGCCATCGCGGCGCTCGCCGCCGGCAAGCACGTCCTGTGCGAGAAGCCGCTGGCCAACAGCGTCGGCGAGGCCCGGGAGATGGTCGCCGCAGCGGCCCGCGCCCAGGCGACGGGGATACGGTCCATGTGCGGGTTCAACTACCGTCGGGTACCGGCCGTCACCATGATGCGGGACCTGGTCGCCGCCGGACGCCTCGGGACGATCCGGCACGTCCGGGCCGTCTACCTCCAGGACTGGATCGTGGACCCGCAGTTCCCGCTGGTGTGGCGGTTGCAGAAGGACAGGGCGGGCTCCGGTGCGCTCGGTGACATCGGTGCCCACATCATCGACCTCACCCAGTTCGTCTCCGGGCAGCGGATCACCGGGGTCAGCGCGGTGACCGAGACCTTCGTCAAGGAACGGCCGCTGCCGGCCGGCTCCGCCGGTCTGGCCGCCACCGTCGACGGGACCGGCGACGGGCCGCACGCCACCGGGCAGGTGACGGTGGACGACGCGGCGGTCTTCCTGGCCCGGCTCGACGGCGGGGCCCTGGCGACGTACGAGGCGAGCCGGTTCGCCACCGGACGCAAGAACGCCCTGCGGGTCGAGATCAACGGATCTCTCGGCTCACTGGTGTTCGACCTGGAACGGCTCAACGAACTGGAGTTCTACGACGCCACCCGGCCCGGCCCCGAACAGGGGTTCAGCCGGATCCTGGTCACCGAGGGCGACCACCCGTACATGTCCGCGTGGTGGCCGCCGGGGCACATCATCGGCTACGAGCACTCCTTCACCCACGAGATGCGCGACTTCCTCGCGGCGGTCGCCACCGGTGCCGACCCGACCCCGTCCTTCGCCGACGCGTTGCAGGTCCAGCTCGTGCTGGACGCGGTGGAACGCTCGGCGGAACACGGCTCGTCGTGGACCGGCGTGGAGCCCGCCCTGGCCCCGGTCGCCGTCTGACGCCGACCCGGGACACCGGCTCCACCAGCACACCCACACTCCGTCCCACCGCGGTACCCGCCACCTGCGCCGGTACCGCCCGACAGCTCCCCGATCGACCGGCGAGGGTCCGGCTGCGGTTGCGCCCCGTGGCCGGGACGAGGTCGACCGGTGGGCGTGTGCCACCGGCCGGTGGCACACGAGCCGGTGTCACCGGCCGTCCGGGGTGACCGGACCGGGATTCCCCGGTCACTCCGACGGCCGGCGGCATCCGGCCGGCCCCGCCCAGGGAGGGCAGCGGGGGAGGCAGGGTCGAGACGCCGACCGACCCTGCCTACCAGCCCGCCCGCCCGTACCGGTCCGGATCCGACCAGCGCCGATGCCGCCGACATCGTCGTTGGTCGGGTGAACTCCCGGGCCGGTACGGGTGGGCGAGGTGCCCTCCCGGTTGCCTCGCGTGAAGGAGCAGATATGCGTACGGGTGTCTGGCTGGTGGGGGCACGGGGTTCCGTGGCGACCACCAGCGTGATCGGGGCACTGGCCCTGCGGGCCGGGCTGGCCGAGCCGACCGGCTGCGTGACCGAGCTGCCGGAACTGCGCGGACCCGCCCTGCCGGCCCTGGACGACCTCGTCTTCGGCGGGCACGACGTCGTCGGTACCCCGCTGACCAAACGGGCCGAGGAACTCGCCGACGCCGGAGTCGTCCCCACCCACCTGGTGACCGCGCTCGCCGACGGGTTGAGCGCGGTGGAGGAGGAGATCCGGCCCGCGCCGACCGGTACCGGGCAGCACCGGCAGGCCGAGGCGGTCGCCACCGACCTGACCCGGTTCGCCGACCGGCACCGGCTGGACCGGGTGGTGGTGGTGAACGTGTCGGCCACCGAACCCGCCCCACCGGCCCATCCCGCACACGCCGACCTGACCGCGCTGCGGACCGCGCTGGCCGGGGACGACCCGGTCCTGCCGAGCAGCTCGCTGTACGCGTACGCGGCGTTCACCGCCGGCTGCTCGTATGTGGACTTCACCCCGTCGACCGGGGCGCGGCTGCCGGCCCTGGCCGCGTTGGCCGCCGAGCGCGGCCTGCCGTACGCCGGGCACGACGGCAAGACCGGCGAGACCCTGGTCAAGTCGGTGCTCGCGCCGATGTTCGCGATGCGGCACCTGCGGGTGCGGTCCTGGTCCGGGCTGAACCTGCTCGGCGGCGGCGACGGCGCGAACCTCGCCGAGCCGGCGGCGAACGCCGCGAAGACCGCCAGCAAGCAGCGGGTACTCGGGGAGGCGCTGGGCTACCTGCCCCAGGGGCACACCCGGATCGAGTACGTCGAGGAGATCGGCGACTTCAAGACCGCCTGGGATCTGGTCAACTTCTCCGGTTTCCTCGGTACCCGGATGCGGATGGAGTTCACCTGGCACGGCTGCGACTCCGCGCTGGCCGCCCCGCTCGTGCTCGACCTGGCCCGGCTCACCGCCGCCGCGCACGCCGCCGGCCGGTCCGGGCCCCTCGCCGAGCTGGCCTTCTTCTTCAAGGACCCGCTCGGCGGCGCACCGGCGTCGCTGGGCGAGCAGTGGACCGTCCTGCGGGACTTCGTCGCCGGGCTGCACGACGGGACGGGGGCGGGCGATGACCTCCCTGGCTGACCTGGCCGAACTGGTCCGGGCGCCGGCGGCGCTCTCCGTACCCGGGGACGTGCTGGCCGGGGCGGCGGCGGCCGGCACCCTGGGCCGCCGGACACCCGCGCTGGCCGGGGCGTCGGTGCTGCTCTACTGGGCCGGCATGGCCGCCAACGACTGGGCCGACCGGGAACTGGACGCCACCGAGCGCCCGGAACGACCGATCCCCAGCGGGCGGGTCACCCCGGCCGCCGCGTTCGGCCTGGCCGCCGGGCTCACCACGGCCGGACTGGCGCTGGCCGGGTACGCCGGTGGCCGTCGGGCGCTCGCCGTGGCCGTCCCGCTGGCCGCCACCATCTGGGGGTACGACCTCACCGCGAAGAACACCGCCGCCGGCCCGGCCGTGATGGCGGCCTGCCGGGGGCTGGACGTGCTGCTCGGGGCGAGCGGCGGCAACCCACGACGGGCCCTGCCGGCGGCGCTGACCGTGGCCGCGCACACCGCGACGGTGACCGCGCTGTCCCGACGGGAGGTCACCGGGGCCCGGCCGGCCCTGCCGGCCGCCACGCTGGCCGGCACCGCCCTGGTCGCGGCCGGTGCGGTGGCGGCCCGCCCGGGACGGCCCGCCCGATCCGCCCCGGGTACCCGCAGCACACCTGCCCGGCGGTTCGCTGCCGCCCTGCCCGCCGCGCTGGCCACCTGGTACGCCGTCCGCTACGGCGCCGCCCAGGTCCGGGTGCTCACCGAACCGGCGGCGCCCCGGGTCCGGGCGGCGGTCGGCGCCGGGATCACCGGTCTGCCGGTACTCCAGGGGGCGCTGACCGCCTCGGCCGGGGCCGGACCGCTGGGGCTGATGGTCGCGGCCGTGACCCCGCTGGGCCGGCTGCTCGCCCGGAAGATCTCCCCGACGTGACCGGCCCGGCGGGGTCCCCGGTTCAGCTGCGGTTCGGCTACGGCACCAACGGGTTCGCCAACCACCGGTTGACCGACGCGCTCGCGGTGCTGGCCGATCTCGGCTACCAGGGGGTCGCGCTCACCCTCGACCACGACCACCTCGACCCGTTCACCCCCGGGCTCGCCGCCCGGGTGGCCGGGGTGGCGCGTCGCCTGGCCGCCCTCGGGTTGGGCGTGGTGATCGAGACCGGCGCCCGGTACCTGCTCGACCCGTGGCACAAGCACGCGCCGACGCTGCTGCACGACGACCCGTCCCGACGGGTCGACTTCCTGCGCCGGGCGGTGGCGATCGGCGCGGACCTGGGCGCCGAGGCGGTCTCCTGCTGGGCCGGGGTACGTCCGCCGGCGGTCGAACCGACGGTGGCCTGGGACCGGTTGGTCGCCGGCTGCGCCGAGGTGGTCGCGGCGGCCGACGTGGCCGGGGTGCCGCTGGGGTTCGAGCCGGAGCCCGGCATGCTGGTCGAGGACATCGCCGGTTGGCGCCGGCTGCACGCCGCGCTCGGCGCCCCGGCGGCTTTCGGCATCACCCTGGACATCGGACACTGCCGGTGTCTGGAGCCGCAGCCGGTGCCCGCCTGTGTCGCCTCGGTCGCCGGGCACCTGGTCAACGTGCAGATCGACGACATGCGTCGGGGGGTGCACGAGCACCTGGAGTTCGGCGCGGGCGAGATCGACTTCCCGCCGGTCCTGCGGGCCCTGGCCGACGCCGGTTACCGGGGGCTGGTCGCCGTGGAGCTGCCCCGGCACTCGCACGCCGCCCCGACGGTGGCCGCCCGGTCGCTCAGCTTTCTGCGCGCCGCTGCCGCTGCCGCCGCTGACGCCGATCCCGGCGCGGCCGGCGTGGCCGGTGCGGCCGGCGTGGGCGGCGTGGCCGGAGCGGCCGGAGCGGGGACCGGGGCACGTGGTTGACCCCTTTGCTCTGCTTCAGCGGAGGCAACACCCAGGGGCGCTGACCGTTGCCGTCGCTGAAGCAGAGCAAAGGACACGAGGAGATGTCGGCAGCTCCCCGCCACCGGAGACAGGGAGGTAGGAATGGCACCGGACAACCAGACGGCGGAGGCCACCCGGACGGCCGCGGCCGACCGGACCGCGCAGGCCGACCGGACCGCGGAGGTCGACCGGCTGCGGGCCGCGCTGCACGGCGTACCCGATCCGCAGTGGCTGGCCGACGCGCTGCACCGCGTCGCGGCCGAACCGGCGACGGTCACGCGGTTCTTCGCCGCCGCCGGCCGGCGCTGCGGCCGGGACCCGCTGCCCGACGCGCCCGGGTGGACCGCCGACGAGGCGGCCCGGGCGCTGCTGCTCGCCGCGCTCCCCGCCGACCACGCCGGGCACGCCGGCACCCTCTACCGGTACGGCGACGCGGCGGAGAAGCGGGCCGTGCTCCGGGCACTCCCGCTGCTCGACGTCGGCCCTGCCGGGGTCCCGTTGCTGCACGACGCGCTGCGGACCAACGACACCCGGCTGGTCGCCGCCGCCCTGGGCCGCTACGCCCACCGGTACCTCGACCAGCCGGCCTGGCGGCAGGGCGTGCTCAAGTGCGTCTTCATGGGCGTGCCGTTGGACGTCGTCGACGGCCTCGACGACCGGGCCGACGCCGAACTCGCCACCATGCTCGCCGGGCTGGCCGCCGAGCGGGCCGCCGCCGGCCGGACCATGCCCGACGACGCCACCGGGCTGCTCCGCCGGCTGACCGCCACCCAGGAGGGCTGACATGCGCATCTTCGACCCGCACATCCACATGACCTCGCGGACCACCGACGACTACGAACGGATGGCCGCCGCCGGGGTACGGGCCCTGGTCGAGCCGGCCTTCTGGCTCGGACAGCCGAGGACCAGTCCGGACACCTTCGCCGACTACTTCGACTCGCTGCTCGGCTGGGAACCGTTCCGGGCCGGCCAGTTCGGCATCCGGCACCACGCCACCATCGCCCTCAACCCGAAGGAGGCCAACGACCCGCGCTGCCGGCCGGTGCTCGACCTGCTGCCCCGCTACCTGGAGAAGGACGGCGTCGTCGCGGTCGGCGAGATCGGGTACGACTCGATGACCCCGGCCGAGGACGAGGTCTTCGCCGTCCAGCTGGCCCTGGCCGTGGCGCACGACCTGCCGGCGCTGGTGCACACCCCGCACCGGGACAAGGCACGCGGTACCGAACGGACCCTCGCCGTGGTGACCGAATCCGGTATCGACCCCGGTCGGGTGGCCGTCGACCACCTCAACGAGATGACCGTCGAACTGGTCCGCGACTCCGGCTGCTGGTTGGGCTTCTCGATCTACCCGGACACCAAGATGTCCCCGGACCGGATGGTCGAGCTGCTCAAGCGGTACGGCACCGAACGGATGCTGGTGAACTCGGCCGCCGACTGGGGACGTTCCGACCCGCTGCTCACCCGGGCCACCGGTGAGGCGATGCTGCTCGCCGGCTTCACCGCCGACGACGTGGACCGGGTGCTCTGGCGCAACCCGGTCGAGTTCTACGGCCAGTCCGGCCGGCTGGACCTGTCCGACCTGGCCGACGCCGACGCCACCTTCGCGGGCAACTCGATCCTGCGCGGGGGCAGCTGATGCGACTGCGGCACGGGAGCGGCGAGACGGTCCACCTGAGCTACTGCACCAACGTCCACCCGGCCGAGGACCTGGCCGGCATCATCGACCAGCTCGACCGGTACGCGCTGCCGGTACGTCGACGGCTCGACAGCGACCTGCTCGGACTGGGGCTCTGGCTGGCCGCCCCGGTGGCCGCCGGGCTCGCCGCCGACCCGGCCGCCCGGCACCGGCTCCGGGCCGAACTGGACGCGCGCGGGCTGGAGGTGGTCACCCTCAACGGCTTCCCGTACCGCGCCTTCCAGGCCCCCGTGGTCAAGGGCGACGTGTACCACCCGGACTGGACCACCGTCGAGCGGCTCACCTACACCCTCGACCTGGCCACCGTGCTGGCCGACCTGCTGCCCGACGACGCGGCCCGGGGCTCGGTCTCCACCCTGCCGCTGGCCTGGCGTACCCCGTGGGACGACGGGCGGGCCGACGCCGCCGCCCGGCGCCTCGACGCCCTGGCCGCCGGGCTGGCCGAGCGGGAACGGCGTACCGGCCGGCGGATCCGGGTCGGTTTCGAACCGGAGCCGGGCTGCGTGCTGGAGAGCAGCGCCCAGGCCGCTCTGCTGCTGTCCGGGACGGACACCGAGCGGCTCGGCATCTGCCTGGACCTGGCCCACCTCGCCTGTGCCTGGGAGGAGCCGGCCGCCGCGCTGGCCCGGCTGAGGAACGCCGGGCTGCCGGTGGTCAAGGTGCAGGTCTCCGCCGCGATCACGGTCGACGACCCGGTCGCCGCGGCCGACGCGCTCGGCCGGTACGTCGAACCGCGCTTCCTGCACCAGACCCGCGCGGCCGGCTGCGCCGGGCAGGCGGACCCGGCCGACCCGGCGTACGCCGCCGACGACCTGGACGCCGCCCTGACCGCCGGGCTGCCCGGGGCGTGGCGGGTGCACTACCACGTACCGCTGCACGCCCCGCCCGAGCCGCCGCTGGACTCGACGGTGCCGGTGCTGCGTACCGCGTTGACCGAACTCCTCGCCGGCCCGGTCGCCGGCTGCGACCACCTGGACGTCGAGACGTACACCTGGGGGGTGCTGCCGGCGGCGCGGCGCCCGGGGAACGACGCGGAGCTGGCCGACGGGATCGCCGCCGAGCTGGCCTTCGCCCGTGACGAGTTGACCGCCCTCGGGCTGACGGCGGTCCGGACAGTGGAGGCGGCATGACCCGGCCCGTGGTGGTCCTCGACGTGGTGGGGCTGACCCCCCGACTGCTGGCACACATGCCCCGGCTGCGGGCGGTCGCCGGGTCCGGCGGGTTCACCGCCGAGCTCGGTACCGTGCTGCCGGCGGTGACCTGCTCCGCGCAGGCGACCTTCCTCACCGGCGAACCGCCCGCCGGGCACGGCATCGTCGGCAACGGCTGGTACTTCCGGGACCTCGGCGAGGTGCTGCTGTGGCGGCAGCACCACGCGCTGATGGGCGGGGAGAAGGTCTGGCAGGCGGCCCGCCGGGTCCGCCCCGACTACACGGTGGCCAACGTCTGCTGGTGGTACGCGATGGGCGCGGACGTGAACTGGACGGTCACCCCCCGCCCGATCTACTACGCCGACGGGCGCAAGGAGCCGGACTGCTACACCGACCCGCCGGAGCTGCACGACCGGCTCACCGCGCGGCTCGGCGGGTTTCCGCTGTTCACCTACTGGGGGCCGGGTGCCGGGCTGCCCTCCTCGGCCTGGATCGCCCGCGCCGCGGAGCAGATCATGGCCGAGCAGAACCCGGACCTGACCCTGGTCTACCTGCCGCACCTCGACTACGACCTGCAACGGTACGGCCCGGCGGACCCCCGGGCGGCGGCTGCCGCCCGGGCCCTGGACGACGTGCTCGGCCCGCTGCTCGACACGGCGCGGGCCCGCAACGCGGCGGTCGTGGCGCTGTCGGAGTACGGCATCACCGAGGTGTCCCGGCCGGTCGACGTGAACCGGCTGCTGCGCGCCGAGGGGCTGCTGCGGGTGTACACCCAGGACGGCATGGAGTACCTGGACCCGTGGACGTCCCGGGCGTTCGCCGTCGCCGACCACCAGGTGGCCCACGTCTACGTCCGGGACCCGGCCGACGTGCCGGTGGTGGCGAAGCTCTGCGCCGGGCTGCCCGGGGTGGCCGAGGTGCTCGACGAGGCGGGCCGGGCGGCGTACGGCCTGGACCATGCCCGCTCGGGTGAGCTGGTCCTGGTGGCCGAGCCGGAGGCCTGGTTCACCTACTACTACTGGCTGGACGACGACCGGGCGCCCGACTTCGCCCGGCTGGTGGAGATCCACCGCAAACCCGGGTACGACCCGGCGGAACTCTTCTTCGACCCGGCCGCGCCCGCTGCGGCGAAGCGACGGGCGGCGGTCGCCCTGGCCCGCAAGAAGCTCGGCCTGCGGTACCTGATGAGCGTGGTCGGGCTGGACGCCGGGGCGGCGGCGGTACGCGGGTCGCACGGCCGGCTGCCGACCGACCCGGCCGACGCTCCGGTGCTGCTCTGTTCGGAACCGGCGGCCGGGCTGGTCGACGCCGCCGGGTCGACGGACGGCACCGGGTCCGCCGACGGTGCCGCCCTGCGGATCGCCGCCACCGACGTGAAGTCGCTGCTGCTCGCGTTGGCCGGGGTACGGCCATGACGGTGACCACCACGCCGACCGACGCGGCGAGCCTGCGGGACCGGTTCGACGCGCAGCTCGTGGCGTTCCTCGACCGGCAGGATCCGGCCTGGCCGGACGGGGCGCCCCGGGGCGTGTTCACCACGTTGCACCGGTTCGTGCTGGCCGGCGGCAAGCGGCTGCGTCCGCTGTTCTGCTACTGGGGTTGGCGCGGGGCGGGCGGGGCCGACGGCCCCGAGATCGTGGCCGCGTCGGCGGCGCTGGAGCTGTTCCACGCCTTCGCCCTGATCCACGACGACATCATGGACGGCAGCGACCGGCGCCGGGGCGAGCCGTCGGTGCACCGGCTCTTCACCGACCTGCACGCCCGGTCCTCCTGGCGGGGTGACCCGGTGGCGTACGGCCGCAGCACGGCGCTGCTCTGCGGGGACCTCTGCGCCGCCTGGTCGGACCAGATGTTCCACGAGTGCGGGCTGGACACCGGGCAGGTGTACCGGGGGTACGAGGTCTTCGCCACCATGCGTACCGAGGTGATCGCCGGGCAGTACCTCGACCTGGTCTCCGGGGTGGGGGACGGGTCGGTGGCCAGCGCCCTGACGGTGATCCGGATGAAGGCGGCCCGGTACACGGTGACCCGCCCGTTGCAGATCGGTGCCGCGCTCGCCGGGGCCGACCCGGAGCTGCAGGTGGCGCTGGCCGCCTTCGGTGATCCGCTGGGGGACGCGTTCCAGTTGCGCGACGACGTGCTCGGGGTGTTCGGCGACCCGGCGGTCACCGGCAAGTCGGACCTGGACGACCTGCGGGAGGGGAAGCGGACGGTGATGATGGCGCTGGCCCGGTCCCGGGCCGACCGCGCCCAGGTGCAACGGATCCGGGCCCTGTTCGGCCGGCCGGACCTGGACCCGGACGGGGCGGCCGAGCTGCGCGAGATCATCGTGGCCACCGGGGCGTTGGAGCGGATCGAGCAGATGATCACGGTGCGTACCGAGGCCGCCCTGGCCGTGCTCGACGTGGCACCGTTGACCGACCCGGCCCGGGTGGCACTGACCCGGCTGGCCACCGAGGCGGTCCACCGCCAGCTGTGACGGCAGGCGTGGCGCAGGTCCCGGCGCCGGGCGCGCCGCAGGGCTCGGCGTCGGGCATGCCGCCACTTTTCTCCGCCGGAGCAAAAGTTGGTCCACAGTTGCCGGAAGTATAGACACATCTAACTTAAGAAATTAGTGTCGTCCCCAACACGAACGTGTTTCGTCGAGGTGAACCGGCGGCGCGGGCGGCCCACGCAGAGGTGGCCGCCGGGCGCGGTCCGGCCCCGCCCGACGGTCACGGTCCCGTCCGGGGACGGCACCCGGCGGGCCGGCATGATCCCGCTACGGCATCCGGCGCGACGGCGCGCGCCCGGCCTGGCAGTCACTTCCAGGAAGGGATTGCACCGACATGCATCTCAGGCACCGTGGACCCACCCGCCCCCGCCGGGGTACGGCCGTCAGCGCCGCCCTGCTACTGGTCGCGGCGGGCCTCACCACCGCGCTCGGCCCGACCGCCCCGGCCCGGGCCCACCCGATCAACGCCACCGACTTCCAGCAGGTCGAACTCGCCCGGGGCGTCGCCGAGATGGGCGAACCCATGTCGTTGGCGGTCCTGCCGGACCGGTCGGTGCTGCACACCGCCCGCAACGGCACACTGCGCCGGACCGACGCGGCCGGCACCACGACCGTCGTCGGCACCCTCGCCGTCTACACCCACGACGAGGAGGGGTTGCAGGGCGTCGGGGTGGACCCCAACTTCACCAGCAACCGGCACATCTACCTCTACTACGCGCCGCCGCTGTCCACTCCGGCCGGCGACGCCCCGGCCACCGGCACCGACTTCTCCGCCTGGCAGGGCGTCAACCGGCTCTCCCGGTTCACCCTCAACGCGGACTTCACGCTCAACCAGGCCAGCCGGGTCGACGTGCTCGACGTACCGGCCGACCGGGGGATGTGCTGCCACGTCGGCGGGGACATCGACTTCGACGCCGCCGGCAACCTCTACCTCTCCACCGGCGACGACACCAACCCGTTCGACTCCGCCGGGTACGCCCCGATCGACGAACGGACCAACCGCAACCCGGCGTACGACGCCCAGCGCAGCGCGGCCAACACCAACGACCTGCGCGGCAAGATCCTGCGGATCCGGGTGAACGCCGACGGGTCGTACTCGATCCCGGCCGGCAACCTGTTCGCCCCCGGTACCGCCCGGACCCGCCCGGAGATCTACGCGATGGGCTTCCGCAACCCGTTCCGGATGAGCGTGGACCGGGCCACCGGCGCCGTTTACGTCGGCGACTACGGGCCGGACGCCGGCACCACCAACGCCAACCGGGGCCCCAGCGGGCAGGTCGAGTTCAACCGGGTCACCAGCCCCGGCAACTACGGCTGGCCGTACTGCACCGGCACCAACACCAGCACCGAGACGTACAACGAGTGGGACTTCGCCACCAACAGCACCGGGCCGAAGTTCAACTGCACCGGCGGCCCGACCAACAACTCGTTCCGCAACACCGGCCTGGCCACCCTGCCCGGGGCCCGGCCGTCCTGGATCCGCTACGCCGGGGACGCCGGCAGCCCGCCGGAGTTCGGCAGCGGCTCCGAGTCCCCGATGGGCGGCCCGGTCTACCGGTACGACGCGGCGTCGACCTCGCCGGTGAAGTTCCCGCAGTCCTTCGACGGGCAGTTCTTCGCCACCGAGTTCGGCCGGGGCTGGATCAAGCCGATCCACGTCAACGCCGACGGCTCACCCGGCACCATCGACAGCTTCCCGTGGACCGGCAAGCAGGTGATGGACTCGGCGTTCGGCCCCGACGGGGCGTACTACGTCCTCGACTACGGCACCGGCTACTTCAACGGCGACGCCAACTCCGCGCTCTACCGTTTCGAGTACATCGGCGGCGGCAACCGGGCACCGACCGCGGTGGCCGGCGCGAACCGGACCTCCGGTCCGGCCCCGCTCGCGGTGACCTTCTCCTCGGCCGGCTCAGCCGACCCGGAGGGTGGGGCGCTGACCTACTCGTGGGCCTTCGGTGACGGCACCACCTCCACCGCCGCCAACCCGACGAAGACCTACAGCACCAACGGTACGTACACCGCCACCCTGACCGTCCGCGACCCCCAGGGTGCCACCGGCAGCGCCAGCGTGGTGATCAGCGTCGGCAACACCGCGCCCACGGTGACCGTGAACAGCCCCGGCAACGGCCAGCTCTTCTCCTTCGGGGACACCGTGCCGTTCAGCATCACCGTCACCGACCCGGAGGACGGCACGGTCGACTGCGCCCGGGTCAAGATGACCTACGTGCTCGGCCACGACCAGCACGGCCACCAGATCACCTCGAAGAACGGCTGCTCCGGCTCCATCACCATCCCGGTCGACGGGGAGCACGACGACGCGGCGAACATCTTCGCGATCTTCGACGCCGAGTACACCGACGCGGGCGGGCTGACCACGCACACCCAGCAGACCCTGCAACCCCGGCACCGGCAGGCCGAGCACTTCCGGACCTCGTCCGGGATCGCCACGCACGACAAGGCCACCGCCGAGGGCGGCAAGACCGTCGGCAGCATCGACAACGGCGACTGGATCGCGTTCCAGCCGTACCGGCTGGCCAACGTCACCTCGTTCACCGCCCGGGTCTCCTCGGCCGGGGTCGGCGGCACCCTCCAGATCCGGGCCGGCTCGGCCACCGGCACCGTGCTCGGCTCGGCGACCGTACCGGTCACCGGCGGCTGGGACGTCTTCACCACGGTCACCGGTACCGTCTCCGGTGCCCCGGCCGGCACCACCACGCTGTACCTGACCTTCGCCGGGGGGACCGGGGCGCTCTACGACGTCGACGCGTTCACCCTGAACACGTCGACGGCCGGCGGCACCGGCCCGATCGTCGGGCTCGGCGGCAAGTGCCTGGACGTCCGGGGCGGCGCCACCGCCGACGGCACCCAGGTGCAGATCTACACCTGCAACGGCACCGCCGCGCAGACCTGGACGGTCACCCCGAACAGCACGATCAAGGCGCTCGGCAAGTGCCTGGACGTCTCCGGGGCCGGTACCGCCGACGGCACGAAGATCCAGCTCTGGACCTGCAACGGCACCGGCGCGCAGAACTGGTCCGCCCAGGCCGACGGCACGGTCCGCAACCCGCAGTCCGGCAAGTGCCTCGACGTCTCCGGCAACACCTCCACCGACAGCACCCCGGTGCACCTGTGGACCTGCCACACCGGCGCCAACCAGAAGTGGACCCTGCCCCAGTGAGTGCAAGGAAGGGCCCCTTCCTATCGCTTTCCGTATAGGAAGGGGCCCTTCCTAACCGATAGGGAGAGCACGATGCGCAGACTTCTCCGAACCCTGCTCGGCGTGGGCGCCGCCACCCTGGCCGTCCTCGCCGCCCCCACGGCGGTCACCCCGGTCAGCGCCGCCGACGCCCCGTACGACGTCCTGGTCTTCTCGAAGACCGCCGGCTTCCGGCACGACTCGATCGCGGTCGGTACCCAGGCCATCCGGGACCTCGGCGCGGCCAACAGCTTCACCGTCACCGCCACCGAGGACGCCACCGCGTTCAGCACCGCCAACCTGAGCCGCTACGAGGCGGTGGTCTTCCTCAACACCACCGGTGACGTGCTCGACGCCACCCAGCAGGCCGCCTTCGAGGCGTACATCGGCGCCGGTGGCGGCTACGTCGGGGTGCACTCGGCCGCCGACACCGAGTACGGCTGGTCGTTCTACGGCAACCTGGTCGGGGCGTACTTCGCCTCGCACCCGGCCATCCAGCCGGCCACCGTGCGGGTGGAGGACCGGGCGCACCCGGCCACCGCCCACCTGTCGCCGACCTGGAACCGCACCGACGAGTGGTACAACTACCAGACCAACGCCCGCTCCACGGCGCGCGTGCTGGCCACCCTGGACGAGTCGTCGTACTCCGGGGGCGGGATGGGCGCCGACCACCCGCACGCCTGGTGCAAGACGTACGCCGGGGGCCGGGCCTTCTACACCGGCGGCGGCCACACCCAGGCGTCGTACGCCGAGCCGGCGTTCCGGGCCCACCTGCTCGGCGGCATCCGGTACGCGGCCGGCCGGGCGAAGGCCGACTGCCGGCCGGAGACCGGGTACACCACCCTCTACAACGGCTCCACCACCGGCTGGTCGCAGGCCGGTCCGGGCAGCTTCAGCAACACCGACGCCACCCTCACCTCGGTCGGCGGGATGGGCCTGTACTGGTACAGCGCGAAGCAGTTCACCAACTACTCGCTGAAGCTGGACTGGCGGATGGCCGGTGACGACAACTCGGGCGTGTTCATCGGCTTCCCGCCGTCGAGCGACCCGTGGTCGGCGGTGAACAACGGCTACGAGATCCAGATCGACGCCACCGACACCGCCGACCGGACCACCGGCGCGGTCTACACCTTCAAGTCCGCGGACGTCGCGGCGCGGGACGCGGCCCTGAACCCGCCGGGGGAGTGGAACACCTACGAACTGCTGGTCGAGGGGGAGCGGCTCCAGGTGTTCCTCAACGGAGTGAAGATCAACGACTTCACCAACACCGATCCGGTCCGGTCGCTCGCCGGCCACGTCGGCCTCCAGAACCACGGTACCGGCGACGACGTCTCGTTCCGCAACATCCGGATCAGGGAACTGGGTACCAACCCGCCGGGCGGGAACACCACCGTCCAGGCGGAGGCGTTCAGCTCCGCCAACGGGGTCAGCCCGTACACCAAGACCGGCGCCAACGGCGGGCAGACCCTCGGGTACGTCGACCCGGGCGACTGGTCCGCGTACAACGGGCTGGACCTGACCGGGGTCACCTCGTTCCGGTCCCGGATCGTCTCCGGCGGCCCGGGTGGCACCATCACCGTGCGGACCGGCTCACCGACCGGCCCGGTGCTCGGCTCGGTGGCGGTACCCAACACCGGCGGCTGGACCAGCTTCGCCGACGTGACCACCACGTTGTCCGGGGTACCCTCCGGGGCACAGAACCTCTACCTGACGTTCGGCGGCAGCGGGTCGGGTCTGTTCGACGTGGACGACTTCACCCTGGTCCGGTCGACCGGCGGCAGCGGTACCGGCCCGGTCCGGGGGCTGGCCGGCAAGTGTCTCGACGTGGCCAACGGCGGCACCGCCGACGGCACGAAGGTCCAGCTCTGGACGTGCAACGGTACCGCCGCGCAGACCTGGACGGTCACGCCGAACAGCACGATCAAGGCGCTCGGCAAGTGCCTGGACGTCTCCGGCGGGGGGACCGCCGACGGCACGAAGGTGCAACTGTGGACCTGCAACGGCAGCGGGGCGCAGAACTGGTCCGCCCAGGCCGACGGGACGGTCCGCAATCCGCAGTCCGGCAGGTGTCTGGACGTGTCCGGCAACAACTCTGCCGACGGTACCCAGATCCACATCTGGACGTGTACGGGAGCGGCCAACCAGCGGTGGACCCTGCCGTAGCCGTCACGGCGCCGTGGTGGTGGCGCCGTGGGTGTGGTGGTAGCCGCACGTGTTAGAAAGGGCCCCTTCCTCTAGGCGGTTTCTGGGGGTCGTCGCAACACCTGATGGCTTATGTGGTTGTCAGTAGATCACGCAGACGCTCGGCTGGGTTGTCCCAGCCGAGCGTCTGTCGTGGGCGGCCGTTGAGTTCCTGGGCGACGT
>NZ_WVUH01000152.1 GCF_017614955.1 Micromonospora echinofusca
GCGGCGCCGCCGGAACAGCCGGTGCTGTTCTACAAGTCACCGAACACCGTGGTCGGTCCGCAGGACACCGTGCTCATCCCGCGCGGCTCGCAGCGCACCGACTGGGAGGTCGAACTCGCCGTCGTGCAGGCCCACCGGACCGGCCACCGGGAGGGTCAACGTGCTGGCCGCCAGGTCCACCCGGACCGTGGCGTCCCGGTCGTCGGTGTTGGTGTAGTCCGGGTCGCTCTGCCCGAGCACCAGGCCGAGGACGTGCCCGGCCGGCACCACCGCGTCGTACGCGTCGAGCGGGACGGTCACCGTGTACCACCGGTCCGGCAGCAGCGGGCTGGTGAACCGCAGCGACCGGTGGTGGGCCGCGTCGAGCCAGCCCCGGGTCAGCACCGCGTGGTCAGCGGTCACGGTGATCTCGGCGGTGTCCCGGTAACAGGCGTCGTCGACCACGGTCGACTCACCCCAGCAGGACTCGGTGGTCAGCGTCCGGACCCCCTCCGAGGTGAAATGGTCGATCCGCTCGGCGGTGCCGTAGTCGACCAGCCGGGCGGTCAGCTCGGTGGTCGGCCGGTCGACCCGGATGCGCAGCCGGACCGAGGGACTGCCGGAGATCCGCAGGTCCTCGCTCAACGCGCCGGACAGGAAGACCAGCCGACCGGCCCGGGGCACACTCGGCTCGGCCACCAGGTCGACCTCGGACAGCGACTCGTCCCGGTAGCTCCACACCGGACCGGACGCGGCGGCGTCGGCCGGCACGGTGCTGGCCGGGCGCAGGCCGAGCGTACCGGTGCCGCCGTCCCCCGCACCGAGCGTCACCCGTACCGGGCGGGTACCGGGAGCCGGCCAGTCCGCCTCCTCCCGCCAGACCCCGGGGGCGCTCTCCCGGGTGACCCGGGGCTCGGTCATGACACCGTTGGGCAGCTCCTGCAACCAGAAGTCGAACCAGCGGTGCAGGGTGGCCACCCACTCCGCCCGGCGGACGTCGAACGGGTCCTCGTGACCGGCCTGGAACAGCCAGAGCTTGCGGGGCACCCCCTCCTCGGCCAGCGCGTCCCACCACCGGGCGAACTGCGAGGTGGTGACGTTCAGGTCGTTCACCCCGTGCGCGAAGAAGACGCTGGCGCGGACGTTGCCGGCCGCCCGCCGGTAGTCCCGTTCCTGCCAGTACGCGTTGTAGTCCCCGGTGGACTCGGCGCTGTCCGCCCGCAGCCGGGCCAGCAGGTCCGCGCACTCCTCGACCGGCCGGCCGTTGGTGTACCGGTGCAGGTAGGCGGGATAGTCGCTGGCCCGCAGCACACCGCCGAAGCGCATGTAGTCGTACCAGCTGGAGATGGCGCCGATCGGCACGATGGTGGCCAGTCCGGGTACGCCGGTGGCGGCGACCCCGTTGGCCACCGACCCGTCCCAGGACTTGCCGATCATGCCGACCCGGCCGGTCGACCAGTCGGCGGTGACCGGCCGGCCGTCGGCGGTGAACGCCTGCGCACGGCCGTTCAGCCAGTCGACCACGGCCCGGGCGCTGGCCACCTCGACCCGGCCGCCGACGTCGCCGCAGCCCGTCGAACGGGCGGTACCGGCCAGGTCGACGGCGGCGAACGCGTAGCCGCGCGGCACGAAGTAGTTGTCGTAGAACAACGGCGCCTTGGCGATCACCCCGGCCGCGTCGTACGTCTTACGCTCCCCCTCGTTGCCCCGCCCGCAGCACAGGTAGTACGGCGAGGCGTCCATGACGACCGGTACCCGGACCCCGGCCTGCGCCGCCTCGCGGGGCCGGACCAGGTCGACGGCGATCCGGTCGGGCACCCCGTCGGTGTCGGCGTCGGTGGTCGACTGCACCCAGACGCTCTCCCGGATCGCGTCGGCGTACGAGTAGACGGGCACGGTGGCGGCGCCCACGACGTGCGGCGCGGCCGACGCGGACCGGCCGGTGGCCACGGCCGGGGCGGGCTGACCGGGCGCGGCCACGGCCGGGGCGGTGACCCCGACGCTGGCCGGGATGAGCAGCGCCGCGAGCACGGCGGCACCACGGTACCGGCGTCTGGCCGGTGACGGAACGGGCAGCATGATCGTCCTTCCCACGGATCAACGGACCCCGCCATTCCATCCCATCGATGCGAGAATTCCCAGACGCATCGACGAAGGGAATTCCATGCCCCGACGACGCCACCTTGCGCTCCTCCTGGCCACGGTGCTGCTCGGCAGCGGTACCGCGCTGCTCGCCCCCGGTGGCGGGGCCGGCGCCAGCCCACCCCGGCCGCCGGACGAGTACCGGCCGGTACGCGGCCCGTCCGCGCCCGCCGAGTTCCGGTACCTGCAGAAGACGGTCCCGGGGGTGGCGCTGCCCCGGCACGCGTACGACACCGCCGCGCAGGCGGCCCGCCGGCTGCCGCAGGTGGGCGGGGCGTGGCGGTCCATCGGCCCGACCAACGTCGGCGGCCGGGTCACCTCGCTCGCCCTCGACCCGCACCACCCGGACACCCTCTACGTGGCGGCGGCCAGCGGCGGGGTCTGGGTCAGCCGGGACGCCGGCGGGCACTTCACGCCGGCCTGGCCGGACGACTGGACCCAGGCGATGGGCGCGGTGGCGACCGGACCGGACGGCACCCTCTACGCCGGTACCGGCGAGGTCAACCCCGGTGGCGGCAGCGTCACCTACGAGGGCACCGGGCTGTACGCGTCGACCGACGGCGGCCGGCACTGGCGGTACCTCGGCCTGCGCGACTCCGGCGCGATCGGGGCGATCACCGTCGACCCGGCCGACCCGAAGCGGATCTTCGTGGCGGCGGCCGGTTCGCTCTACAGTCCCGGCGGGGACCGGGGCGTCTACCGCTCCACCGACGGCGGGGCGAGCTGGCAGCGGGTCCTGGCCGGGGCGAACGAGTTCACCGGCGCCACCGAGGTGCTGCTCGACCCGGCCGACCCGGACCGGCTCTACGCGGTGCTCTGGGACCACCGCCGCGAACCCGACCTGCGCACCTACGGCGGGGTCGGCTCCGGGGTGTACCGCTCCGACGACGGCGGGCAGAGGTGGCGGCGGCTGGCCGGTGGGCTACCGGCGGCCGGTCCCGGGGTGGGCCGGATCGGGCTGGGCCAGTCCCCGTCCGACCCGGAGCGGCTCTACGCGATCGTGAACACCACGGCCGGGCCGTTCGAGGGTTTCTACGGCAGCACCGACGGGGGCGAGAACTGGACCCGGCTGCCGGCCAACAAGGATCTGACCGACTCGCAGTCCAGTTTCGGCTGGTGGTTCGGGAAGGTCTTCGTCGACCCCGACGACCCGGCGCGGGTACACGTGGCCGGGGTGCCGTTGATGACCACCACCGACGGCGGGGCGACCTGGCGGGCCGACTACGACTCGATGCACGTCGACCACCACGCGATGATCTGGGATCCGCGCCGGCCGGGCCGGGTCTACGTCGGCAACGACGGCGGGGTGTACCGGTCGGACACCGACGGCGACGGCGGCTGGGTCAAGGCCGTCCACCAGCCGTTCATGCAGTTCTACAGCGTGGCGATCACCCCGCAGGACGTCAGCCGGGTGTCCGGGGGCACCCAGGACAACGGGTCGCTGCGCTCCTGGGGCGGGCCGGCGTTCAACGAGTACCTCGGCGGGGACGGTGAGGAGAACCAGATCAACCCGATCGACAAGGAGAACGTCTACGCCTGCTACCAGTACGGGAACTGTTTCTGGTCGGTCGACGGCGGCGACACGATGACGTACTTCGGCAACAAGGTCACCGCCGCCCGGCGCAACTGGTTCACCCCGGTGGTCTTCGACCCGGTGGACCCGGCGGTGATGTACTACGGCGCCAACGTGCTCAACCGCTCCACCGACGGTGGTCGCACCTGGACCGCGATCAGCGGCGACCTGACGGGTGGGCCCGGTCGGGACCCGATCTACACCAACTACGGCACGATCACCACGGTCGCGCCGGCCGGTGACGGCCGGACGGTGTACGTCGGCACCGACGACGGTCGGGTCTGGGTGACCCGGGACCTCGGCACCAGCTGGCAGCTCCTGCTCAGCGGGCAGCCCTGGGTGACCCGGGTGGTGGTCGACCCGGAACGGGCCGACCGGGTCTACGTGACCCTGTCGGCGTACCGGTCCGGATCGGACCGGCCGTACGTGCTCGGCTCCACCGACGGTGGGCGCACGTTCGCCGACCTGACCGGTACGCTGCCGCAGGCACCGGTGAACGACCTGGTCATCGGCCGGGGGCGGACCCTGTATGTCGCCACCGACCAGGGGGTGTTCGTCAGCCCGGCCGGCGGCCGGGTCTGGCTGCGGCTCGGGCGGGGCCTGCCGCAGGTCCCGGTGGACGACATCGAGTACGACGGCACCCACCACCGGCTGGTGGCCGGCACCTTCGGCCGGGGCATCTACGAGGTACCGGTGGCCTGATGCCCGGCACGTGATCCGGACACCGGTACCGGTTCCGGACACCGGTGCCGATGATCCGGACACCGGTACGGGGGCCGGGCGAACCGCCCGGCCCCCGTACCGCTGCGCCGGTCAGCCGTTTTCGGACTGGAGGCGCATGGCGAGCATCCGCTTACCCTGCTCGCCCGCCTTCATGTTGTTCTGCTGGATCCGGCGGAACCAGTCGGCGAGTTCGTTGTCGCCGCTCTTCTCGGCGTCCTTGATGTAGTTGTCCACCCGCCAGGCGTTCTCCAGCACCATCTGCACCTCGTGCACGAGGTCGTAGTTCTTGTCCTTCACGGGACTGGCTGGCATCGCTCACCTCCACAGATTCCGCGTGTGGTCACCGCGGGTTACCCGCTCCGGCCGGTCTCACGCCCCACGCTCGACCGCTTTCACGCGGGCGGTGCACACCCGATCCGCTCGGTTTCCAGGAAGTCGGGCTGTCGGCCCCCACCTGACGACCCGACTTCCTGGAAACCGAGCGGATCACGGGGTCAGCGCGCCCGACATGGTGGCGATGGCACCGCCGATCAGCTCCTGCGACTCGTCCTCGGTCAACTGGTGCGGGCCGGCGGCCACGATCGACGCCGTTGGCGCAGCGGGTCATGTCGTAGGCCGCTCCTACACTTCCGGCTCATGTCTGGCGCATCCGACAAACTCCGTGACGTCATCCGGCAGCGACTGCTGATCGGCCTGTCCGACTGGCCCACCCTGGTCGCCGAGGCCGTCCAGTACGCCGAGGACGAGCAGCTCACCTCCGGCGAACCGACGTCCGGTGCCGGGGGGCAGGCGTCCGCCGACGACCACGGACCGTCCGGGCCGGCAGCGGACGGGGAGGACATCGAGGACCGGGTACGCCGGATCGTGGCCGAGGAGTGGCCACTGCGGCACGCCGTCGAGGCGTCCTGGCCACCGGTGACCGACTGCGACCGGCTGGACGCGGCCTTCGCCGAGCTGAACCGGGTCGGGATCGTCGCCCGGCAGGACTTCACCTGTTGCCGTAACTGCGGCGAGGCGGAGATCGGCGCCGAACTGGCCGACACCGACGAGGGGTACGTCTTCTTCCACGCCCAGGACACCGAACGGGCCGCCGAGGGTGGCGCGCTCTGGCTCCGGTACGGGGCGACCAGCGGTCCGGCCACCCCGGTCGGGCAGCGGGTCGCCGAGACCCTGACCCGGCACGGGCTGCCGGTGGACTGGAACGGTGACCCGGGTCGGGCCATCCGCGTCCCGCTGACCTGGCAGCGCCGGATCGGCCCGTTTCCGGTGCTGCACGCCCGCACTTCCTCCGACGAGTACTACCCGGACCCCTCGGCGGACCTGATCCGCATCCTGATCGACGACGTGACCACCGGCGACGAGGAGTTCTTCATCGTCGAACGGACCAGCAACTCGGCGTACTACGCGCAGTCGGCCCTGGACGACCGCGACCGGTACATCGTCGAGTACCGCGACGGCGGCCCGGACCGGCACTGGCAGGCGGTCACCGCCGACCCGGAGGCGGCCCACGCGGCGCTGACCGGCTGGGCGTTCGGCCTCGACGGCTGGCGGGCCGGCCTGGAGTGGACCCGGCTGGAGCTGGAGTGACCCGCCGGGCCGGGTGGGGCGCCCGACAGGAGCGGGCCGGGGTTACCCGGCGGCGCCGGGCGGGTACCGGTGGGCGCATGGCGGAACTGGAACGGCTGTGGATCGTCCGGCACGGGGAGAGCACCGGCAACCTCGCCGCGTCCCGGGCCGAGGCGGGCGGCGCGGAGCTGATCGACCTGACCGACCGGGACGCGGACGTCCCGCTCTCCCCCACCGGCCGGGAGCAGGCGGTCGCCACCGGCCGGTGGCTGGCCGGGCTGCCGGCGGCCGAGCGGCCCCGGATCGCGGTGGTGTCGCCGTACCGGCGGGCCGTGCAGACCGCCGAGCTGGCCCTGGCCGAGGCCGGTGTCCCGGCCCACCGGGACGAACGGCTCCGCGACCGGGAGCTGGGCATCCTGGACCTGCACACCGCGCACGGGGTGCGTACCCGGTTCCCGGCGGAGGCGGCCCGGCGGGCCCGGCTGGGCAAGTTCTACTACCGGCCGCCCGGCGGGGAGTCCTGGGCCGACGTCGCCCTGCGGCTACGCTCCCTCCTCGGTGACCTGCGCCGGGACCACGCCGACGGGCGGGTCGTGCTGTTCGGGCACGAGGCGTTGGTGCTGCTGCTGCGTTATCTGGTCGAAGGACTCGACGAGCCGGAACTGCTCGCCCTGGCCCACCGGGGCCCGGTCGGCAACTGCGCGGTCACCGGCTGGCACCGGGATCCCGGCGGCACGCTGACGTTGACCACCTTCAACGACGTGACGCACCTGCACGCGCAGGGCACCGAACCCACCCGGGAGGAGGAGGTCCGTGCCGAACCGGTCTGAGCCACGGGTCATCACCCCGGCGCTGCTGCGGGACTGGGCACTGCCGGTACCGGAGGGCGGCAAGGAGGCCCGGGGCACCGTACTGGTCGTCGGCGGCAGCCGGTTCACCCCCGGTGCGGTACTGCTCGCCGGGGTCGCGGCGCTGCGGGCCGGCGCCGGGGTGCTCCAACTCGCCGCCGCCGAGTCCACGGCGGCGGCGCTGAGCATCGCCGTCCCGGAGGCGCTGGTGGTGGGGCTGCCGGAGACCGCCGACGGGGCGGTCGCCGGCCGGCGGCACGACCGGCTGGTCGAGCTGGCCGGGGAGGCGGACGTGGTGGCGGTCGGTCCCGGGCTCAACGACGTCGACCAGACCCGGGACCTGCTGGACCAGATCCTCGACGCCACCGGGCCGGACACCGCGCTGGTGCTCGACGCGTACGCCCTGGGCGCGCTCAGCCACGCACCGGACCTGCTGGTCGGTGCGGACCGCCCGGTGGTGCTGACCCCGAACCTCACCGAGGCGCGGCACCTGCTCGGCCACGAACCCGGCCCCGACCTCGACGCGGAGGCGGCCCGGTTGGCCGAGCGCTACCGGGCGGTGGTGTCGCTGTACGGCCACATCGCCACTGCGGACGGTCAACGCTGGCGGGAGGAGAGCGGCGACGCCGGGCTGGGTACCTCCGGCAGCGGCGACGTCCGCGCCGGGATCCTGGCCGGGCTGCTGTCCCGGGGTGCCGGGCCGGCCCAGGCCGCCTGCTGGGCGGCGTACGCCCACGCGGTCAGTGGTCAACGTCTCGTCCCCCGGTACGGGCGGATCGGGTTCCTGGCCCGGGAGTTGCTCGACGAGGTACCGCACACCCTGGCGACGGTCTGACCTGGCGGCTGCGCGCCGGGCTCCGGCGGAACCCGTGCCGGTGGTGCTGCGGACCCGGCACCGGTCACCCGGCGGAACGCAACCCGTCGACAGGCCGCTTCAATCCGACGACCGGTGGGTTTGTAACGTCGGTGGGACGTGAAACGCTCTCCGGTGGAGGTGGGCACCCGCCCGCCCCCGGGCCGGACCGTTCTCCTCACCAGGGGCACGGTGCCGGTCGTGACGGGAACGGCCCCTTGGAGTTCTTTTGAGAGCAATCCGTCGCACGACACTGGCCGCCGCCTCCGCCCTCGCGCTCGGTGCCGGCCTCGCGGTGACCGCCGCGGTGTCGCCGGTTTCGGCCGCCGGACCGGACACCACCTTCCTCGTCCTCGCCCCCAACGGTGCCTCGACCGGGCCGGCTGCGGCCCGGGTGGCGGCGGCACAGGGCACGGTGGTGGCCGAGTACCCGCAGATCGGTGTCCTGGTCGTCCGGTCGACCAATCCGGACTTCGCCTCGGCGGTCGCCGGGGCCGGGGTCGAGTCGGTGGCCGCGACCACCGGGCTGGGCAGCGCGCTGGACGAGGGCGAGACGGTGGAGGTGGAGTCCACCACCGTGCAGGCCGCCACCGACGCCAGCGGTGAGCCGCTGTTCGGCTCGCAGTGGGACATGCCGCAGATCAACGTGCCGCAGGCACACACGGTGACCACCGGCAGCGCGAACGTCGTGGTCGGCGTGCTGGACAGCGGCATCTCCAGCAGCCACCCGGACCTGGCCAGCCAGATCGCCAAGGACAAGAGTGCGTCCTGCCTGGGCGGTGTGGTCGACCAGACCGAGGCGTCCTGGAACCCGACCAACTCCGACCACGGTACGCACGTGGCGGGCACCATCGCCGCCGCGATCAACGGCGTCGGGGTCACCGGCGTCGCGCCCGGGGTGAAGGTCGCCGCGGTGAAGGTCGTCAACAACGACGGCCTCATCTACCCCGAGGCGGCGGTCTGCGGGTTCATCTGGGCCGCCGAGCAGGGCATGCAGATCACCAACAACAGCTACTACATCGACCCGTGGGAGTTCAACTGCCGCAACGACGTGCGGCAGCGGCCGGTGTGGCAGGCCGTCCAGCGGGCCATCCGGTACTCCCACAACAAGGGCGTACTGAACATCGCGTCCGCCGGTAACTCGAACGTGGACCTGCAGCACAAGTTCGTCGACGACGGCAGCCCGAACGACGGCAGCTACCCGGTCGAGGAGCGGACCATCAACGGTGCGTGCGTCGACCTGCCGGCGGAGGCGCCGGGTGTGGTGACGGTGTCGGCGACCGGTCCGACCCGGCAGAAGAGCTACTACTCGTCGTACGGTCAGGGGGTCGTGGACGTCACCGCACCCGGTGGTGACACCCGGTTCCGTACCCAGGGTGCGCGTTCGACCATCACCGACGCGATCCTGTCCACCACGTTCAACGTGGTGACCCGGACCAACGGCTGGGGTTACAAGCAGGGCACCTCGATGTCCGGCCCGCACGCCACCGGTGTCGCGGCACTGGCCCTGTCGGCCCACCCGGGCCTCACGCCGGGTCAGCTCGCCACGACGCTGGAGCAGACGGCGGACCCGATCGCCTGCCCGGCCGGGGTCTACAACCCCGTGCCGCTGCTCGCCACGAACTACGACGCGACCTGCTACGGCGGGCAGCGTAACGGGTTCTACGGGGCCGGCATGGTCAACGCCGAGCAGGCGGTGAAGTGACCCGCGGCTGACGCGGTAGCCACGAACGGGGCCCGGTGGATCTCTCCACCGGGCCCCACCGTGTTCCCGGCCCGTGGGGCGCTCAGGCGGGGGCGGGCAGGATCTGCCGGAGCTGTCCCGGCGGCCTGCTGCGGCGCCGCCACTCCCGGGGGTAACCCACCGAGACCTCCTCGAAGCGCACCTCGTCGTGGTACGTGGTCCGGGGGATGTGCAGGTGGCCGTAGACCGACACCGAGGCGCGGTACCGCAGGTGCCAGTCGGCGGTACGGGTGGTGCCGCACCACTGCGCGAAGATCGGGAACCGCAGGATCTCGGTCGGCTGACGCACCATCGGCCAGTGGTTGACCAGGACGGTGGGCAGTTCCGGCGACTCCTCGGCCAGGCGTCGGGCGGTCTGCTCGACCCGGGCGTGGCACCAGGCGGCACGGTCCGGGTACGGGTCGGGGTGCAGCAGGAACTCGTCGGTGCAGACGATGCCCTGCTCGTACGCGCGCTTGAGCGCCACCTCCGGCGTCGGCCACTGCGGGTCGAGGAACGAGTAGTCGTAGAGCAGGAACAGCGGTGCCACCCGGACCGGCCCGTCCGGACCGGCCCAGACCGGGTACGGGTCCTCCGGCGTCACCACGCCGAGCTGCCGGCACACCTCGACCAGGTGCCGGTAGCGTTCCTCGCCGCGCAACTGGACCGGATCCCCCGGCGGGGTCCACAGCTCGTGGTTGCCCGGCACCCAGACCACCCGGGCGAAGCGGCGGCTCAGCAGCCGCAGCGCCCACTCCACGTGGGCCACGGTCTCGCCGACGTCCCCCGCCACCAGGAGCCAGTCCTGCGGGGACTCCGGCCGCATCTCGGCCACCAGGGCACGGTTCTCGGCGTGCCCCACGTGCAGGTCACTGATGGCCAGGAGTTTACCGCCGGACGCCGCCGAATCGACCATCAGTCGATCTTACGGAGCGACCGGCGTCCCGGCGAGGAACCGTTCCGCCCGTTGGAACCGGCTCCTCGGCGGGTACCGGTCACCGGTCGGTGCCGGCCCCGACACCGACCGCACGGCCACCGGGGCCGGTCCGGGGCGCAGCCTGGGCGACCCGCTAGGATCGGCCTGGGCCGTGACTGGCGCGCTGGGATGGATCACCATCGGGAAGCGGTCCCGTCATCTGGACGCATGCCGAGCGCCTGGGCCTCTACCGGATCTACAGGAGGTCGCATGTCGTCGCTGAACGCCGAGTCCACCGCCTTCCGCAACGCCCTGGAGGTCGTCCGCGCCGTCGAGCCACGGGTGGCCGACGCGATCGCCGCCGAGCTGACCGACCAGCGCGAGTCCCTCAAGCTGATCGCCAGTGAGAACTACGCCTCGCCGGCCGTGCTGCTGGCGATGGGCAACTGGTTCAGCGACAAGTACGCCGAGGGTACGGTGGGCCGCCGCTTCTACGCCGGCTGCCAGAACGTGGACACCGTCGAGGCGCTGGCCGCCGAGCACGCCCGGGAGCTGTTCGGGGCCGCCCACGCGTACGCCCAGCCGCACTCCGGCATCGACGCGAACCTGGTGGCGTTCTGGGCCATCCTCGCCGACCGGGTCGAGGCGCCGGCCCTGAAGCGGGCCCAGGCCCGCCAGGTCAACGACCTGACCGAGGAGGACTGGTTCGCGCTCCGCCGCGAGCTGGGCAACCAGCGGATGCTGGGCATGTCGCTGGACGCCGGGGGCCACCTCACCCACGGTTTCCGGCCGAACATCTCCGGCAAGATGTTCGACCAGCGCAGCTACGGCACCGACCCGGCGACCGGGCTGATCGACTACGCCGAGCTGCGCCGGGTGGCCAAGGAGTTCAAGCCGCTGGTGCTGGTGGGCGGCTACTCCGCGTACCCGCGCAAGGTGAACTTCCGGATCATGCGGGAGATCGCCGACGAGGTGGGCGCCACCTTCATGGTGGACATGGCGCACTTCGCCGGGCTGGTCGCCGGCAAGGTCTTCACCGGTGACTTCGACCCGGTACCGCACGCGCACATCGTCACCACCACCACGCACAAGTCGTTGCGCGGCCCGCGTGGCGGGCTGGTGCTCTGCCAGCCGGAGCTGGCCGACCAGGTCGACCGGGGCTGCCCGATGGTGCTCGGTGGTCCGCTGCCGCACGTCATGGCGGCCAAGGCGGTCGCGCTGGCCGAGGCCCGGCGCCCCGACTTCGCCGACTACGCCCAGCGGATCGTGACCAACGCGCACGCGCTCGCCGAGGGGCTGCTGCGCCGGGGCGCCACGCTGGTCACCGGTGGCACCGAGAACCACCTCGTCCTGATCGACGTGCACGGGTACGGCCTGACCGGCCGGCAGGCGGAGCAGGCGCTGCTCGACTCGGGCATCGTCACCAACCGCAACGCCGTCCCGCAGGACCCGAACGGCGCCTGGTACACCTCCGGCATCCGGATCGGTACCCCGGCGCTGACCACGCGGGGCCTGGGCACCGCGCAGATGGACGAGATCGCCGAGCTGATGCACACCGTGCTGAGCCAGACCCGGCCGGGCGCCAACCCGGACGGGACCCCGTCGAAGGCGAAGTACGTCCTGGACCCGGCGCTGGCCGAGCGGGTCAGCAAGCAGGCCACCGAGCTGCTCGCCGGGTTCCCGCTCTACCCGACCGTCGACCTGGGCTGACCCGGCCGCCTGCCTCGACCGGGAGGACCCCCGCTGACCGGACGACAGGTACGTCGTCCGGTCAGCGGCGCAGGTGCTCCCGGTGCTGCCGCCATTCGGTGGCCAGCACCGACCAGATCTCGCTGTCCTGCCGGCCGTCCGGTCCGGGGGCGGCGGCCCGCAGCACGCCGTCCCGGCTCATTCCGAGCCGTCGGGCCACGTTCACGCTGCGCACGTTGCGGGCCAGGGTCACCCACTCGACCCGGTCGATGCCCCGTACGTCGACCGCCCAGTCGATGAGCCGGGCGACGGTACGGGTGACCAGTCCCCGGCCCTCGGCTGCCGGTTCGAGCCAGCAGCCCACCTCGCACACGCCCCGCCCGGCGTCGAGGGAGACGAACATGGCTCCCCCGACGAGGGTGCCGTCCCACCAGATGCCGTAGATCCGGGCGTCGTCGCGCGCCTGCCCGTCGGCGTACCGTTGCAGCACCGCCCGGGCCGCGTCCTCACCCTCGGCGCGGAAGCCCGCCCCGACCCAGGGGGTGATGTGCGGCCGTGCCCGGTCGAGGTGGGCGGCGAACTCGGCGGCCCGCCAGGGTTCCAGCGGGGCGAGTACCACGTCGTCGCCGATCGGCAGGGTGAACATCGTTCTCCGTCCGTCCGTGGTGCGGGACGGCTCCATCCTGCCGCAGCAGTCAGCGGACGCTCCGCCCGGCCGGCGTCCAGCCCGGCCGACGCTCAACCGGACGGCGGGACCGGCGTCCGGTCGCCCGCCGACGGCCGGTCCCCCGACCGGCTCCCGTCACCGGCCGGGGGCCGGATGTGGGCACGCGGGCCGACGGCGGTCCCGTCGACGGGTACGTCGTCCAGCACGACCGCGCCGGCACCGATCCGGGCCCGGTCGCCGACCACCACCGGCCCGAGGACGACCGCACCGGCACCGATGGTCACGTCGTCACCGATCACCGGTTCCCCGCTGAAGTCCCGACGACCGACGGTGACCCGGTGGTACATGGTGACGTTGCGGCCGATGCGCACGCCCCGGTGCAGGACGAGCCCGTAGGGGTGGAACAGCCGCAGCCCGGGACCGCAGGTCAGCTCGCGGGGCAGGTCGCTGTTGGTACCGAGCCGGACCACCAGCAGGTTGAGCACCCGGTACGGGACCGCGGCGAGCCGGCGGGGCAGGGTACGCCGGGCGGCGGTCCACTGCCCGAACCGGAAGACGCTGAGCACGAGTCGGGCCAACGGGTCCCGGTTCCGCCGGAAGTCCCACCGTAGGGCTGCGAACACCTCACGAAGAGTAGTGACCGGCCGGTCCGGGTGGCACCGGGCGACGCGGCGGGCGGAGGTCGGATAGCCGACAGCCCACCCGTCGTCAGGCGACCGCCCAGTCGGGTAGCTCCTCCCGGGCGCGCACCCAGTCGGCCGGGACCGCGACCACCCCCGGCCGGTCGGTGAGTCCGGTGTGGGCGGCCACCACCCCGCCGGCGATCGCCCCGGTGGTGTCCACGTCCCCGCCGGCCTCGACGCAGGCGGTGATCGCGGCCGGATAGTCGGCCAGGTGGGTGGCGGCGACCCAGAGTGCGAAGGGGACGGTGTCCTGGGCGGTGGCCCGGGCCCCGTTGCCCAGTTCGTACGCCGCCTCGGCGACCGACCGGCCGAGCAGGTCACGGGCCCGGTGCAGCCCGTCGGTGACCTGCCCCGGGGCCAGTCGGGCGGTGACCGCGTCGAGCAGGGCGGCGGCGGGTGGGCGTACCCCGGCCGACCGGGCGGCCCCGGCGTGCGCGGCGGCGACCGCGACCGCCACCGCCCCGGCGACGCCCTCCGGGTGGGCGTGGGTGACCCGGGCCGAGACGGCCGCCTCGGCGGCGGCGCGCGCCGGGTCGTCGGCGTGGTACGCGCCGAGCGGCGCGACCCGCATGGCCGCCCCGTTGCCGCAGGAGCCGACGCCGCCGAAGGCGGCCCGGGCGGCCTCCTGCCACGGCCGGCCGTCCCGGATCTCGTGCAGGATCACCACCGCGCCCGGCCCGTAGCCCCGGTAGGGGTCGCACCGGTCGGCGAAGGCGGCGGCCAACCGGTCGGCGTCGACCGTGCCGGCCTGCTCCCGCACCGCGGCCACCACCGAGCAGGCCATGTGGGTGTCGTCGGTCCACTCCCAGGGGGCCGGTGGCACCCGGCCGGCGGCCAGGTCGGCCGGCGACCGGCCGGGGACGAAGAACTGCGCGCCCAGGGCGTCGCCGACGGAGAGCCCGACCAGGCTGTCCCGGCACAGGCGCAGCCGGGCGGCAGTGGACAGCGTACGGGTCATCCCGGACAGTATGCGTGATCGAAGTATTTCTATCAGTCACCGTTGCCGGCGACACCACCCCGGACTACCGTCCATGATGATGGACGTCGATTTTATCATCGTCGGGGCCGGGATCGCCGGGGCGAGCGCGGGTTACCACCTCGCGCCACACGGCCGGGTCGCGGTGCTGGAGATGGAACAGGTCCCCGGCCACCACTCGACCGGCCGCTCCGCCGCGCTCTACTCCGAGTACTACGGCGGGCCGGTGGTCCGGGCGCTGACCCGGGCCAGCCGCGACTTCCTCACCACCCCACCACCGGGCTTCACCGCCCATCCCCTGCTCACCCCGAGAGGCGTGCTGACCCTCGGCCCGGCCGGCGCGGAGAAGGAGTTCGACGACGCGCTCGCCGCCGGGGCGGACGCCTCGGAACCGGCGTACGAGATCGACCCGGCCGAGGTACCCCGGCACTGCCCGATCGTGCGGCCCGGGGCGTACCGGCGGGCCATGCACAAACCGGCCGCCCAGGATATCGACGTCGACGCCCTGCACCAGGGCTACCTGCGCGGCCTGCGCGCGCACGGCGGTCAGGTGCTGCGCTCGGCCCGGGCCACCACGTTCACCCGGACCGGCGGCGGCTGGCAGGTCGACACCGGCGAGGGCCGGTTCCGCGCACCGGTGGTCGTCGACGCCGCCGGGGCCTGGGCCGACGAGGTCGCCGCACGGGCCGGGGTACGCCCCCTCGGGCTCACCCCGCTGCGCCGGACCGCCTTCCTGGTCGACGGCCCCGCCGGCACCAACGTCAGCCGGTGGCCGATGGTCGCCGACGTGACCGGCACGTTCTACTTCAAACCGGAGTCCGGGCACCTGCTGGTCTCCCCGGCCGACGCCACCCCGGTACCGCCCGGGGACGCCCGCCCCGACGACCTGGACGTGGCGATCGGCGCCGAACGGGTCGAGGCGGCCACCACCCTGACCATCCGCCGGGTCCGGCGGGCCTGGGCCGGGCTGCGCACCGCGGCCCCGGACGACGTACCGGTGGTCGGGATGGCACCGGACGCACCCGGTTTCCTCTGGCTGGCCGGGTTGAGCGGGTACGGGGTGCAGGTCGCCCCGGCCGTCGGTCGGCTGGCCGCCGCCCTGGTGACCGGCGGCGCACCGGATCCGGCCGGGTGCGACCCCGCCGACCTCGCCCCCGGCCGGTTCGGCTGACCGGCCGACCGGCCGACCGGCTGACCGGCTGACCGGCTGACCGGCCACTTCTGCTGACCGGCTGGTCCCGCCGGACGGCCGGGGGCGAGGTCGGACACCGCCGGCTCAGCCGGTGGAGCGCGGTGCGGCCGGTACCCGCCGGGTCGCCGTACCCAGCGAGGAGAGCAGCGCGGAGACCACCGCCAGCGCCAGCATCACGTAGAACACCGCCGGGTAGCCGGCGAGGCTGGCGACCAGCCCGGCCAGCGGCCCACCGGCGGCGATGCCGATGTCCCAGAACGAGGTGAACGCACCGAGCGCCGCCCCCTGGTGCGCCGCCTCCGTCCGGTTGATCACCAGCAGGGCCAGGGACGGGAAGAGCAGCGACAGGCCGGCGCCCATCACCAGGCCACCGACGACCGCCACGACCAGGTTCGGGGCGACCGCCACCAGCAGCAGCCCGACCGCCTCCACCAGCGCGGACCAGAACGCCACCCGGCCCGCGCCGAGCCGGTCCGGCAGGCCACCGGCGAACAGCCGTACCCCGACGTAGGTCAGGCCGTACGCGTTGAACGCCGCGATGCCGTTGGTGATGCCCCGTTCCCCCAGGTGCAGGGCCACGAAGGCGGCCAGCGCGGCGTACCCGAGCGCGGCCAGCGACAGCGCCACCCCGGGCAGGACCGCCGAGGCGGGCAGCAGCCCGGCCGGACGACCGGCGGGAGCCGGCTGGGCCGGCCGGGGCCGGCTGACCACCAGTACCACCCCGACCAGGGCGAAGGCCACGCAGAGCAGCCACACCGCCGGGTACCCGCCCAGCCGCAGCGCCACCGTGCCGAACAGGGCCCCCAGGGTCACGCCCAGCCACATGTGGATGCCGTACAGGCCGACCACCCGGCCCCGCCGTTCCGGCGGGCAGAGCGCCACCAGCCAGGCCGCCCCGGCGGTGTAGACCGCGCCCTCCCCGAC